>NZ_DLIY01000019.1:0-71057 GCF_002483985.1 Dysgonomonas sp. UBA7630
ATTAACACTGGATTTTCCAACATCAGCCATACGATAAAATGTCTTTCGCCTGACGAGGAAATATCGAAGTTGACCACTATCCCGGTATCTTTGGAGTGTTCGATATGATACTTTAAGAAGAAAGGCGAGGTCTTGATTATCCAATAATTTATCATCATTGGTAAATGCTTCACCTGTTGCGATTACTGCTCTCAAATCGCTACCTATAGTTGTGAGCTTCTTGTTGAGCTTTTCCATCCATTGGGTAAAGTCTTCATTGTCTAAATACATAATTCTTTGTTTTTTGAAATTAATATTCTGATTAATTCCAATCGATTGGTAAAGCAAATGTCAGGCTTTGCAGGATATAAAATTAGGGGAGTAGATCATCTACTCCCCTCTAAATAACTTGTAACAACTAGTATATCAAACATATACTAAGTTGTATATCCTTGATTTTTACTTTCCCTGATAATCGCAGTTCTCATTCTATCTAAGAATCCAGTTAGTTTATTACTCTTTCGTTGAATAACTTCATCTCTTTTTTTATATACATCAGGTATTTTTAGATTGAAGAATTTTTCGAATGTTCGTGTCAGGAGATTGAGTGATATTTTTGTTCCATCTCTGGTTGTAACTCCATTCATGTAATAATATCCGCAGATATTTTCCATTACATCTACCAGATTTACCACATTTGGATTCAGAAATAGTGGAGATTTCCAAGTAGCTTCAATATTTATAAAGTACTTCGGGTACTCCATCTGCCTGTATATTAGGTCTGATTCTTTACTCACAAATGATAAAATTTTGTCGGAGTAGATTATCTTCAAAACATCTTTCTTTGCCCCATATGAAATTTCCAAGGCCTTTATCATATCAAATTCAATGTATATTAGATTAAGCATACGGATGCGCTTGATATTGTCATACTCATTATCCAGATAGTTGATTAATTTTTCAACGAATTCGCGATAGGCTGTTTTTAGGACAATATCCATTTCTTCAGTTGAAGCCTCTTTTGATAATATTACAAATAGCTTAGTTTGAAAAATATCCCACATAATATTAACAATCTAAGGTTTAACCGAGGTTGTTACACCTTGTATATCATTTTATGTTTGCCTAAGAAACTGTATTGCATATACTGATTGGATATAAGATATCAACTGACCATTTCTTTCTTCAATACTTTTATCTGTATTGAAAACAAAATAAAAGCTATGACTGTAGCTAAAAAATCAGCAATTGGGATGGACAACCAAACACCATCTACACCCATATATCGAGGTAATATGTATAAAGCTGGCACAAGGAACAATACCTGTCGGGATAGGCTAAGCAATACCGATTTCCCTGCATGACCAATACATTGAAAGAAGTTAATAGCTACAATTTGAAAACCAACTAACGGCAGACAAACAACAAGATACCGTAATGCATTCACAGAATATGCAGCCAACATTGGTCCCGGACTGAAAAAACCAACTAGGAAATCAGGAAAGAATAAGCCCAATATAAAACCACATGTTGTAGTTATAACTCCAACTTTTATTGTATATACAACAGTTTCTTTTACCCGATTAAAATTCCTTGCCCCATAATTGTATCCGACAATCGGTTGCATGCCTTGTGTTAAACCTATAACGACCATGGTAATTAGAGTCAATAGTGTATTTGCAATGGTGTATGACCCGATAGCCATATCCCCACCATGGGTGTCGTTTCCTAAAGATAATCTCAATTGATGAATGACAAAAAAGATAACCGCTGAAGATACGAGCTGCATTATAAATGGTGAAAATCCAATTGAAAAAATTGATTCTATTATTTTTCGTGATAAACCCATGCTCTTTATTCGTAACTTTATAAAGCTCTTGGAATTCAAGAAATGTTGTATTACAAATATGAAATAGAAGAATATTGACAGACTTGTAGCCATTGCTGCACCCTTTATACCCCAGCCCAAAGTATGTATAAAGATGGGTGCCAATATTATATTGGAAAAGACACTAATTAGTATTGCAATCATTGCTTTTCGTGGATAACCAGATGCTCTGATTATACAATTAAAAGTAAACCCAATGGAAAGAAAAAGGGTTCCAGGCATGTATATTTGTAGAAAATCACGGGCATATGGAAGTGTTTCATTACTGGCTCCTGCATACCTAAGTATTGGATCCAAGAAGGACAACATGCCTAATATTATAGCCCCACTTAAAATAAGAGCCAATAAGAAGGCGGTTCCTGCTATCTTTTCGGCTGTAGATATATCTTTTTTTCCTAAGTATATAGATACTCGAGTAGCTGATCCAATACCAACCAATATTCCCATTGAGCTGGTTATATTCATAATAGGGAGTACCAATCCAATTGCAGAGATGGCATTGTCACCGACCCATAGACCAATAAATATACGGTCAATCACATTATAAAGAGAATTAGCTATTGTTCCGATAATTGCAGGTATTGCATATTGCCAAAAAAGACGTGGAATATTTTTGTTTTCAAGTTCTTTTATGTTTGTCGTTTGCTCCATTTCCCAAACCCAATTATTATTTACATGACAAAAATAATTAAGAATTAAACGAATAGAACCATCCAATTTATCACTAATTTTAGTCATCCAATTTTAGAGTTATGCTACAGAAGATTAATCATAATATAAAAAGACCTGTTTTTTTACAAATCTATGATCAGGTAAAGGACCTGATTGAAAGCAATACCCTGAAAAATGGGGATAGATTACCATCTTCAAGAGAACTGGGTAGAATATTAGGCGTAAACAGAAGTACGGTAACCAAAGCCTATAATGAATTAATGATAAATGGATATACAGAAAGTTCTCCAGGTTCTTATACTATTGTTAGAAAAAGGCTTTCAGATAAATTAGTTTCAGATAAATTATACAATAATACTTCTGATCTGGATCTTTTATACAAAGAAACAATAGCATTACCTTATGATTCAATAATATGTGCACTTGAAAATGGTGAGCGTACAGAAACAGACAAAATCAATTTTGCTGAACTATACCCTGACACAAGTGTTTTAGATGATCTGTATATAAAAAGGTGCATAAGAGATACATTCTATAAGGCTCAGGTAGATCTCCCTAAATATCTAAATATCAGAGGGTATCAGCCTCTAAGGTCAGCGATAATTGATATAATGAGATCAGACTATGTTTCAATAGAAGATCAGAATATATTGATTACCAATAGTTCCTTGCAATCTTTACAATTAGTCTTTCAGGCATTTTCGAAACAAGGGGATTATATAGTCGTTGAAAATACTTGTGATCCGATTGTTCTTCAAATGGCTAAAGTATTTAGATTGAGTATAATTAAGATTCCTGTTTTAAGTAACGGGATGGATTTGGATTTACTTACAAAACAGTTGAATGAGAGGGAGATCCGTTTCATTTATACTATGCCAACTTATCAAAACCCAACAGGTATTTCAATGTCTCAGGATAAACGGGAAGAATTTTTGAATATTTGTTCTGAATACAATTGTCTTATTATAGAAAATGGGACTGAGGAAGAAATGAGCTACACAAGGAGGCCTTTTGTCCCTCTAAAGGCATTGGATAAGAGAGGGCAAGTTATTTATTTAGGTACATTTTCTAAGATCATGGCTCCTGCATTACGAATAGGTTGGATTGCCAGTACATCAGAGTGCATTAAGAAACTCACTGTACTAAAGTCGGTCTTTGAAGTGTCTACAAACTCAATTATCCATATCTTCCTTTATCATTTTATTAAGAGCGGAGCTTTTGAGTTACACTTACGAAAAACAAGACGGCTGCTAAAAAAGAAAATGAATATTGCTGTAAATGCGATAAAACAATATCTCCCGAAAGATAAAATTGAATGGATAGAACCCAATGGCGGATGTCTGATCTGGATCAGGCTATTAACTCTAAAGATAGAGAATCCAGAAAATTACTTCTCCGATTTTGGAATAATGGTTCTTGATGGAGATACGTTTTTTCATCATTCACAGGAAAACAACTATATCAGAATTTGTATTGCACAAACAAACGAAACAGAAATTGCAGATGGGTTCAAAAAATTAGGTGAAGCTATTAGACGATTAGTATAGTGCATTAATTATAGATACATATTGGTACTTTTGATCAATTTCTTAAAAGTATCATGCTATGTTGCATGTAAATAAGTTGATAGAATGTATTGATACGTAGATCGAATTTAATCAAAATAATAACCTATTTCATAAAGACACACAAAATACTATAATAATTAAGCAATCAACTTTTGATATTGTTCATTAGACACCTATTTAAGCTATCTCTCAGACTCTACTTTGGCCATTAAACCTAAAGAAGAACTCTTAGTTTACGAAAAAAAACTCTCATAATAGTAATTTATATGACGTCATTAGGATATTTAGTCCAGTTTTGTTTGATATAGTCGATTTTACTATCCTCTGTAACAATATAATCAATATCGGCTATAGACGCAATGTGATATATCCTTGCTGTATTTAGCTTATCACTATCAGCAATAACAATACATTTTTTTCCCCGCTCTATCATAGCTCGTTTTATCATAGCCTCCTCTCTGTCAGGGCCGGTTAAACCTTTTTCCGGGTGAATATCACTTGCTCCTATAATAGCCCAATCCGGTTGTACCATTTGTAAATCCTGATAAACTGTTATGCCTAAGGTAACCTGGGATGATGAGAAAACCTTTCCT
The DNA here is from genome assembly GCF_002483985.1 of Dysgonomonas sp. UBA7630. Taxonomy (NCBI): domain Bacteria; kingdom Pseudomonadati; phylum Bacteroidota; class Bacteroidia; order Bacteroidales; family Dysgonomonadaceae; genus Dysgonomonas; species Dysgonomonas sp. UBA7630. The sequence goes on from NZ_DLIY01000019.1 coordinate 4,701, forward strand.
CCTAAGAAAATCAAATCCAGATTAGGGTAATCAAATAGAGTATTAATAATAGGAAAACTATTTGTGTATATTGTCAGCTTCAGATCTCGGGGAATCTGTCGAGCAACTTCCATATTTGATGTACCACCATCTATTAAAATAACATCTCCTTCTTTGAATAGAGGTATAACCTTTGCTGCCATTTGCTGCTTTACTGTAACAGCAGTATTGAGACGTTCAGTAAATTTTATGGAAATACCCGATTTGGGAATAGCTCCTCCGTGTACTTTGGTCAATAATCCTTTATCCTCCAGCTCAGCCAAGTCTCGCCTCAATGTGTCATCCGAAACGCCAAGCTCCTCACTCAGATNNAACATAAATTCGGCTATCCTTAACTATACGGCTCAAGATATATTCCTGCCTTTCTTCTTTCAGCATAATTCCGCATTATTAATATTGCATAATATTGCAATATTAGCTATATTTATTAGCAAAACAAAGTAAATAGTGAGGTATCTTTTATCTAAATGCGATATTGTGCTGAATATATACTTCTGATTGCGCTAAATTCATTATTCTGTAAAAATAACCGCATTGATAAATCATATCTAACTCGCTTATTTTTTAGGATAGAAACTGTTAAACAATTAAAAAAACAAAAAAATGGATCAGCGGATTTTAGTAGACATGGATGGGGTATTGGCCGATGTATATACTCAGTTTATTACGTTTGAATATGAACGTTCGGGAAAGCAGATAGTTTTGGATGAGATATATGGTAAATTGGAAGAGTTTGCCTTTCCCTCATTTAAGGAGGATGTAAATAAACCAGGCTTTTTTAGAACCGTGCCTCCCATCGAAAATTGTATAGAAGGACTTAATTATCTAAATAATAAATATACGGTTCTTATTGTATCGTCTGCAACAGAATTCACGAATAGCCTGAATGATAAACGGGCATGGCTGTCTGAGTATTTCCCATTTATCTCATGGAAACAAATGATTTTTTGTGGAAGCAAAGAAAATATTCAGGGAGATATTATGATTGATGATCATCCAAAAAACCTTCGCCTTTTTCCCGGGCGAAAAATCTTATTTACCCAACCTCACAATGTATATACACATGGTTTTAATTTTGAACGGGTAAACGATTGGATTAAGATTATGAATATCTTATAATAATATCTATTAAGAGTTAGATTTATTCAAAAAAATAGAACTGTAGGCAACTTAACTTAACAAAAAAGGATCCTAATGAAAAGATTATGCAGAACCAATATATGAATGACTGATATTATTTTTCTTTTCAACTGATAAACCACTCATTTAAAAAGAGAATAATAAAAGCAAGGTTTTACCAAAGAATACACTTTTGAAAAAAGGAAGATTCTTTGAGTAAACTCGGAGAGCTAGACCTTGCTGAATTATTCTCTTGATATATCTTCGTGTTCAGATGAAAGAAAAGAAACTTAGAGCGAGAATTTCTTATCTACCTCTTGAATATCTCTCATAATAGAACTATCCAACACTTTTGCATAATGCTGGGTCGTGCGGACATTCGAATGACCTAATATCTTCGCTACATTTTCCAACGATACTTTATTCGCTAAAAATACAATGGTCGCCGCTGTATGTCGGGCCACATGAGTAATAACAGGAGAAACGGTAACTAGCGAAACACAGCGAATAAAACGTAACTCGTTTATAATTAAATGAATTGCTCTAATTTGCTGTTTTGTTAAAAAGCAGGATATTGCCAAATACAGCAGTATTTGAATTACCAATCCGTTACCTCAATAATTACCGAATCGGAATAGGTAACTCGTAGTTGATTGGAGAAATATAGTTAGGGTTCGTATGTTCTGATTCACAGCATTTTGCATAACAAAGAGCACTTATATAATCGGTAACTTTGCCTTCCGGCAAAGCCCACAAAATTATAAGTGTATGAAACAAGAAAAATTCAAGGTTTTACTTTACCTGAAAAAAAGCAGTCCTGATAAATTAGGCAAAACTCCCATCATGGGAAGAATCACTATCGGAAGGTCCATGTCCCAATTCAGCCTGAAACTTTCCTGTACTCCCGGGTTGTGGAATCCCCGCGAAAGTCGTCTGGATGGTAAAAGCCGTGAAGCAGTAGTAACCAATGCAAAAATAGAGAAACTATTGCTTGCTGTGCATTCGGCTTATGATACACTCATAGAACGTAACCAATCTTTCGATGCCGAATCAGTCAAAAATCTGTTTCAGGGAAGTATGGGAGCACAAACAACCCTGCTTGCACTTCTTGACAGGCATATGCAAGGGCTACGAGCACGTATCGGAATAGATGTTGCCCCGACCACCTTAAGCGGTTATGTGTACACCCACCGTTCATTAGGCAAATTCATCAAAAAGAAGTTCAAGACCAAAGATATCGCTTTCGGGCAGTTGAACGAGCTGTTCATCCGGGAGTATCAGGACTTCGTTCTTCTGGAACAGGGCTATTCAATGGATACCGTTCGCCACTATCTGGCTATCCTGAAAAAGATGTGTAAGATTGCTTTCAAAGAAGGCATTTCCGAGAAACTGCATTTTGCCCATTACAAACTACCCAAACAAAAAGAAGCCACTCCCAAAGCATTAAGCAGGGAAAGTTTTGAAAAAATCCGTGACTTGGAGATTGCTCCCAACCGTCATTCGCATCTGCTTACCCGTGATTTATTTCTCTTCGCTTGCTATACCGGTACTTCTTATGCGGATATAGTCCGCATAACAGAAGAAAATCTGTTCACCGACGAAGAAAATAACCTTTGGCTTAAATACCGCAGAAAGAAAACAGACTTTCAGGCTCGTGTCAAATTATTGCCCGAAGCCATCACTCTGCTTGAAAAATATAAAGACGAGGACAGAGAAACATTGTTCCCGATACAATCAGCAGAAGTGGTACAATTAAATATGCGGGGATTACGTGTTATGGCAGATATAAAGCAGCCAATCTCCTATCATTCAGGAAGACATAGCTTTGCCAGTTTAATTACGCTCGAAGAGGGAGTCCCGATAGAAACAATCAGTAGGATGCTCGGGCACAGCAACATCAAAACGACTCAGGTCTATGCCCGTGTTACTCCTAAAAAGCTTTTCGAGGATATGGATAAATTTATTGAAGTAACCAGAGATTTACAATTAGTTCTATAAAGTCAAGGTCGCTCTTTTTATTATCGGTTAAGGATTTTATTTATTGATAGATCTGTTTGAATACATATCATTAAATGCTTTTCTTACTTGTATCAAAACAAAATCATTCAAAAATATATAATTATGAGATCAACATTCAAAATATTGTTTTACATCAATAAAAACAAAATTAAGGCAGATGGCACAACAGCTATTCTGTGCCGGATCAGTATAGACGGCAAACAAACAGTCATAACCACAGGTATCTATTGCAGTCCTGAAGATTGGAATACAAGGAAAGGAACCATTAAAATAGAAAGGGAAAATAATAAGCTTATAACCTATCGTAACCGTATCGAGAACACCTACAATCATATATTGAGAGAACAGGGAGTTATCAGCGCAGAGCTATTAAAAAACACTATCATTGGGGTTAACTCTATCCCAACCATGCTCTTACAGGCAGGAGACGTGGAACGTGAACGCCTGCGACTTCGCTCCATCGAAATAAACTCCACAACCAGCTACCGACAATCGGGAATATCACAACGGAACCTGAAAGAGTTCCTATGCTCCAGAGGGATGAAGGATATTGCCTTCTCTGATATTACCGAAGAGTTTGGCGAATCATTCAAACTCTATTTGAAAACCATAGGAGAACGCAAATCGGGTTATATCAATAAATGTATCACCTGGCTCAACAGGCTTATTTATATTGCCATCGATCAGGAAGTATTAAGAAGTAATCCGTTGGAAGAGGTGAGGTATGAAAAGAAAGAACCACCCAAGCACAAACACATAAGCAAAGATGATTTTAAACGGCTGCTGGAAACACCCATGCCCGAAGAACGGTTGGAGCTGGTGCGCAGGGCTTTTATCTTCTCAACATTGACCGGATTAGCTTATGTAGATATATACGGATTGTATCCGCACCATATAGGTAAAACGGCAGAAGGTAGGCTTTATATCCGAAAACGCAGGGTAAAGACCAATGTCGAGGCATTTATACCCCTGCATCCGATAGCGGAGCAAATTCTTATGTTATACAATACCACAGATGAAAGTAGTCCCGTGTTTCCGTTACCTGTCCGTGATAAAATCTGGTACGAGATAAACCAGATAGGAACATTAATAGACCTGAAAGAGAATCTCTCCTACCATCAAAGCCGACATAGTTTCGGGACTTTGTTGCTTTCAGCAGGTGTTTCGATAGAGAGCGTAGCTAAAATGATGGGACATGCAAACATCAATACGACTCAGGTATATGCACAGATTACAGAGCAGAAAATATCGCAAGATATGGATAAGCTAATCAAACGAAGAAAAACAATGCAAAATACAGCAGTTCAAACCGCAATAATAATATAGGCCAGCCATGAAGAGAGAAAGAAGAGAAATAATTACAATGACAGATAATGGAATAGTTATTGTTTCAGGTCATGTGAGAATGAGTGTTTCTGAAATTGCAGATTTGTTTGGCATTTACTACCGGACGGCAAAACGGCATATCCGAGCTATTGAAAAAGCGGGTATTGCCGAAGGGGATTATACAATGAGTTGTATCGCTGATGGTCAAAAAATCTATCCCGAATACTATGGTTTAGAAATGATTATCGCTCTTGCTTTCAGGGTTCAATCAAAAAATGCTGAGATGTTTCGGAAGAGTATGACACAAAGAGCAAAGACCTCGCCAAGTAGGGAATTGATTCCCGCAATTTCCTGTTTATATAAGAACTTTTCGCTCAATTGAAATAAGCACCAACTATATCGTATAATAAATTAGGCATGGCTTCTTTTTTTTAATAATAAGAAAATATAGCAGGAAAGAGTCATCTAACAGATCAAAATGATTTATCTTTATTAAATTCTTATACAAACCAAATATAATATTTATTTAAATCTTTAATTATGAATAAATCGGAATTAGTTGATGCTGTTGCAGCAAAATCTGGATTGAACAAGGCAGATGCAAAAAAAGCGCTAGAAGCCGTTATTGAATCTATCACGCAAGAAGTAAAAAAAGGAGAGAAAGTAGCCCTTGTCGGCTTCGGTACATTTTCTGTATCTGAGAGAGCTGCAAGAAAAGGTATTAATCCCCAGACAAAGGCTATAATAAATATTCCGGCCAAGAAATCAGCTAAATTCAAAGCCGGAGCGGAATTAGCCAATTTATAATTTTTTTCAGGAGATAATCAGAACAATACATGAACAATGTATTAAGGCTATCCCAAGAAATGAAAAGACCGATATACTAAAAATTAGGTATTGGTCTTTTTTAGCTTAAATAACGAAATTGGAGAAAGCTTTCCGCCCTTTTCTTAGAGTCTATCATACGTATTGGATAGAAATCCCAAATATATAAAAGAATATACTCCAGGGTTGTTTTAGATTTTAACGATTTCATTTTTCATCTGAATACAAAAATAGAGAAGGTTATAAAACACCAAAACTAAACAACGTATTTTGACAAATCTTCCTTTTCAAAATGCAAAAGAGTATTTATCAAAATAGACTTGGGTTATTCATTAGCCTTCTGTTAAAGAGATGTTTACCAGTTACAAAAAGAAAAAATATTAAGTTTGAGCTTATACTTATATTGGAGATTCTTTATACATTAGTTGGATTTCTGAATAATTTTATACATTTGCTAGTACTTCCTGTTTACAATAAATAGCATCGTATAGATAATTATGTTGAATCACCTAACTGAATCTGGATATTTGTGGATATTGTTAACTTTTATTTCTATTTATTGGTTAGCGAATAAGCTTTTACATCATAAAATTAGAGGATATATTGGAGAGAAAATTACAGCTATAATATTAACAAAACTAGAAAAATCTCAATATAAGGTAATCAATAATGTTGTATTAAATATCAATGGGAGAACTTCTCAAATAGATCATCTTGTCATCTCTGATTTTGGAATATTTATTATAGAAACAAAGAATTATAAAGGGTGGATTCTTGGAGGTGAGAATTCTGATTATTGGACTCAAGTCATATATAAATATAAAAATAAGTTTTATAACCCGATCCTCCAGAATTACAGTCACATACAGTCCCTAAAGCATACTCTTAGAGAATATTCAAATGTCAAATTTATTCCAATTGTGGTTTTTTCGACCAAAGCAACTATTAAAACTCAAACAGACTCTTGCGTAATATATTCAACAAACCTTTTGAAAGAAATTAGAAAACACAGAGAGGTAATACTTACCGAAAGAGAAAAAGATGAGATTACGAATATTATATATTCCGCCAATACAAAAGAAATATATGATAATAGTCAACATATTAGATCGATAAAAAAGAGAATTAAAGAAAGAGAAAAAGCTGTTGAGCAAAATAGATGTCCTCGTTGTGGAAAAATCTTAGTTCTGCGTAATGGAAAGTTTGGGCAATTTAAGGGTTGTAGCAATTACCCAAGATGTAAATACACTATACACTCCTAATCAAGTCAATATAGGAATCTATATAAGGTTTTATTCTCTCAAGAAACTAGCTTTACAATATCTTATTGGAGTCTTATTCTGATTATATAATTAAGAATTGTCTCTTCATTATTAGCTAACTCTCTTTTTAATAAATCTATATTACCTATTTGTTATCTAAGAAGTTCATTATTATTTCAAATAACTCATTAATCGTGAGAAGTTAGATGAGATAATATTTTCAACATCGCAATTGGTAATATTCCATTCTTGAACTAAATAATTAATTACTGAAGATATTTCACCTGGTTTTAAAGGTAGATTTCTCACTTCCACAAATGGTCCATCCGTTTCTGTCAATATATAATGTTTTGGTATTTTAGATATTATCTTTCTGCCTGACATAGATTTTACCATTGCAGGATTGATTGAGAAGAAATAACCAGCCTCTACAATCGAATCTATAAGATTCAATCCTCCAGAATACCAATGGAAAATTGCAGATTGTATATTATTTTTTATCAAAAGATCTAAAACTTCTTTTTCAGCCTTTCTGGAATGAATACTTAAAATTTTTTTTTGTTCTGAAACAATCTGTAGTATTTTAGAAAAAGTTTCTATTTGAATATCTTTGGTAGATATACCTTCTTTAGAAAAATCCAAACCAATTTCTCCGATATATGATGTTCTACTAATATTTTTCAGAAATAAATCAAATTCCTTTGCGTGTAAATCTGCCATTAAGGGGTGCATACCTAATGCTAATCGGATTTTTTTTAATGACTGAAAATATGGATATCCCATTTCAAAATGGCTTGGAAGATTAGTCATAGCTAATACCGTAATATTAGCTATGACAGAATCTTGTAAAACTTTTCTCGGGTTGGGATATAAATCTATATGGCAGTGTGTGTCAATAATCATCTCAAATTCAACTCTATTTTCACAAATTCATTTCCCTTATCTCTAAATAGTTGTAGGACTTCTTGTTTTGATCTTAATACCATTTCTGCATATTCAGTAAGGTCACTAAGATCTATATTACCATTAACTAATAAATCTCTTTTCATTTTTTCTAATGAAATGTTTTTCTTTAAATAGCTGAATAGGGCAGGTAAATCATTATTCCCCATAGTTATAACTTTAGTAATAAAATTCCCATAGTGGTTTTCATTGTCTAAGCCAGCCTTATTCAATGCAGCTCGTCTATATATACAAGGCATACATCGTCCACAATTGTGCATCTCGCTAGGATTATCAAAATGGTATTGCCGTCTTCCTCTTTTTCCACAAGAAACCGAATCTTGAAAAATAATTTTTAGAAATTTGAGATTTGAACATTCAAGAAACATTTCTCCTTTGGTCTTAAATGTATATGGATTATGTATTCTAGTGAATAAGCCTAATTCAGTAAGTAGTTCTTGAGTATTCTTTAAAACATAGGGATGAGTTGTTCTTGTACTCAAAGAACTCACTCTTGATGGAGTAAGGGGATAGTTAATTGAAATCGTTCCATTTTCAGGGATTATCAACTCATCAATTGGAGACAAATAACAACCTAAACCAATGAAAAACAGGGAACGACTACGGTAGTTGTTTTCTATTACTATTTTGTTTCCTTCTATATCTTTTCTAGACAGTGCCAATTTTGATTGTATCCAATATATTTTATTCGGATATTTAGTTATTAAATGTCTGAACAACTTATTCTGGTCTCCATTTGGTCCCGGAGATTTTGAATCAAAATGAGAGAGCAAAAGTATTCTTTCACTATCTTCTAGCTTTTCTAATTCATCAATAACACCTATTAAAGAATCTAATCCTCCAGAAAAAAGACTTACTGATTTAATTGAATCTATTACATAGGCCGGTGGATTTTTCCTTCTTCTAGACAAAGGACGTGGATAATAAAGTGTATCTTGTATATTTTGTCTAAAACGAACAAGCCAGTTATCTCCTGTCAAAAAATCTAATATTCGTTTTAGTTTATATTCTTTACCAGTCCAAATATCTATATTATTGACTGGAAATTCGACTTCAATATCTCTCGTCCAACCATCATTCGAATAAATAGCTCGACTCAATAAATTATCAACTCCGTAAACTATTGCCGATATAAGAAAGAAATCAAATTTTACAGATGTGAAATCAGTCGTAAAATCAAATACTCTTTCATAGCCTAAAAAAGATAGAGGAACCTTTCTTTCCACATCATTGTCTGTGTAACAAAGCTGCAAATCTGCAAATTTGCCATAATCTGCATTATCTATAACTACGCTTACTCTCATAACTATTCAAATACGGTTAGAACATCTTGTTGAATATTTTTTATTAGCCTATCGGCTTCATCAGAACTCCAATCTACATTTTGAAGAGGATTTTTTTTATGAATATCCTCAACTCTTTCCACTATGAAATTTTTTATTTGTCCGAAAAGATTATTACAATCATTCTCACTCTTGTTCTTTATCAAATTTTCATAAAACCATTTTGATAAAAGCTCATTAATATAATACCCGAAATACTTTATTATAACATCTTCCAAGGTATTCGTTGTAAAAGTCTCTTGTAATAAGGCTTGTACTTCATCAATAGATTCTGCCTGCCCCATTAATTCTTCGAATAATAATCTTGTAGCCTCTTTTGCTGCATTATCATCAATTGATGTCGCACTGCCCGAACAGTACTCAATTAAATGATTAATAATATCTTCAACTGTTTTGTTCTCAATATCAGTTAACCCTGTAAATTCGAGAGTCTGCCTAATATTATTACCAGAGCTGATAAATTTAGAAAAGACTCCTCCTATTTTCTTTGCTGTTCTGATACTACTTCTTCCACCAGCTTTTGAACCACCACGTCCACCAGTTGAGGCTCCACTCAATGCTGAAACAAAATGTCCCATTATATTCTGTAGCTTCTGAGTTGAAAGAACTGAAGAATCACAATTTGAAGTTAGCGAGGAACTAAGTACACCCCAATTCGGGATCATTGTGTGTTTTACATCAGAAAATGATTTAGATGTTCCCATGTCTATTTTTTTAGATTAAATGCTTTGCTTGCTTTGGATTTTCCATCCTTGAAATAATCATTTAAAAATTCACCTATTATCGGTTCTGATTTAAAATCTGCTAATCTTATAGCAACCGCAGGCTCAATATCCGATACACTGATTATTTTAAGGGCTTCTATATAATGATAAACTGTATTGTCAATTTTAGCTTCTGTCATTACATTGAAAATATCATATAATCGTTTTTGCTGAGGATTCCTCTTTAAATTAGAGGATAAAAGATTGAAAAATGCTTCTTTTTCAACATCATTAAATGTCTGGAATTTTTCAGAAATTAAAGATCTTGTAACCGTTGATGTCATATTATCTGGTAATAATTCATTGAAAAACGCTCTTATTATAGGTGGAATCATACTCGTTGCAGTGATAGAGTTTTCTAATTTATCCCGAGCAATCCAATAGTAATCTCGTAGATCAACTCCTGATAATAAAGGCTCAATTTGAAACCACTTTATTATTTTGGGCTTATTCCATTCTTTAAAATATGATTCTTTCATTTCAGAAATAATATCTTCAATTCCTTTCTCTTTGCATAGAGTTTCTATTTCTATAATTTCTTTAGGTATTCCATCTTGAATAATCTGCCATTCAAATAATTTTTTAAATAACTTAGGTTCAGAATATTCAAGTATCATCAGTTTTGCTAGAACAGCATCATCAAAATTCTGTAAGGTTGCCACTTCTGCGAGCCTTTTCCTAATAGTATAGGTGTTTAGAAACCGTTTAATCTGCCGGGGATTTCCATACAAGCTATTTGTAATTAAGGGTACTAGAGAAGGTATTGTTATTACATTATCTTTTACCTTTCTGAAATCATTGTCTTCTAATATTTTCTCAAAATTCGACAATCCAAATGCAGAATATTTATTTGTTGATCTATATTTCTTAAATTCGTCCAGTACTTTTTTGAATTTATCATCACCAATTTCTTTTTTACAGATAAGCATTGATATATAAGTTTCAACTTCTGATTCTGAAAGTCTTGGTAAAGAATAAGGAAGCTGAATTAATTTCTCTAAATAATCAATAATAATCCTGTTATTATCGTCCTCTATTTCTTTATTGTTTTTATACTTATATTCAATAGCATATTTAACTATTCGAGGATCTGCTCCGATGACAAATGCAGTTTTGGGGACATTCAGGAAAAGTTTAATTGCTTCAAGATTTTCAATAATTCTTTCAGGACTACATCTATCTAAATCATCAATAATTACAACTAACCGTTTGAAATTTGTCGCATCTAAGAGTTCTGAAAAATCTTTTCTAAATTCAGCGACTGCATTTGTAATGTTTTTATCATTCTCTTTCCCTTCTTTTATAAAAGATTTAAATATTTCCTTTCCTTCATCCGATTGAAGTTTTTTAATTATTATTTCTGGGTTATTGCCCCATTCTGCTAACTTCTGGATGGCAAAGGGAACTAAACTAAGCCCTCCCGTAAAATATGCAGTAACGGCAGGTAAAGCTACATTTTTCATAACCATGCCTGCTCCACGCATCCAGTCAATATACTTCCGAAGTTTCTTTGCTTTTTTCTTTATTGTATCCTTTATTGCATCAGGAATTTTTTTGTTGTCTTCCAATTCCTTAAGAATAGAATTGAGTAATGCAGCCTTAGCATCATCATATCCCTCAAAAGTCCAACCATTAAAGTATATACAGAGCGAATCCTTATCAGCATCCTTATCAAACGCTTCTTTTACAATTTGTAAGACACTGGATTTACCACTACCCCAATCACCAAAAACCCCTATCGTAATCGGCAAAACAGATTCATCATAAATGATATTTATTAATAAATCAGCATGTACGTTGAAGCCTAATAGGTCTTCTGAAGTTTCGTTATCAGCCCACATAAACTAGTAATTATAAGTAGTTACTATACAAAAAATTATTTATGCTGTACATATTATCAAAAAAAATATCATTGATGGTTCACAATGTTACCGATAACCGTAATATTGTGAATCCAACTATTTTTTCATAATAATTTATTTACTCATTCATTTATCAACTTCTTAAATTTAGGTGTATCAAATTTAGGAGTTATTGCAGGTAAATCGACTTTAACCGAGATAGGCATAGGAAAATCAACTCCCATAATGATAGCTTCGCCTGAACCTAGAGACGGTAAGAAGGATAGGGTTTCTTTATTCGCCGTTGAGCAAGCACTACCTATTGCCTCTTTGTCTTGATAATTTATCAGCCTATGTGTAATAAATGTTCCCATTTGACTCAGCGTCCCAACTGGTATATCTCTTGGCATCTGCGTAGATAAACATAGAAACAAACCATATTTCCGACTCTCCTTTGCAATGTTATCAAAAGCGTTTAATTCTGTACTTTCAAAATATTCATCCTTAACTTTCTTATTTAAAAACTGATGTGCTTCATCTACAAAAAGAATTAGAGGATTTTCTCTAAAAGCGTTTGTTCGAGCTTTATTTAACAGATACCGCCCCAGTGAATTGGCTAAAATTTCCCTTGCCTGAAAATTATAAGGTACATTTTCAAAACCAATCCTTAAGATATTCTTATCAGTACTTGCTAAAAAATCGTTTATCTTAGTTATTAGATTACTTGTCGTAGGTGCATTAAATCCAAACATTCCTGCGTAATCATTGTCTGAAATCACATTATTAACACGCATTATTAGGCTTGTCGCATTTCCATAATTTCTGTCATCTCTACTGTTTGACCAACGATCGTTAAATATTTGATAACATTCATTCCCAATTTGTCTATGAAGTAGATTTATTCTGAAATTATTTATTGTGAAATCTTCAATTATAGCCTTATATGTGAAGTACGCATTATTATATGGCGCAGTAAAATTATTTTGTTTTACAACTAATCCATTATTTATTATTACTTGCTGACCTCTAAATGTAAAAGTATCATTAGTTCCATCATTGTTATGTCCATTATTAGGAATATTATTCATCAAACAATGTGCTACTTTTAATGATTTAATCGCCTCTAGTAAAACTGGTTGTTGTACCTGGCCAGACGGCCTAAATAGGACAAACAAATCATTTATAGTCAAATTTTGGTATGGAAAATAACTCTCGGAGATCAAGACTGAATGGTCAACATTTAAATGAGTATCAAATGTTGAATATTCTCCTGTTGGATCCAATATGATTGCTTTTGCTCCAGTTTCTATAACTCCTTCGATAAATTTACTTATGGTATAACTTTTACCACCCCCTGTTGTACCTACAACTGCACAATGACGGCTAAAAATTGCCTGCAATGAAATGTCTACCGGAACATTTTTGTCATATATTAAATTACCCATTCTAAATGTAGGTGAATGTTCTATGTTCTCAGGTTTTATCCCAAAGGTCTTAAAATGAGTAGCAAGAAATTCGGCAGAACAAATAAATACTTTGGAACCTATAAGCGGCAAACTGTTTATTCCTTTTTCTATTTTACTCGGGTCAAACAAATCAAAAGATAAAAGAATTTCAATTCTTCCTACCGGATGAAAAGCCTTTGTAGAAAAAGTCCTTTCACTTAATTCTAATCGTTCTTTTTCAGGCAACGATATTTCTAAAATTTTACCCAGAAATCCCTTTTCTTCACCTTCAATAAGAATGTAATTTCCGACAAGTCCTCCTCGTAGGACCTCCGCATGATGTACAAATGTTTTCATCAGTACAGATGATGGGAAATGGACTTTCACAAATGCAGGAGATACAAAATTTACATACCCAAGAAAATGACTATGATTGAATGGACTATTGCTCATATTTAACTTTTTGGAATGTTAATTACTATTTGTCGCGTATCTTCCGGATTATATGATTTCAGATCAGGATAATATTTAGCAAAATCCTCAAATGTTTCTGACACAATAGATATGTTAGAGTATTTGCTTGCAGCTTCAATAAAAGGTTTTAGATTCTGATTGGTTTCATCAATATTTCTATTAATAATCATCAATTGAAAACTTGGATTTTGTTCTAAGGCTTCAATGATAGCTGTTACAATATGCTTATCTCCGAAACTAAATCCTATTGTAATAAGAAAAACATTTTCCTCTCTTAAATTTGCCTGAAATCTTGACATCATCTCGAAATAGGGTTGTTCATAAGAACTTTCATACTTCGATTGATGTGGGTATATCATCAATGGATTGGCTGGATTTTCTTTTTGTACAATTCTATGATCTTGTTTTTCCCAGTTAACAGAACCATGTAATTTATATAAATGGAAAACTTTCTGAATAAAATTATCTTCTTCTTTTACTCGACTTTGGTTTCTGGAAACAATATCGTAATCATAATTTCGTCCACTGAAAGTTCTTGGTTGGGAAAATGAAAAACCATCAATAATTACAAAATTGCTTTCACAAGCTGCTTGTTCAAACATCAAGTCATAATTCAATGTAAATAACTTAAATCTGGGTAAAGTAACTTTGCGTTTTGTTATCTTGTTCAAAAGAAGCATATGAGGTGAATTATCAGGCAAATCCAATTGGCAGGCTTCCTTTATAAAAACTTTAATCTTATTTACACAATCTTCAATATCAATATCAGTTTTAGAGACATAAGGGATCGCAGGTGTTGACATAGACAATACCTTTTCTAAATTCTTAACTATAGAACCATCTTCATTCTTCTCTTCGTAACCAATTGTTTGTAATAGCTTAGTGAAAATTTCCGTGGACAAGAGAGCCTCGGCATCGTCCCATAAATTAACCATCGATTTACCTAGCTTGCCATTTTTCCCCCAACCAATAGAAGAACCAGCACCTGTAAGTAATAACAGATTTTCGAATTGATTATTCAATATTTGAGAATATTTATTTCTCTTTGTTGCAATAGCATAGTCTATTCTGTTATCAGAACTTTCCTTAAAATCGTGAAGTTTTCCATCAATATATACCTTCACATTATTAGGATCACTATCATCATATGCTACCTTGCTATTATTATTGAGTAAAATAAGCTTCATATTCTCATTTTATTATTGGTTTTAAACATTTTCCCCAAAACTACAGTTCTGCAATTCATTAATTGAAATACTTAAAAAATCTAGATAATATTTCTAAATGATATTGGAAATTAACTCTCTTAACTTTCGACTTTAACAACAAAAGCATAATCTATTCCAACTTCAAGTAAATACAATTCTTTTATTTTTACTCAACTTTTCAATGTATTTTTCATAATATGTTTTGAATTATTAAGATTTATCTTAATAATTCAAAATTAAACAAAATAATGTAACATTTGATAATGTTAAGTCCTGATTTTCATATTTATCTCTCCACGAATGAACTGTAATCCAATAAAATGACCGATCCAAAGCCTGAGCATGTTTTCCTTAGCAGGAAAAGTTTTGTTTTATTTACCTCTACTGCCATATAGTGGAAGTTGCTGGATAAAAAAATAGTTAATTGATAAGATTCTTTAATTTATACATGTAAACTGATCCGTATGAGAGTAGATGAAAAAGTAATTACCAGAATATCGTCTATGACTTGCCATACCGAAAAGAAAACAATAATTCCGGTTTCCCATTTTGCACCCTCTTCATCCAGAGTATCTCACTTCGCACTATATCCCTTTGGCAAAAATACATGGATAAGCCACGCGGTCAAATTCAGGCTCTGCGAGTTTAGGTGAAAATACTTCCCCTGCGTTATCTCTTCGGGAAAGTATTCCCTCCTAAAAATTTGACGCTTGGCTTTCTTCATCTGCAAGGCCAAAGGGACATAGCATGCGAAGCCGACATCCGACGCATAGGATATAAGAGCCTGCCCAAGGTCAACAGCAAACAAAAAAGAGGGGAACAAAAGCTGCTCTCCTCTTCCTCTGCATAAGACCGGATTGTTATAGTATTCCTTTTTTCGACTTATAGCCGAAAGGCGTTGCGGTAGTTCTCATCCAATAATACCCAATGCAGAACCTTACTGTCTATCTGTGTTTTAGGTTAAAACAGCCTTGCCAATTAAGTATTCTACAGTTTTTTATTCCCTTTAAGTCCGATTTTTTTAAGTTTTGTAATATTACAAAAATATCCACTTATTTTTAATAGTTTTCCGTTATTGCCGGATACAGCCTATGTTATTTAAACGAACAACTCACCTTATCCCCCGACTTTTCCTTCTTGGAATTTGAACCCGTTCTTTTTTATCAGCCTTATCCAACAGACCAAAACATTTGTTTTCTTCCTGGGTCATAGCTGACAAACGGGCTGTAATATCCTCCCATTTAAAGTCTTTACCCAAAAGGTCTATCTTTTCCGTAAAACGGATGTCATCATAATAACTAAGCCCTTTGGCTGCACGATAGGGGTTTGTCTGCGGATATTTTGTTCCGAATGCCGTCAGCATTTCTTTCAGGGATAAATATCCCGATAAATAAGCCACATCGATAAAGTCTTTCAACCGGGTACCATTGTCGGCAATAGCCGATAGTTTCATCGCTGCAATATCCTTCAGACTGTATAAACGTATACCATCATCCTGTATTCGAGCTTCTACATCCGGATAATCGTGACGGATAAAATCCAGTTTCACACCGTTCACTTCACCTTTCAGGCTGAAACCTTCCCTGAAATCGCCTCTGAAAGCATATTTATCCTGCAAGTATTTTTCAAGCCATGAAGGGTTGAATTCTTCTACAGTAAATAAATCCAGATCAATACTTTTCCTATGTCCGATAAGCAATGACAAAGCAGTACCTCCGGCCAATGAGAATTGATCGAATACGGTATCACTCATAATAGATTTTAAGAGTTCATAAGTGCCTGTCTCGACTGTTTGCGTATGTAACATTTGAGATCCTCCTTCTTTAAGTTAAAAGCAGTACAAACAAAAGCAATATCTTTATCGGAAAGGATCAATACTTCATCCCGTATGATTCGTCTGACACCATCCATTCCCCCGTAAAGAGCGAATAGGGCATAATAATCCTCATCCCAGCCTCTTTCTATGACACGCTCTACTACCAGGGCCCGCATATACTGCCAGTCAAAACTGCAAAGGTCATATTCCCACAATAAACTGTGCCTTACCTTTGGCTGGTGTTTGATTTGTTCTTTCCAGTCAGACCACATACTGCATTTTTTTATTTGTTAGAACAAAAATAAGTATTTCTATCCGAATGGAATCTATTATAAAGAGTTAATTACTATTGTCATGCTGCTTCTATCCATGATTAAACAAAATTGATTAAATAATGATCCTCTTATTTATCCGTCCACGAATGAACAGCAAGCCGGTAAAACACCAAAGCCGGAGCCCTGACGGGTTTTCCTGAATAGAAAAAGCTTTGTCTTATTTACCATTGCTTGCTGTGTGGTAAAAGTTACCGGATAAAAAAGAAAAAAATAGTTGGGTTTGGGCTAGCTTAGTCCACATCTGAAGTTCACTGCCATCCTTTACGGTAGTTTTCCTCCAATAGCTTCTGTATATCGCTTTCCCGATAAAGTACCTTACCTCCTAATTGGATATAAGGTATTTTCCCAGTTGTGCGGTAATCCTGCAAGGTTCTTCGACTGACCTTTAGCCTGTCCGATACTTCAGGATCGCTCAGAAAACGTTCCCCGTTTAGTGTCGGCTTGCATCCTGTCAGCGCGGCTTCGATCTTGTCCAGCATCCTGTCCAATGAACTAAAAAATCTTTTTATACGATCGTTTTCTCTTGTAATAATTTCATTGCTCATACTACTTTGATTTTAATTTGTTAATAACTGCTTCTACATCTTCAGGTTTGTAGAATATTTTATGGTTAATCTGGGTATAAGCCAGTGTACCATTATCCCTGTAGGTTTGCAGGGTACGTTTCGAGATGTTAAGTATCCGGCATACATCCTGATTATCCAGCCAGCGGTGAAGACCTTTGTCCTGATGATCGCCACACAGGTTTTCCACTTTCCCGATAAAGGCTTCAAAACGGTTCATCATCGCTTCAAAAGCTCCGGCTTCAATGTTTATTACTTCCATATAAATTCGTTTTTAATTAATAAAATTCGTTTACAATCGCAATATATACTACTAAATGGTAAGTTTTTCCTGTGTGACGTCATTTGTCGCTATTTGTCGTAATTTGTCACCTTTGCACATTCTGTCTTGTCCTGAAAATGGTTGACAATAAAAAGTGTAAACCAATGGACGGACAAAAGAAAGAATTAATTCAGTAGTGTTTTCCTGGTTTACAGCCTGATGGTAGCCAGTGGCTCCAGTTTGGAAGCCGATGGCATTGCCATTGGATTTATTCTATACCATATAGATCATATAATATAATTGAAAATCAGCCCACGAAAATTAATCTGTGGGCTGATTCTTATTGTCTATCCCGATCTTATCTATTCCTAATTCTTTACCGGAATATGCTTATTGTCTTATAAACTTGCGGTATGCTTCATTTCTGACCGACTCATAAGGGCTGCTGTCTTCTATCCGGTCCAGTGCCAGCAGGATGCGTTCCTGGGCGCGGGGAATACGGGTGATCAGTTGTTCGAAGAAATCTGTATTGCATAGTTTAAAAGCTGTCTCTACCGAAATTTTCCGGCCTTCATCTCCAACCTCTTTTCCGGTAGCCAGGTTTGCCATTGTTTCAAGATCATCCCATATCACCCCGGAATCTCCCTGATCCATCATCCGTGCGCGGGAGATGGCATAGACAAGGTTTTTATGCATCAATGCTTCCAGCAGATCCTTGCTGACAAGGGAACGGGCTACGCTTACACGCAGCTCATAGCTGCTCTCTTCGATATAATGTGAGGCTTTTCTTAATTTCTGGGATATAAAGCCGGCTGCTATCCCAGATAGCTTTACCAGTTGTTTCTTCACTGCTTCATATAGATCCGATGCCATACTGCGATGCATATCCACGAATGCCTTTCGAAGCGATGGACTGCTCAGAAACAATCCGGTCCATAGCCACAGATTTATCACTACAAGTGTTTTTATAAATGTATCCATTATTCTGTCGGATTAAGATTGTTTGTACGGTAAATAGTATCGATATCCTCCCTGAAGGTTTCGAGGTGGTTCAGGATGATATTTTCCACATAGCTGCTGATCGTGGCTTTGGATTCATCCATCAGGTGGACAATACGCATCAGCCTGCGATGGGTGGCAGCCGTAATATAAAGTGGTTTACGATGGGTAAAATCCACCCGTACAAAAAACACATACTGATAGTTATCCTGGGTTTTACGTTTTTTCTTTCCGGGAATTTTAGATGAAGGCAGTTCTGTTGATATCGATGTTGTTGATGCAGGTGGATTATCCGGTTTTGCATCCGGTTCCATCTTCACAGGATCTGAACCATCCGCTACTACATCGACAGGTATTGTATCTACAGGCTCTGCTACTTTTTCTTCCTGCCCTGTTTTGTGTACAGGCTGATCCAGATCGATTCCTTTATGTGCCGATTTGAGCAGGTCTTCGTATCTATTTGTTGTTTTATCTGCTGCCATTAGATCAGAGGTTTTAAGTGAATAATTTCCAGTATTTCATCGACCAGCAGATCCAGGTTACTGCCTTTGATCAGGTTCTTATCAGCAGGAAAGATGGTGGAGAGAAAGACGGCATCGCTGCCCTCCAGAGATTGCTCCTTGTCGTAGCGAACGGATTGGGGAATGGCTGTATGCATCAGGGATAAACCGAATTCCCGGATAACGCCTTGGTAATGGGTGAGCCATTCTTTTTTGATACGCCCGTCGATACGGTTCCAGAATAAGTGGATGGATTTGAGGTTTATATCCGTATGTTCCCGTATCAACTCGCTGGCGGGAATAATAAACGAGAGGGTGCTTTCCATCGAGAGCCGGGAAGGAGACATCGGTACAAAGACATAATCCATGCCCATAAAAGTAGTAATCACACCCTCGTTGTTGATGGTGCCGGGCAGGTCGAAAAAGACCACATCATAAGCGGCAACCTCTTCTGATAAAAATGCTTGTGCTCTGGTTATAGCCTCTTCGGGCTTGGCACAGACAATCGGATAAGTTTGTTTACCCAATGATTCGAACAGCTCAATAGCTTTGGATTGGTAATGCAGGTTGGTCTCCAATTGACGAATCTCCCGTTTACGCATCTCATAGACACTGCACTGCGGATAGTCGCAGTCTATCACGGCAACATTCAGCCCCTTTTGGTAATGAAGGTAGCTTGCTGCCAGTACGGTGAAGGTACTCTTGCCGACTCCGCCCTTCTGGGTGGAGAAAGCGATAAATAAAGGTTTCTGTTTCATACGAATTGACAGTTTTAAAATTAGACATATTATTATTTAGAAAATTTTCAGTTTTTACTTCTTGATTGAAAGTTGTACGGATGACTATCAGATTTTAAAATCATCTTATTTTCAATAAAATACTAAAACGATCAACCTTTCATGTTGTAAAATTTTCAAGTCTTCCTGTTTCCAAATTACCAAACGACCAACTTTTCAAGTTTGATAATTACCGATTTGTCAAATCTGAAAGATTATCGGAAAAACAGCAGGTTTACCAACCTCCAATTTTTAGTGTTTTATATACAAATTGAAAATAATCTGTTTTTTAATCTGTAAAAACTGCACATTGTAAGTTTATCTGACTTTCAGATGCGAATATATAACAACTTATTTATCAGCACATAATACTCGTTTCTATTGCATAGAAAGACTTTGTTTTGCTCCAGAAAAGAGATGGGTTATGCCAGGTTTCGGCGAATGTGTTGTAAAAAAACAATATTTACTGACAGGGAAAACTTACCTGATTTTCCGGTATAGCAGATCGAAGCAGTTCGCACCGATATTTTTATGTCTGAAACAGTAATTTACAGCGAGTCCCCGCAGATAAATCCAATACGTATAAAGCATTGTATTTCAATGAATATTATTATTTAATTCGTGGTCTGTATTATTAAAATAACAGACTTATGAAAAGTAAAAAAGCACTATCAGCGGCCTCTTATCTAAGCCGCATTTTTAAAAATGATGTAACAATTAAATGTCCGGGATGTATGGTTTTATGTTCCGGAGGGTGTTTAACGGTTGCCGCCAATTCAAAAAATAAAGAGACTACCACCTCTTTATTTTTTTCTCGTCGTCAAAGGAGCAAGGTAATCGCACGGGTTACCCGAAAATCGCTACGCACATTTTCGGACAACCTTCGTGCATACCTTGCCCTTGCAGGGGGCTGTGACCACGCACTGGGCAGCCTGCGGATTTTGCTCCCGATGGTCGCAAAAAGTCCGGGCTGCAGGAGGGGACTCCACTGTATCTCCCGGTGGTCGTTTCCGTTACGCTTTGCTCAGATGCTAAAAGGATATGATAGTTTTCCATAACATGAAATAGAAAAGCTATGGAAAGTGAAAATAAATTGAAAGCAAAGGTTCTTCGTGGGAGACCAAAAAAGGAAAAAGAGAAGTTGAATTGTTCTATCAATCTCAAATTGACAGAAAAGGATTTTACGTCCGTGAAACAGAAAGCTGAGAAACTGGGTATGAAAGCTACACAGTATGCTCGAGAAATGGTACTAAAGGGAAGTGTTAAACTTCGCTTTTCTCTGGAAGATTTGGATTTGATGCGTAAACTCTCGGGCATGGCTAATAACCTGAACCAGATAGCCAGACAAGCAAATAAATCAGGTCTTGCCAATACGGCGATGGAGGTAATAAGTATAACGACTAGAATCAAAAAGCTGCTGGATGATCGCTAAGAATATAAAAGGAAAGTCATTTAAGGGATGTGTCCAATATGTAATGAATGAGACGGCTGAACTACTCGAAGCGGAGGGAGTATGGGCTGATAATGCCAAAGATATGATCCGAAGTTTTGCGATGCAGCGATCAGGTAGAAAAGAGATAAAACAACCTGTTGGGCATATCCCTATATCGTTTGCTCCTGAAGACAAAGAGCGGATGACAAATGATTTTATGGTACAACTGGCTAAGGAGTATATGTTGGAAATGGGTATTAAGAATACGCAATATATTATTGTAAGGCATCATAATACCGAGAATGAGCATTTGCATATTGTGTATAACCGTATTAACAATGACTTAAAACTGATATCTGTCAATAACGATTATAAGCGGAATATCAAGACCTGTAAGAAGCTAAAGGATAAATACAATCTGACTTATGGCAAGGGAAAGGATCAGGTGAAAAGAGAGAAACTCAATGATCCGGATAAGGTGAAGTATTATATCTATGATGCGATAAAAGCTGTTTTACCGACTTGTAAAACTCCTGCCGATCTACGATTTTCTCTAAAAAGATATGGTATTGAGCTTGAATATAAATTCAAACGGGGTACCAATCAGATTGAAGGTGTATCGTTCCGGTATAACAATATTGCTTTCAAAGGATCACAAATCGATCGAAAATTCAGCTTCGGAAAGCTAAAAAAGGTATTTGAGGAGAATATTAAATTACTACAAGAACAGGCGAAAGGAGAGCAAAGCTATGCTTTGAAAGAAAAGGAAGAGGCAATAAGGGAGCCGCAGATACAGGAAAAACAGCCCCCAAAAGTACAATCTCAAACTGAAAACAAACCGGAGGTACACATTATAGGTGGGGTTAAATTAACACCAGAGCAGTGGCTAATTCTGGAAGAGGGTGGCTTTATATATCTGGAAGGTCTTAAAAAGAAGGATGGCAGTGGAAACTTTTCTTCCTATGTATTCCTTAATGATGAAAAGGACAAAGCTTTTTCGTCCAAGGAAAATCCAGATGAGCTTGTTAAATATGGCAGGTATGAGATGCGCATCAGGGATAAAATACTCATAGAAAATGGCTTTAGAACTAAGGCCAAAGTTAAGTGGTGCGGTGGTATTGATTTTCAATATCCGTACCTCTGGAAAGAAAATAGAGAGGATACTGAATACAAAGTGTCATGGGGTGATCCGAGGGTATCGAAAGAGAATAAGGAAAATAAACAGCAAAAAGAGAGTCAAAGTCAACAACCAATGAGAAAAAGGCCAAGACAGAAACTAGGCTGAACTTTCAAAATGGTATAGTATAATTGCAGGAGATATAGGGCTTGTCTAAAAGACTAAAGGTGCTTCTTGGAAGTATATAAGTATATTATCTTGATAAGATTGAGATACTACCTTAAATATTAGATTTTCTATTCAGTTTAACTATATTTGTACTCTCATTAATATCTAAGATGAAACTATTCTTTTATTTGTTTTTATTAACCTTCTTGTGGAGTCTAACACTTTGTCTATATTCGGCGAACCAAGGTTTTCCATCTGATGGAAAACGTCCGGATTGGTTATCTGATAAATTGCCTGTTCCTTCAAATAATACCTTCTATTATCAGATATCATCGGCTAAGGCTTATAATCTCGATTCGGCTCGTAATGGGGCATTTAAGGAGCTTATAAACTATATAGATCAAACTAATAATATTAAAATAAGTGGTGAGATAATTACAACGTCTTCTTCTATTCAAACAGAAGATAATGTAAATGAGATTATTAATAAAGAATATTCTTATAAATACAAAATAGACTCCGAAGAGCTTTTTGTCCATTTTCGAAAGGTTGATGAGTACTGGGAAGCCGAGAAAACTAGTGATGCTAAAACAATATATCATTGCTATACTTTATATATGGTAAGCAAGAACCTGGAAAAGCCTTTATTCGATCATGTAAGTTTTTCTTATAAATATGGTATGAGTGCTTTGTGGCGTTCGGCTTTGGTTCCGGGTTATGGACAAATATACAAAGGTTCTGCTACAAAAGGAGTAAGTATATTAGGTGGAGAAGTCGCACTGATTACAGGCATAATCTTAACAGAAAATACGAGATCCAGTTATCGACGCAAGGCAAAAGAAACGTTTGACGTAAATAAGATAAAAAATTATACGGACAAAGCTGATAATTACGAAACAGTACGGAATGTCTGTATTGGAGGTGCTATTGCTCTTTATATATATAATGTGGTTGATGCTGTCGCAAGTAACGGAAAAAAAAGAACTATGACTAATAAACGAATAGCTTTTACTCCTACATTCAGCACTGAGCATAATGGAATATCTCTTTCTCTTGCATTCTAAATATACAGTTGAAATACTATGATTTTTAATAAGCTCCGAATATCCTTAATTATAATATTAACGATGATATCATGTGTCAAGACAGATCCCGATATCTATGGGAATATTTATGGAACAGTTTCCGATATGGAAACCAATGAGCCAATACAAGGAGCAGAAGTGACCCTGTCGCCCGGAGGAAAAACTGTTGTAACAGGAAGCGATGGGAGGTATGAATTTAATACGCTCGAAGCAGGTCAGTATACTCTATCTGTTACTAAAATAAAATATCAGACCAATACAAAATATACGACCATTAATCCGGGTGTAACAACTAAAGCCGATATAGCTTTACAAACCGGAAAAGGGAATCTTTATGTAGACAATAAAGAAGTCGGATTCGGAGTTGATTTGACACAGAAAGTCTTAACTATACAGAATAAGGGTGTAAATACCCTTAATTGGTCTATTTCGACAGATAGTGAATGGATTTCAGAGATCAATCCATCGGAGGGTTCTATCAACGCCAATTCAAGTTCATCCATTACAATTAAAATAGATCGAAGTAAATTGACCAATCAAGGAGTCTCTGAAAGCCGATTGTTGATAATCTCTGATGCCGGAACTGAAGAAATTCTGGTAACAGTAAATAAAACTAATAATCAAACAAGCGATATAATTGTCAGTGATGGATTAGTTACTTACTATAATTTTGATAATGATTTACTGGATCTATCAGATTACAATAATCATGCTCATACGGTTAACAATCC
This sequence comes from Dysgonomonas sp. UBA7630, assembly GCF_002483985.1. Taxonomy (NCBI): domain Bacteria; kingdom Pseudomonadati; phylum Bacteroidota; class Bacteroidia; order Bacteroidales; family Dysgonomonadaceae; genus Dysgonomonas; species Dysgonomonas sp. UBA7630. The sequence continues at coordinate 29,113 of NZ_DLIY01000019.1, forward strand.
GGAGTTTACAACTGATACACCGAATAGTAAAGGAAAAGCTCTAAATCTGTCGGGGGCAAAAAAGCAATATCTAGTAATACCGTCAAATCCATTAGCCAAAACAGATGGTTATACTACATTGAATGAATATACGGTTTCTTTCTGGATAAAAGGAATATCAACAGGAATGATATTTTCTCTGATTGATTCGCAAGAATCTTCATCACTTCCATATTTTTATGTTAAAGATAATGCTTTCAATATTGGAATAAAAGGCAATGGTACAGCAGAAACAATTCTTTTTGGAAGTGGAGTAAATGATTTGCAAAATGGCTTGTGGCATATGGTGACATATACGACTAAACAAGGCATTCAGAGCTTGTATATAGATTCTGGTCTTTGGTCTGAGAAGAAAGTCGCGTATCCGACCTATCAGTTAACTACAAAAAATCCTATTCATTTTGGAGGAGATGGAGGTTTCCCGAATTATAGAACAGCCTCAAGCTTCATTATCGATAACATTCGCTTTCACAATATAGCTATAACACCGAATCAAATAGAACAAATATATAATAGCGAGAAATAAGCCCTGATATGAAAAGATTGAGATATTATTTTTTTATTCTATTAATAATTTCGATTAGTTCCTGTAAGACGAAGTCTGTATCTTCCTCAAAAGATACAGCGGTTAATAATCCTTGTCGATGTTATACAGAGAAAGAAAGTAATATAATATCTTATAGCGCTGTTGGAGAGAGCATCGACGAAATGTACTCGAAGACCAAGGCGTTGAGTGATGCCCGCATCGGTTTGGCTGCGCTTGTGCAGTCGAAAGTTTTATCCATTGGCAATAAATTTCAGGAGTCTGACAACTTAAACCAGACAGAAGAGCTGAAAATAAAACGAAGAGAGGCTACACGAATAGCTGTAGAACAATCTCTATCGAATATGAAAATTGTCTGTGAAGAAACGATAAAAATAGAGACGGGAACTTATAAAACTTATATTTGTCTGGAGGTTAAAGTCGAAACAATAGAAAAGGCACTTCGCTCTTTTCATCAACTTTGATTGATAACATGCATAGTTATTGAATAAAAGGTATTACGGAGACTTTATTTTTGTCAAGTTGCTCCATCACATAACCAGCTTTGCATTCTTTGCTAGACGGGTCGCAGATCATATACTTTTTACCCTTGAATATTTTATTATAACCGGTCTGTTTATTATCGAGGTAGATGCCCGTCGCAACATGTTTATCAAACTCAAACAATACAACATCCAAATTGAGAATTTCTTTAGCGATTCGGGCAAAGAAAATTGCCCTGTCTTCACAATCAGTATATCTTTCTAAAGGAGTTTGTTCTGCAAACAATGTCTTCTCGATTGCGTCTTCCTTATATGAGAAAGAGTGGTAAAACCATTTCAGTAATTTATCAACTTTTTCTGTGTTATTCTGTGGTGATACTTTAAGGGGCTGAAGTGCTATATCCAATGATTTTTTTAGTTCAAGACTTAGCGGTGTATTTAGATACACCGAGAGTTCGGTATTGGGGTATGTATTATAAAAATCAACCAAAGCCTTTGTACACCTTATATGTGAATTCATTTCTATATAAGGCGAATTTATTTTTCGTTGTATAATTGTTGATACTAAACTGGGGTTTCTTTTAATATGCAGATTTAGATCTCTATTCGCTAAACTGAAATTTTTCTGATAAGAATATATTTTATCATCTTTTTTAAAAGTTATTTGCTTTGATAACGGTTCTATGTAGTATATCTTATTTTGAATATCTATGCGATTTTGGTTGAATATTTCTGACGTAAAAGGCATAAGTAATACCAAGCGGCCTTTATCGATATCTGTATTCCGCCCAGTTCGCCCAAGTTTGATATCATACCCTATATGAGTTAAAATAAAACTGTTGAATAGTGATTTATTATTTTCTTCATTTTCTGAAAATAATTTATTTGAAAGGTCATTGATCAGGTAATAGATAGCCCAGTCATTCAGATTAAATTGTTTTCTTATCGATTGTATATCTAAGATTGTCCTTACAAAATCGGATTCGCTAAGGGCTTTCCATCCTTTAGCAACTTCACTTTCAGATAACGATTTTAATTTAATTATTATTAATGGATCTATTCTTACAGAGAATCTGTTCTCGAAAAAGTTCAACGAAATGGTATTGTAAGGTGTATTCTGAGATTTGGCAGGATAACTAAGGTCGTCTTTGTCAGGAGTGAATGACGCATTGGTAATTCTTAAATCTGAAGATTGTTTTGTCCTTTCTGTCCCTTCCAATACAGAAAATGCAGTCCATTCTTGTTCCAGATACTTATAAAAGTCTTCATCCATTTTTTTTGTATAATCAATAAATTCATCATCAAGTCTATCTACATAGGCATTGAATGTTGAATCCATTGATGCGAATATGTCGATCTGTCCATAGGCTCCAGTTAAGCAAAAAAAGGACACTGAAAATAGAAGAAAACGTAACCTCATAATATATGCAAATATACCAAAATTAACTTATCTTCGTGATAGGAATAAAAAATCAAAGGGAAGTGCTGTTCGAAGACTGTGTCAAAGAAATTATAACGAAAGAGGATGAGAGATACAAACTTCTATCAGTATCTCTGCTATCTTCCAAAACTGATATTATTAAACATATAAGTAAGCGTAAAGATCTACGACAAATAAAAGAGAAATCATCTTTCTCCGAATTGCGAAAGAAAATTATAGAAGTTCTCTATTCCGAATATGTTACTGCTCAGAAAATTGATTCTTTCTTTTCGGATGAAGCTCTTTTTAAGGATTGGATTATCCGCATTTCTAAAGATATATTGAAACGGTTGCGATTGCGGTCAAATTCATCGGCAACTATTGATAAGGACTTAGACCCTAGTCCATATACAATAGCATTTATTGTTTCTCGAACCTTCATATACGAGTTGATAGATTGGAATAAATATCAATCCCGAACATTTAATACTCCTGAATCTATTGAGTCCGATCTAGCATCGGTATATGCTCTCAGGTATCCTATAAATATTGAGGTACTTCTTGAGTTACTTAAAAAAGATGATGGGGATTTATGGAAAGTATTCAGATATGTTATCTATAAAATTACAGATGTTGTTGCATATAAATATCTATATAAACTTAATAATAAAGATGATTTAAGGAGCGAAGCATGGATAAGATCGAATGAAAAGATATATAATCTGATTCTTTCGAACAATACCCCGAATTTCGAAACCGGCATTCATTTGAGAAATTATATATGGAGAATCAGTGTGAATAATCTGGCTAATCTCATTAAGAAAAAGAATATTGTGACAAATCACATTGAAGATTTGAATGATATTGATAAAATATTGTCAGCAGATTGGGGAGAACCGACTTCAGATAATTTTTCATTTTTTGATATTGATATCAATAATTTGGAAGATATCAAATTGGGGTTAGTTAATGTTTTGTTCAATAAACCTGATGGAATATATGAGTCGATATCGAAGGGCATAGATGATAAAATAGATATTTTACTACAACATACCGATGGAAAATCTTATAAAGAACTTGCCGAAAATATATATGGTAGTAACTTATCTGCGAAAGAACAGAAACAATGCGAAGATAATCTTCGACAAGGCGTTTCTCGAGTAAAGAAAACATTGGTGGATCGGTTTAAAGATTTGATAAGTAAAAAACTAGGAGATGGAAAACGGTAATTGTAAATATACAGATAATGATATTTGGAACTATTATTCCAATCTATTATCGCGGAATGAAGAGGCTGATATGCAGGAACATATTCTTGCATGCGATCATTGTAAACAAAGGCTGCATCACCTAAGAGGTATTGCAGAGTCTTTAGATGATAATGAAGATACAGATATGTCATCTAAAGAAGAGCCTATAGGTATCAAAAAGAAATACTCTATGAAGCGATATCTGGTTTTAGCAGCTTCTGCTGTTGCTGCAATAGTCTTATTATTCCAAATAATATCTCCGAATAAAGGAAAGAATCCGGAAGATACTGAACATCCGATATATAATACAGAAAGCCCGTCTTATAGTAAGGGAGATACTTTAACTTCGGATAGTACAGATGTCGTGTTCGAACTAGATACTTTATCTATCGATCAGTAGATGTTGCCATTAAACAAGTCAATCAAGTACATATTCAGATCATCATCTTTTTCAAGTTCCAAATCTGCTTTAATTGTTGATCTATGTTTACGTATAGTCTGATCTACAATATTGTAACATAATGATATATGTTCTTTTTTCATTCCTATTCCGAAACAGATGCAGTATTGTATCCGAAGGTCATTAAAGTTTCTATTTTTTAGAATAAAGATAGAATCCCTATCTATCGTTTCAAGTTTGTCTAAATATTTTTTCTGATCGTCGGGGTAAATCAATAATTTTTCTCTAACTAAAGAAGAAACTTTCCTTACGAGAATATTCTGATCCTCTTGTATGTTCTCTCTCGCTTCTTCATTCTGCATTTGTAGTTTAGCCTCAGATTTTTGTAGCTTCACAATTGTTTTTTGCTTCAAATTTACCAACTTAATGACGCGTTTCCATTTAATTGCTAAGAAAGCACCTATAGCTATTAGCAGACAAAGAATTGATAAAAAAAAGATTATCTGTTCTTGGTGTTTTATCTGGTTTTCTTTTTTTTCTGTCTCATATTTGACCTGTATATCAGATATTATTTGATACTTTTCGTTATCCAATATCTGTTTTCTGTACTTAAGCTCCTCTTGCTGATATAGAAAGGCTTCTTTATACTCATTTAAATCCATACAGACTTCAGCCAGATTATTATATAAATCTGCATACATAACTAGATTTTTGGAGACAGACCAATTATTCATTAATTGGAGTTGACCTTTCATAATATCCACTGCATCTTTTATTCTATTTTGCCCCTTGTATATCTGCCCCTTAACCCATAAGCAGTTTACTTGCATTACGGTATCTGTTGGGGAAGCTAAACTAATAGCACTATCAACCAAAGATCCTAACTGGCTATAGTCGACCTCTTCTTTTTTCAACGAATTTACAACAAGGTTAAGATAGTTATATGCTATTTCTTCCGGTCTAAGTTCCTCTTTTAAATCTGATTTAAATAAATCAATTACTTTCTTATCTAGGATAATAGCCGAATCCAGATAACATTCTTTTAGCTTATTCTGGTAGAGAATAGAATAATAGAAAGCCTGAACTCGTGTATAAGCGACATCTATTGATAAATTTTTGTCTGCTTTGCTTACAATATTAGCCATTCTATTTCGGGCAATTTCCAGATTAGAAAGGTCTTTTTTTTGAATATAACTAAAAGATATATTATGTAATATATATATCGCCCTTAAGTAGCCTTTCTTCGATTGCTCATAATAGCGAATCGCTTCATAATAATGCTTATGAGCATTTGTTTCGTCTAACATCATATTATAATAGTCACCCGATACATAATGGTATAAAGCGATTGTATTATTATCGTTTGCCTTTTGTAAAAATATAGTTGCAGAATCCAAAACTAGTTTAGCGTGACTAATATCTCCAAGAAATATATCATTATGAGCGATTCGGGAATATAATTCACAGAGAGTATAATCCTTTTTTTGTCTTTTCGCATCCCTTAATAATATGGATAATACTTTCTGCTGTTTCAATAATTCTAATCCGGATATCTCTTCTAACAAATTATACTTCTTATCGAATGAAATTTTAGAATTTTCTAATCTATCAGTAATTGAAGAGTATTCATCAGCTTTTAGTTCAATCGGCGTGATGAATAATAAAAAGAATATAGAAACAACGAAAGAGATGGATTTTGCGGACATAAAATCATAGAATTAGAATCTGTTATGCAAGGCAAAGATTATTTATAGAACAAATTTAAAAAAAATGAGATAAAGCTGTCACAAATATTCAAGGTTATTACCAATTCATATGAGTTTAATTAAAAAATCAATTCATATGAAAAAGAAATTATTTTCAATTTGCATTCTTGCTATCACTTTTTTGAGTTTTACAACAAGTCCAGCTGATACTTCAATCGGGAGACAGAATGAAATTTCTATTATTCCCCCTATTATTATTCGTCCTCCAGTAAATAAGCAAAAATTGATGTATCATAATACCCTCTTTATAGACAAATCAACATTTGTAGACAGCAGTTTTGAGGCGTAAAATATAATTTCGGAAATAAATTAACTAAACATCAAAAGCCATGTCAGAATATCAAGAAATTGAAGAACAGCAAAGCAGAAAACCTCTTATTGAAATTTATAATGAGTATTATATCAAAGCTCCTTTAGGAAAAAGATTCTTAGCGATATTCATAGATATCCTAATAATTACAGGCTACTTTATTCTCTCGTATCTAATTACATTAAGATTGCTTATATCTTCTATACCTTATTATTATACGAATAATTACAGTGCTCTTGAGTTGTATTTCAATCAGGGCAATATTAAAGATAACATTGAAACCAACTGGTACATTGTGTTTATAATATTTGTGTTACTGCCCCCACTCCTTTATTTTCTGATTAAAGATGGTTTAGGGCAAGGTCAGAGTCTTGGTAAAAGAATAGTAGGATTACAGGTAATTTGTCTGAAGAATAATATCCCTTGTACAAAGTCAAAATCTTGCTTGAGAAATCTTATTTTATTACTACTGAGTATAATAGCGCTTATCCCTTTTATGGGATGGTTTGTTGAACTTATAGCAGTTATAGCGAACAAAGAAGGTAAGAGACTGGGAGACATGATAGCAAAGACACAAGTAATCAGTAAAAATCCATAAAGTAAATTCCATGAAAACATTCACTCAATGTGCCCTCTTATTCATAATTCTCCTATTAGTAGTGGGCTGTTCAAAAAAAACAACATCAAGCGAAGATATCGAAAGAGGGAAAAAAGCATTTGCCGAATTTTACCAAATGGACGCAGATACCTGTATTCAACTGGATAGTGTACACTTTTTATTCACGAAAATGTTTGAAAGACCTCGACAGGGTGATGGAGACTCAGTGTATGTTTATATACTTAAGGTCAATAATAATGAATGGTCTCCCTTGCTTTCTAAAGGATTGATGCGGGGCATGTCTTACCCTCCTGTCGTATCTGCCGAGGTTGTAAGTCTTGAAAACAAAGAATATCTATACATGGAATATGACTTTGGGGGAGGAAGTATGGGGAATAATGACACAGACTTTATCCTTTACGATCTTAAAGATACGAATAATGAATACACGCTATCCTTTGAATACTATCCACCCGATGTTGATGGTACTTCATCTGTAGCACCCAGTGAAAATTTGAAACGAGGAAGTACTTTGTTTACATTTCTTTATGATAAACTCCAAAGTAACGAACTGTTTCTAAAAAATGGAGGTATAGCTAAAACTGAAGATACGCCTCCCATGTCGGGATGGAAGTGCTACAATTTGCTCGGCCGTGTGAGGTCCGTGAAATATGCAGACGGTACTTACTTAGAATTCAATGTGGATGGAAATTTGACTAAGAAAACTACCGTGTGGGTCTTCGAAGATGGAAGCAAGCATATAAATACAGTGACCAATATTTATTCAAGTTTGAATGAATATTCCAATGGTGGGGCATATGAATATAAAATCGAATATGGAAAGAATACAAGAAACGAAATAGAACAGGGAGGTGAATATTTTCGTGACAGTTTCACCTTTGACAAACAAGGGCGGCTTAGCAAATATCATCCAAATGTTGGTTTTGACGCTGTAACTATTGAATATAAATACAGAAGCGAATCAGACCTATTTCCCTACAAAGAGGTTGAGAATGCCGGATATGAAGGAGGAGGGGGCTCATCCTCCAAAGTTTCTACCTTCGAATATCTGAAAACAGATATGAATGGCAATTGGATGGAACGAAAGGTTGATTGCAAAATTTCAGGAGTGGACGAAGAGGACAAAAAAAGCTATAATACGACAACTTTCAGTGAGATACGAGAAATAACGTATTTCTGAGAACCAATAATTAAAAAAGATGAAACATATTAATTTATTGATTATCATATTGGCGACAAGTCTGTTTTGCTCTTGCCGACAGGAAAAGAAGGCCGATAATAATCTTATCCCAGTGAAAACAAATCAGGATGGATGGATCTTTATAAATCAGAAAGGAGAAACAGTTATAAAACCTGTACAGAAAATACATAAAGCCTCATTTTTCTACGACGGCATTTCACTTATCGAAATCGCAGATGAGATGTCGCAAACACTATCCTCTCCACTCACCTTTCTTAATATAAACGGTGAACTCATTAATAATAAAAAATACAAATACGCAACAATTTTTAATGATGGAATTGCTTGGGTCGTGGAAGAAAATGGATACCCTTCAGCTATCAATAAGAAAGGTGAAACTCTGTTTTCCTTGAAAAATAGTAAAAAAACAAAAGTCTTTTCAGAGGGACTTGCTCCTGTTTGTTTTAAAGAAGATGACATTGAGACTTGGGGCTATCTAAATAATAAAGGAGAAATGGTTATTTCGCCAATATTCGTTGCTTGCGACCAGTTTAGCGAAGGGTTGGCTTCGGCAACAATTGATGAAAAAGTAGGATATGGGTATATCGACAAAAAAGGCGAGTTTGTTATCCAACCTCAATTTTCAGTTACCTATATGTTTAATGGCGATGGATTAGCTGTAGTTGCAATAGGAGACTATGATAGAAAATACGGAGTAATAGACAAAAGTGGAAAATATGTTATTTCACCTCAGTATGACCGGATTGTACCCGACGGAGATCTGTTCATTGTAGAAGATTCCGGAGTATACGGTTGGCTGGACTCTCAAGGGAAAACTGTGATTAATCCTCAACTCAAAGGCTTGGGGCCTTTCAATGGATCTAATGTCGCTCCAGCATCTATTGATGGGTCTAAATTCGGATTAATTGACAAAAAAGGCACATATATCCTTAATCCTCAATATGGAAGTATATGTTCATTTATAGGCAACATAGCCCCTTTTTTAATGAGTGGAAAATACGGATTTATAGATAAAGAAGGAAAGATTGTTATTAATCCTCAATATACCGATATTGCCATCGATTACATGATGTGGGCTGTGGGATACGACTACACAAAACTATTATCTGTCGAAACCGACTATTGTGATATAGAATCTATTTGCAAAAATTTTGTAATCAATTCTAATAAAGGTACATTCAGAGGAATAGGAAATAATACAGTTTTTGCCAGTATTAAAAACCAATACAATAATTTATCCTATAATTCTGCAACTTCACGGAAATTCGATGATCCAATAGATTTGGGTAATGGAGTTTCTATAAAAAATATCGTTTTTGGATTTTCAACAGAATTATCAAAATCCTCTTACAATTATTATGAAGGAAAATATGAGACAATAGAGGCTAACGATGCTGATATAGAATCAATAGGTTATACTTTAACTATAGACCAATATTCGCGGGCAAAAAATAAAGGAAAGAGTATAGCCAAAGAAATTGCCAAAGCCATAAAGAATACATGTGGTATGACAATCCAAACAGAAGAAAATAAAGGTAGAGAACAAGTCGAGATAAGCCTAGAATCATCAGACATGGATGTTTCGATTACTGGCAATGAATCAAGAATAGCAATTATAGTATCATTTGATAAATAAAAAATAATGAGAATCTTAATAATCACAATACTTACAATGTTTACTCTATCTGCAAGTATATATGGACAGAGAAGGTCTATAAAAGACATAAAAAGTATAGAGGTGACTCAGCCTGAAGCAAAGAGAACACAAGGTTGTGACCAAGCTCTCCAGATCATCAAAATTACAATTGATACCGAATATACAAGAATTGATTTCGTATACAGGCCAGACAATCCGTATGGAGTTAATATTCCTCGACAGCCACATCTGTATCTGCAGATAAAAGCTGATGATGGGAATATATATAAAGCATTGCAAACCGGAGGTATGAAAAATTATGGCAATAATGTAAAACCCGATAAACCGGAATGGTTTTCGGTTATTTTCGAAAAAATGCCTTTTGATATAATTGCTTTCGACTTAGTAGAAGGAAAACCGATAGAAGGTGTATACAAGCTTCCTAAATGGAATTTTTATGATGTAAGGATAAAAACAGAAAAACAAATACGCGCCGAAATTAATCAACTAGAAAAAAAGGCTGAGAAAGGTGACGCAGACGCCGCATTTGAACTAGGACAGAAATATGAAATAGGAAAAGAAGTTGCACAAAATATAGACCAGGCTAATCAATATTATTTGAGAAGTGCTCAAAATGGGAATGTAGAAGCCAAAGAAAAAGTAGCATTCGCTTATTTTACAAGCGAATCAAGGACTATTACTACTCTAGAGTTAGCTACCTCTTATTTAATAGATGCTGCTAAAAACGGATCGGGTTCAGCTCAGGCTTACCTCGGAGGTTTATATGAAATAGGAGCTTCCTTGGAAAAGAATTTGGAGGAATCCGCAAAATGGTATGAGGCATCTGCCTATAGCGGAAATTCCTATGGTCAATTTTGGCTTGCACAAAAAAGCAAAAAAAACGGAGATTATGCATCTGCCGCACAATGGTATGGAAAGGCAATAGCACAAGAAGATTATATAACTCCATACGCTCAAAATTCACTAGGCGAATTATATTACTTTGGACGAGGTGTAGAACAAAGTTATGAAACTGCATTTCTATGGTTTCAGAAATCGGCGAACAATGGTCATTTAAACGGGAAAAGCAGTTTAGCTCATATGTATGAATATGGCTATGGAACCTCTCAAGACAACGAAACTGCCGTTGATTTGTATGAAGACATAATCGCGACTGTCGATAATGATGATTTGAAAAGTAGCTCATTGAATGCGCTGGGTAATATTTACTCACGAGAAAATAGTTTCTACAACTTGGAAAAGGCTGTAAATTATTATCAAAAAGCAATAACATTAAATAGTAATATATATTCTATGTATTCTATAGGTAAAATGTATAACGACGGTAAAGGTGTCCTTAAAAATCCGGCTAAAGCCAAAGAATATTTAGAGCAGAGTGCGCAGAGTGGATATAATGCAGCACAATATGAATTAGGCTTACTATATAAGGCGAGTAAAGACTTACAATCTGCACTCAAATGGTTTGAGAGAAGTGCTGAGAATGATTATGCTGCAGCTCAATACGAATTGGGTCTCATGTACTTTTATGGAAAAGGTGTTGCCAAAAATAATGGAACAGCAGCCCAATGGATCGAGAAGGCATATAATGCCGGAAACGAGGATGCAAAAAAGGTATGGAATGGATTAGAACTTTGGAAATATAAACAATGAAAAAGATAATTCTTGTTATAATTCTTTTTTTTATCGGGGTTATAACAACACTGAATGCTCAAAATATTATTTACAGTCCATCAATATCATCACGAACTGATAGTCGGACTACAATTAATTCAATTGAGCTAAATGATAAAAATAAAGAAATAATTATAAATATTATTTTCTCAAATAACTCTTCAACCTCAACTGGAATATGGATGGATTATAGAAAAGTTGAGCTAATGCAAGATGGGATATCTGTTGCCTGTAAAAGAATAGAAGGATTATCTCAACGAAGAATAATCATCGAAGGAGGAGATCAAAAACCACTTGCTCTAATTTTTGATGCATCATTATTTAAAGAAGACTCAACATTTGATATTATTGAGAGGGAAGCCAATGGTTGGACATTCCGTGGAATTCAAGGAATAAGATTTAATTCAGGTCGAATTGGCGAAGTTCGACGGGAAGTCGAACTTGGCGACAAATATGCATTGAATAAACTAGGTATGATGTATTACAATGGAGACGGAGTTCCTTTGGATTACGATAAAGCTTTAGAGTTATTTAAGAAAGCCGCTGAAAAGGGACTACCTGTTGCATATTCAAATGCCGGCACATCATATCTTTGGGGAGTAGGAACCGATATAAATGCCGAAAAAGCACGGCAATGGTTCGAAGCAGGAAGTAAGCTTGGAGATTCAAGTTCTCAATATTATTTAGCCACGATGTATAAAAATGGAAATGGTGTTTTGAAGAACCCAATAAAAGCAAAAGATCTATTTCTAAGAAGTGCGAATGCGGGACATATTAATGCTCAATATGAACTAGCATTGATATATAAACAGAATAATCAACTCGTAGAAGCTTTTAACTGGTTAAAAAAATGTGCAGGTGACAATAAAAATGCTCAATACGAATTAGGACTTATGTATTATTATGCAAAAGGCACAAATAAAAATAATCAATTGGCCGCATTTTGGGTTAAAAAAGCTTATGAAAACGGAAACAGTGAGGCGAAAAAAGTATGGGATGGATTAGAATTATGGAAATATGAAAATAAATAGCATATTAAGAAATATATAAAATTGCGTTTTGCTCAAACCCTCTTCTAAAGAAAATCAATTAATAATACAAATAGAAATCATAACTACTTATGGCAATAATAGACGTAGTCAGTTGGTCACCACAAGGAAATAAAACAATTTATGCATATTGCTTTCCAGAAACAAATCTGAGTACTTATACTCAATTGCTTATACAAGAATCACAAGAGGCAGTTTTGTTTTCGAAAGGACAGATTATAGGTAAATTCGGTCCGGGAAAACACACCTTGAGTACAGAGAATTTACCCATTCTGAGGAATTTATTTGGTATCCCTTTCGGAGGTAAAAATCCGTTTATGGCAGAAATATGGTTCGTTAACAAATTACAACCTTACAATATTGATTGGCAAACAGATAGCATGTCTATTCACGATGCGGATTATAATACTCAACTTCCGTTAGTGTCAAAAGGACGGTATGGGTTGAGAGTAAAAGATGCCGAAAAGTTCTTGATAAAAATAGTCGGTACAAAAAATGAATTTACGCAAGACGATCTAACAAATCAGTTTTTTGGAGAATTCTCGATCAAAACCAAATCGACGATCCTCCAGTTTATGCTTAAAAACAAGATAGGATTTAAATCTGTATCGGCGCATCTGGATGAGCTATCTCAATATTTGAAAGGCACAATGTTATCATTCTGGGATAATTTAGGCTTAGACCTGACTCAATTCTACATTACAAGTATTGATATTGATACTTCAAGCGAAACCGGACGGAGGGTAGCGGCTGCCATTTCACAACAGAGTGCGATGTCTATTACCGGGCATACATGGCAGCAAGAGCAGATGTTTGGTGTAGCAAACAATGCTATTGATGGTCTAGGAAATGGGGGGCTTATCGGAGGTTTGATGGCTATGAATATGATGGGTGGAATGGGAGGTGCTGCAGGTGGCGGAATGATGAATCCACAATACAGCCAACCCTCTTTCGGCGGTAATAATAGACAGGAAACCCAAGGACAAACAACACAATCCACAAAGCAAGTGCGAGAGGTCTATTGTTCCAATTGTTCCCGTAAATTCCCCAACACATATGGTTTCTGTCCGCATTGTGGCGATACTTACAATCCTTGCCCCAAGTGTGGAACCGATAATGATAAAAATGCAAAACGCTGCGTAAGTTGCGGTACACCTCTACAGTGCGAATATATTTTGTGTCCTAATTGTAATGCTCCATTAGTTCCCGGTAGCACTTTTTGTGGAAATTGCGGGAAACAAGTACAGTCAGATGACAGTTGCGCCCGTTGTGGATCTGCATTAGCTCCAAATGCAAAATTTTGTCCCAGATGTGGAAATAAACGATAAATATAAAGAGCTATGGAGACAAAAAAAACAATATCATGGCTTTCTCTTTTATTGGGAGAAACATTGATTATAACTGCTTTTATCTTATTCAGAGGCAAGCAGACAGATAATATTCTTGCACTGAATATTGTTGTTTCTACAATTATTTATGGGCTGTTTTTTGTTGATATTCTCATTCCGTTAGTCGATTATAACGACAAATCAAGCAAAGCAATCGGATCTATTGGTGTTCGCTGGCTAGCTACGTGGCTATATGCGATTATAGCAGTTGCGGCAATGATTATAAGTAATATTGCTTTAGATGTAGTTTTCTCTACACAACTCATTATCCATGGCATACTGTTCTTCTTATTGTTGCTTGGCTTTGTTGCTGCGCTCCATTCGTCCGATAAAGTAAACGAAGTTTATGCGCAAGAGACAGCTAATAGTAATGGAATCAATGAAATGAAATCGGTTATGCAAGGTTTGAAATACAAAATGAGTAATAATTTAGAACTGCCGGACTACTTTATAAATCGTATTAACGAACTCGAAAAAAATCTAAGATTTGTTTCACCATCTAACAAGCAGGAAGCCAATAATCTGGAAATTTCATTCATAGATACATTGAATAACATTAGCATCGAAATTTACGATTTTGCCATGAATGAAGAATCCATAAAAAAGAATCTCCAAAAATGTGAATGGATCTATCAACGCAGGAAAAATATTTATTCAAAATAAAATAATAAGGATATGACAGGTAAAATTTTCCCCGAATCGAATAATATTTATCAAGACCTAGCAAAAATATTATTCAAATACTATCGCCAAGCTGCCGAAAAGATAGTGCAAGAAGAGGAGCGTATCGAAAAAGAAATTGCTATTCTCGAAGAAGAAAAAAGTTTTAAAGACCAAGAACTTTCGAAAACAATTTATTGGTTGTTTACTATCATTCTTTTCTTCGTTTACTTCATTAAGAAAAACCAGATTACGAAAGAAATTGATGATTTAGATAGTCGGATTAATGAATTTAGGAAACAACACTCCGAAATATTTCGCGACTATAAAGTAAGCAAACTGGGCGTAGCATATGTCCCCGTTGCCGACCAGATAAAGTACGAAGACAAAAGTTTTATCATTGATTATACCGGTAAAGTTAATGAGTCGGAGATCACTTTGCAACTCTCACGCCAGAATGATTTGCTGGTTGAAACGATTGCCGATCTGGAGCAGTTATCCTCAGAAGCCCCGATCGTAGAAACCTCTAAAAATACAGAAACGATTGATACGGATGACTATTCTACGTCTATTCAGCAAATAAATCAACATGATTATTTTGGAAAATTAGAACGTTCCCTGCGAACAATTTCCTATTGCATGGATGATCTGGACACTACTTCGGTGTCGTTGCCATTGGTAGCCGATAAGAGTGATTATCTACAATTATTGAACGAATATGCAACCTCTGATATTCCTGATAATGCTCCCATTGTCGAAGTTTTTGATAAGGGAAAATATGCTGGTAGTATCTCCAAGTTTCAAGAATTAAACAAATTGAAAGATGCGTTATCGAACAAAACTTCTCAGTTTGAAGATGTATTGAAAGGGCTGATGATGACAATGGCTAATTCGGTACAGGCAATTTCGTCTCTGAAAATAGCATCCACAGATAAGGTAGTATTTGAATCAAATAAGGTGCTTTATCAGATTCTGAAATCACCGTACAATCATTATTCTCCGGCACTTGAATTCTCTGAAATTGAAAGAATCCGCAACGAAAAATTTGATTACAGCGAATCGGTACAAGGATATGAACCATTCCAACTAAAGCCGAGTTCAAGGGTTAAATACAATTTGCTTTCGGACATGTGGACAGCCGAAGATGGCAGCACTACTAATTTTCCGTTTGGTGTTCATCAAATTTATGAAGAGATAGTTGCTCCTGTTGTTCAAAACCTAATGCAGGAAAATCGAATTGAACGGTTGAAAATATATAACCATATCAAAGACCAAAAAATTGATTACCTAAACAAATGGCATCAAGAGACAGATAATTTTTATCTTGCAAACCGTGCTGAGAGTGCGCATATAATCAATCTGATGCGAGAAAGCCTACGGGAATATGTGGCTGCATACAATACGTTAGTTTCCTATCAAAAAACGGAGGAAAATATGGAGAAATCAGGCGGTTCACTAGATTCGGCTGTGATTGATGTTATTGATAATTCGAAAGAAACGCTTGCTGCTTTTGAAATACAATCCAAACAGTTCAAGACAGTTCAAGATGATTTTGAAGATTATATGGTACGTTTGAAAGATGATATAGATATTAAGGCTAAGCGGTTTGGACATATCGAATATTACGACGCTAAACTTCGTGATGGACATTCCAGCGAAATTGCCGTTGCAGCAAACGAAGTGCGTGATTTGGACGACCGTAGGAAACCATTAGCTTCAGTTAACGCTTTATTTGCTAAAATATCCGAATTACCTCCTGTACCTCAGGTTGAAGATATCATTTTTGAGCATATATCGCTCAACTTACCCAATATAGCAAAAAGTGCATTACAAGAGTTAGGAGGAGTTCCGATTAAGGAGGAGCCTCAAAATAAAGAAAATAAAGATCATGCTTCCGAAGATAATCATTATACTTCTGAAGAAAAGTCTAATACAGCTTGCTATGAAGAAGTTGTTACAAAAAAACTTGAAATAGAAGAGGTGATCGATAACCAACATCATATGAATACTGAGCATAGTGTGGGAGAAAAAGGTAATTCGGAAATAGAACTCGAAGACAGGGCCCTACATATTTATAGCGAAGAAGAATTAACAGCATTGCCCGATGAAAGATTAAAAGAAATATGTAAAAAAATGGGAATAGAGTATAATGACACCGATTTTGATAAAGACTACTTTATTTCAGAAATTCTTTATGTTCAAGGCAATAATAACGAATAAGAGAGAACAATTATGGCAAGTATAGATTGTGTATTAGATACGACTCCGATGGCACAAGAGATTGGTAGTGTTTCCAATCATGTGAAAGCGACTACGACCGCTGTAGTTGCTATGCAAACCGCAGTGGTACTAGCTGAGAAAAATGCAGCAGAGCATGTATGTAACAATGTAAACAAAGGATTTCATANNTTATGCTTTCCCAAATTTCCCAGAAAAGGGCAAAGTGTCAAAGCGATGTTGATTCGCTTTTGATGCTACTTAATCAGCAGCAAAAACAACTTTTAGCGATTAAAGGGCGAATGGAACGAGACTATAATATGCTGTCGAATCGTTACCTGAAACTTTTTAATGGATTGAATACCATTTTAAAACAACGGGTTTTTGAGTTAGATAGACCTGTAATTAATTTTGCTATTCGTGATATTGAAAAAGTATCCAATAGGACAAAATATCTTACAGCAACAGTGCCTCTAACTCAATTGGAATCATTGTCAATAAGCCAAAAAATTCTGGCCTCCAATGTGAAATATCGCGGATTAAATGTCATTGATTCTATGACACGATTTCTTGGAGGAATGCAAGAACAGAAAAAACTTACCGATCGAATTTTGCTCAATAGAAGCAAGAAACCAGAGGATTCAACATTACTGATACCTATTATCATTAGTGAAATGAATTATGATAAATCTGATAATAAAAATATCGAAATTACTTTGAGTAATAGAATATTGAACAGACAATCAGAGACTATTCTAAAAAATGCAGTAATGCCCCATGTCGAAAATTTGCAAGGGCAAAAAAACATGAGCATAAATAAAGATGTACAAAGTGAATTCAGTAAGCTGGTTTCATCTTCCAATATTTCGCAACGGGTAAAAGACCTGACGAATAGTCTGTTTGCTACAAATAATTACCCAAATATCTAAAACTAGTTATGAGTTACAAACGATCATTTCGTAAAACGATTCCTGTACATTATTCGGGTTCCAAAACTGTATCGGTTTCGGAAGGAACACGTTCTGTTACTGTAAACTACAGCGGTACTGTTTATGAAGATGTCAATGTAAATATTGATGTTGACACACGCTCTTTTGATACAGGCGTGGCAAGTTGTAACAACAGTGTAAATCTGCTTACCGGAGCAGTTGTAGCGGCCCAAACGGCTCAGATTGTATCAATTGATCTGAATGCAAAACAAATAGGAAATACAATTGTCGAAGGATTTTTCAAAACCATTCGGACTGAAATAAGTCAACAAATAATGGAATTGTCTCAACAAATAAATTCCAATCTTATGCATTTGCGAGAATTGGCAAAAGCGTGTGAGGCAAAGAAAAAACAAATGGAAGTTGACTATAACAGGAAATCGAATCAATATCTCAAGATTTTTGATGATTTGAATAAAGAACTGGAAAATCGAATTTTTGAGCTAAACAAGCCAGCCTTTATATTCAAAAGGAACAGCGATAACCATACTGCCAGGACATCGGGGAATGACTTGGTAAGTACAGTCGCTGTGTTTGGCAAAGAAGGAGGCGAACTTCAAGCCAAGATAAGCACTTCTATTGCAAAAAAGCGAGCATTGGATACAATTAACCAAGTAAATGTGTATTTATGGAAACAGAAAAAAACAGAAAATGCCATTGCTCAAAGTATGCTGAATTCAAATGTCGCAGCCTCCATATTTGCCCCGGTTTGCTTTTTGGAGACTGTGGACGAAAAAAATCAAATCAACAAAAAAGTGTATCAATCCAGTCTTTTGTCACAAATAAATTCCAATAATATTATCGAAAATATAAAAGCCAAGAGTTGGACTAATATTCCAAAAGAAAGTAAAGAAAGCATTCAGCGCTATTTCAATACCGAAATAAGCAATTCTTTTTCGTCAAATGACTTACGTAATAATAGAGTAAAAGATATGGTTGTAAAGCTTTTGGATTTAAGCTCAACTAAAAATATTTAATCGATAAATATATATTAAAATATGAAAGAATTAAAAGAAATTCGTTTCAACGAAAGCAACATACAACTTAAAGATAATTTAGTACGAAGTGCTATTCTACCAGAGAAAGCTGCCGAGCTCAATCGTTCCATCACTATTCAAGGAAATACTGTTGTAGAAGGTGCTGTTTATGCCCACAAACTGGAAATTCAGAATGGTGATTTAGAAATACAAGGTGCTGTTTTCACCCAACTGGAATTATATGTGAATAGTGAAGCAAAAGGTAATATTACTTTCAAAAAAAGTGTAGGCTCAGCTCATTCTATCGTATCGCGCACTCCAAATTGCAAAATTACTTTTTATTCGGATATTAACGCCAAAAGTGTTACTCTTTACAATGCTTTTGTTGCAGGTAGTATTTATGCCGATGAAATTATTCTTGAGAATAGCATCGTTATTGGTGGCGTTTTTGCAACACAAGAAATAGACCTGACCAATTCCATTATCGGAACATTTAACACACCATCTGCCCGAATTGCACAAACCATTAGTTTACTATTGCCTAGTGCATTTTCGATAGAAAAAATAATTGCAACCGCTGATGCTAAATTATTTAATTTGAGTCTGGCCGATCTGGGAGCTTTGTATAAAGGAATCCCCCAATCCCCTAACTCTGGGAAGATAGAAATGGACATCAATACTGATGAGGTAAAAACTACACTTGTGAACGAAGATATCCAGAAAACCTTACATAGCTATACTGTTATAGGGAAAGTTTTAGCTGCCGATTTGATAGATACGGATAAATTTCAAAATCATTTTTTACTTACCGCAGCAAGCTTAGGTTCGCAATTGCTGAAAACATATGATATGGGAGTTGATAATGATGGTAATCCTGTAGCATTAACATTCGAAAAAATCCAGGATTTCTTTTTCAATATTTTGCTTGGGAAAATAGAAATTCAAAGTATTGATGGCAAATTTGATATTTCAGAGATAACCGGTAGACTTTAGCTAGATGGAAACAAAGAAGTGTGATCATTGCGGCAGAACAGTTTTAGCAAACTCAAAAGTTTGCAAACACTGCGGGCAATCGTTTGTGTGTGAAGATATAGTTTTGGATGAGACTGTTAAAACTGAATCAGAACAATTGCAAACAAGCCAATCGATAGAATCAGAGAAAAACGAAGATACTATCCAGCAAAGCATAGATAATGCTCAACCGCTGGAAGAAATAAGAAAACGCAAAAAATGGTACTTATTAGCGATTGTAGGCATTCTTGTCGTTAGTTTTTCTATTTATTGGATAAGCAGAACACATGGAGAAGAAGTTAGTGCAGTCATAAAAATTGAGGAAGAGTCGGAGTTGAAGAATAATGAGGATGAACCTGAAATGAAAGAGAATATTGAATTTATCGCTCCTGAACTTTCATCTGATAAAGAAGAAAAAAAGGAAGAAAGAAAAGAGGATAATGAAATAAGTTTTACTCTTTCAGCACCTAAGGTTACCGTGAAAGGAGGGCAGATTCAGATTCAATATATTTTAATGAATGATAATGAAGCAACCAATATACAAGTACCTGATAAAATAAGCGGTTTTGAAATTAAGTACGGTCCTTCCGTTAGTCAAAATTACACGAGTAGATTTGTTAATGGAGTAAAAAAGACTGAAGAGTCTATAACACACAGCTATGTTTTAATGGCCACAACTGAAGGGGTATTTAAACTACCTGCTGCAACCATAAAATGTAAGGGGCGTATTTATACTTCGAATACAGCTCTGATAAAAGTATTGCCATCTAATGACGGTACTTCATCCAAGAATCATTCATCTTCAAACTCCAAGTATATTAAAATTACTCCTAACGATGTAATGCAAAACTATGAGACTGCTATTGATATAAAAGAATTATCAGATAATAAAAAAACTGAAATACAGTTGAATGATAAGAGAATATATAATGAAGTTGAAGTAATGCCAAGTTTTCCTGGAGGAGAAAGTGCATTAAGCCAATTTATTTCAGCAAACTTAAGATATCCAGTTGTTGCTCAGGAATCAGGAATACAAGGACGTGCGATTATTCGCTTCGTTGTAACTAGGACAGGGTCAACTTCAGATGTAATAGTTGTCCGAGGCTTTGATCCATCTTGTGATAAAGAAGCCGTAAGAGTAGTAAAGGCTATGCCTAAATGGAATCCTGGTATACAGGATGGAAATCCTGTAGATGTTTATTTTACGCTGCCAATTAGTTTTACACTGACTAGAAATTATTGATTATTCAGTAATAATTCTAAATTGGTTGTTCTATAATATTTGATACAAATTTATAATAGAGTTTATATTGAATATGTGATTAAAGTTTATGAGTACAATAATTCTCTAAACGCACTTGTTATGTCATGGGGACAACAAGTGAAGATATATAGCTATAGTGTAGTAAAAAATATTGGTGCGGTAAGGCAGAGTAGGTAACAAGCAAGGTTGACAAACGATTCTAAGGACGGTTAGAAAGCTATGCCCAATATGGGAAAACAAAATATTATGAAGACTTAATAAATAATTATGAAAGAATATTAATTAAAGAAATGGAGTATTTTAAAACTTGATTAAATAATAAGGAAAAGAGTTCGTGTTATTTTTTCTCAAAACTTCAGTAGACAAAATATAACAGCAACCAATGCTTTTGATAAAGATTTGAAAGAAGTCTTAGGTGAAGGCGATTGGTAAATAATTAGACATAATTAAGAGATTATATAAAATTGTATTTATGAAGAACTTATTAATTATATTTTTGTTAGTAGCGTTTGTAGGATGCCACAAAAATAATCCAGAAGATTTGCTCGGAGAGTGGAAAGAAATCGAAGAAATAGAGGGTAGTCCAGGGTGTTATAGATATTGCATTTTTACCCCCGGAATTTATCACATGTCTATGATTTACGAGAATAATAAGATTAAACGACCTGATCAATTTAAGATTGATATCAATGAGACACAATTTGAGATATATGCATGGTATAATGAAATTAAAGATGTATGGGTTGATGGAAAGAGAAGTAAGTATGATATATTCAAATACAAAATAACTCATAAGGGTGAAAACGTATTTCTCGATTTTGGAGGAAATACTTACAAAAAAATAAACAGATGACTTATATATACAGATTTATACAGCTTATAGATCTATATAATCGGTGTTATCAAAAGTAAAAGACGAGACAACGACCTTACTGACAAAAAAAAATATGAGAATACGGTATAACATATAGTATATTCCTGATATATTCTGGAAAGACAATCCTATTTATTTTATTAAGACGTTTATCAGATGAATGGAAACCTATATGGTAATATATTAAAAAACCACTCTTAGTATTCTATTTTAATTTTTATAGAGGACACATGTCTTTTAATATCGAATCAATAATATGATTAATTAACGAAAGCATATTAGTACAATTTACGTATAAAAATTTAAACTATGGAAATTACAGTTTGGGGTATTCTTAAAATTATACTAGGTATATGGCTTGCTATTGGTACTTTTCGCTTCTGTCTTAGTACTGTTGGTATGATATGGGGTAATATTATGTTTGGTGTTGTAGGTTTTATTTTGGGAGGTGTGATTGCTTTTCTCTCAAAGAAGTTCCTAATCTCATTTCTGCCAGTTTGGTATATCACAATTCCAATCGGGATGGCAATAGGAGTCTCTATAGACAATATTATAAGACTAGGTTTTGTGGAATATATAAAGACTAATTTATTAGGACTAGGCGAGGCTTTTTTAGACTCTTTCTTCTTTATTCATAGCAGTAGTTCGACTTCTTCTTCAAGAAATGTTAAAGAATCGGATAATCTCTATGAAAGAACAAGTAATTTTTATTCGGGACGTACCTGTTCTTCATGTAGCAGTTGGGATAATAATAGTTGTAGATGCACTTATCATGGTGGTTTCCGTTCTTCGACTAGTTTATCTTGTGATGACTATAGATGACTCTTTACGTAATTTGTAAAAAATGATAATAACTATCTTTTTCCCCACAAGACAAAGCAAGAATGACTAATGATTTTATGGTACTGTTAGCTAAAGAATATATGCAGGAGATGGGTATTAAAATCCCCGATATATTATTGTTAGACATCATAATACCGAGCATGAGCATTTGCATATTGTCTATAATTACATCAATAACAACTTAAAACGAATCTCAGTCAACAACCATTACAAGCGAAAGGAAGTTAAAGAATAAAATCACCTGACTTATGGTAAAGGTAAAGACAGGGTGAAACTCAAGAAACTAAATGTTCCAATAAGGTAAAGTATTATATCTATGATGCGATAAAAGTTGTTTTACCCAACTGTAATAATCTCGTCGACTTACCGTTCGGAATTAATCTAGAATATAAATACAAACCGACAACCAACCTGATTGAGAGAGTATCGTTCCGGTATAAGATTATCACTTTCAAAGGTTCACAGATTGATCGGAAGTTTAGCTTTGGTAACCTCAAAAAAGAGTTTCTAAAGAATATTAAATTATTACAGGAACAGGCAAAGAAAGATCAAATACAAGTTCCAAACAAAAAACAACAAATGCTAAGAGCGCCGAAAATCCCAATTATTAGTGGCATTGAACTGACAGCTGGCCAATGGCAAACACTGAAAAATGGAGGTTTTATGTATCTAGAAAATAGGATAAACAATGATACAAAAACTCAGTTTTCATCTTATGTATTCTTCAATGAAGAAAAGAACCAAGTTTTTTTGTAGAGATAATCCGGACGGGGTTGTCTAATATGGCAAGTATGATAGACCAGAGAATATTTTATAAAAAACAGCAGCCAGTGTTGATAAGAGTTGGTCATATAGTGATATTTATTTACCTTTACATTTATAAGTCGCTCTTTGAGTATTGCAGAATAGTAAAGCGAATCTACGAAGTCCGCTCGTTTCTAAATCGTTACCTATTGAAAGAGGAAGACTGTTTAATCAATTGATTAGTAGTTGATAAGAGTTTTTATTGTGTCTTGCCAGGTGTATAGTTAGGTCACCAAGCAAACCATCGCAAATCGCAGAAAAGCGCATAATTCCAACCTTATGATCTGAAAATCAACCAAGTAAAGCTAAAAAAACGCAGAATAATAATCGTTACCTTTTTAGAGATATCCTACAAGATGCAATTCATTGCAAATTGCAGAATTCCAATCTCTAGCGTTTTATTCAAGAACTTGATAATAAAAACACGGAAAGCTCTAAAAAAAAGTAGTTGAAATATTTTCAAGTTCGTGGCCAAACCGTTACCTAATTATTGCCAAATATGTATTAAAAATATGCACATATGAAGGTGGAAAAGTTCAAAATATTATTACATCTCAAAAAGAAGAGATTAGATAAGTTTGGTAAGAGTCCAATTATGGGACGAATTGTTTTAAATAACTCCGTAG
Organism: Dysgonomonas sp. UBA7630; assembly: GCF_002483985.1. Taxonomy (NCBI): domain Bacteria; kingdom Pseudomonadati; phylum Bacteroidota; class Bacteroidia; order Bacteroidales; family Dysgonomonadaceae; genus Dysgonomonas; species Dysgonomonas sp. UBA7630. The sequence goes on from NZ_DLIY01000019.1 coordinate 53,174, forward strand.
CAGAATTTAGTTGCAAATTATCTTGTACTCCAATGTTGTGGCAACCCGAAGTAAATCGATTGAAAGGAAAAAGTCGTGAAGCAGTAGAAACATTGACTATGATAGCAAAACAAGTGCTATTCAAAGAGATGCTATGATGCATAATGGTCAAATGACAAGCCTTAAAGTTTATTCGTATAATTTAGAAGGAACTAAACGATCATTAGTAAGGGAAGGAACTTGGCTTAAAGATGGTACTATACTTATCTCTAGAAAATTTGACCCTGTGTATAATAAATGGATTGAAAGTGCTGGAAAATCGTCTAATGGTAGATTTTGGTATGATAAGTATGGCTACAATGAAAAATACAATGTTAACGATACAGTATATGTTTGGTCAAATAAATACAAAGAAATCTTTGAAGGCAAATATTTAGATGGCATACGTTTATACACTAAAAAAGAGACTATGATTATGAAAGAACAAGCAATACAAGATTCAATAGCATACGTAAAAGAACTTGAGGAAATTGATAGACCATATTTAGAATAAGCAATGGGAAAATAACATTGTACTTAAGTAAATTGCTTGTAGTACATATAAAATGGGTTGTCCTCAATTACGAAGACAACCCATTTTGTTTGATAAGGATAATTCCTAAAATATTTATTGGTACACTACTGTATATAGATGGGAATCATTAATATCAAGGAATTGCAAACTTAACATTATCATCAGTAATTGGATTATAACCTAAGGGTGCATAATCACTACTTTCTTGCAATAGATAGGTGTTCCATGTAGTATAACTTGGTATAACTTTAAAACCGTCATACGGAGAACCCTCTCTTCTCGCTGGATGATACTCGGAAGTCCACTGATTTACTAATAAAGTCATCGAGGTTTGGTAGCCTGCATTATAAAATACATAATCCTTATGGACAGGATCTCTGTCAATATCTCCCCCCCCTGTTTCAACGGTTGTACGCCGCAACTTAATCTTCATATCAGGAGGGGCTATTGTTGGTATTTTAGACTTATTCCTATAAAAATTGACCATTAGATCTCACCGGTTTCTGATGATAGACGGGGCATTGCTTGGGTTACTTTTCCATTTTAATTCAAGATAAATGGGTTCTCTTTTAATGCTATACTTAAATTTGACACTTACAGGAGAATTGTCTTTTACGTGGTTAAAAGTACAGAATAAAGGCGCTCCCGGCTCATTCTTCGAAAAAGTTCCTTTTTTAATATGTTGGATAAATCCGCTGTAGCCTTTAAACGTTTCAACAGAAGTACTCCCATTACCTCCAATTAGATATACACGAAAATCACACCCCTCTAAGAACGATTCTTCTTCGGTAGTAAGACTTGACGATCCACTAACAAATAACTTACTGAATGTTTTATTTATAATGGTTTCGGCATTATGTACAGCTTCATTTGTTTCTATTGTGAGAATCCCCAGCCGTCCATACGTAATAGAATTTACATATACCGCTTCATTAATTAGATTTGACGGAATAGATGCAATTTGCCCCTGAGGATAATCCATTACGATCTTAAAACTTGTTTGGTAAAATTTCACGTATAACCCTGTCGCTTTACTTATAGTATGATCGATTCCTTCAGTAGAAGTATTGGATTTCCAAAAAAGAGCTCCTGTATTAACATTACTTCCAAACGCAACTTTAAGTTCATTATATGATGTAAATTGCTCTGTTGTAAAATTAAACTCTCCATTTTGGCTAAAGTTACCTTTAGCTGTTTGTTCCTGAATATAACTCATATATTTGGAAAATGAGGGATTTTCTATCACCAGAGGATTCATTCCGGGTAATGTTGAAGAAACAGTTATTGGATTTCTTGGATATATAAGCGGATTATAATTACAATCCGCCACTGAAGATTTTGTCAAAATATTTCCTATCCAAATATGAGGTTGCAATTCCGGCAATACAACAGACTCAAAGCATTCCACTTCCCGTATTTCTGTAAAAGGATCACTTGTACTGGCTCTAAGCTTAACACCTGAATTAGCGCGCAGAATATTGCCAACTGCTCGTGTGGTATTAATATCAATTACAATATCCTTATTTGAAACAAAATCGATACTCTCATCCTCCTTAACACAACCTGCAATTGCAAATACACAAACTATAATTAAGGCCAATTTTATTTTATATAAACTTTTCATAAGCGAAAATTTTATTTAATATGAGTTATTTATCTGTTGCAAACGTAGTGCTGAACACTGAATTATTGTGCACATAGTTGGCTGTAAAAAAGATTGGCACACCTGGAATGTCACGGGTAAATTCTCCTCCATTTATAATGAAGTTTTTAAATTCATCATAACCTTCAACAATTTTAGCTACATCTTGCCCTTTACCTCCGGATACAAATATCTTCATAGAAGACTGGGTCAGTATATCTTTATATTCTGTCGATATATTTAGCTCTCCGTTTACTTTCCCGGCTGTCAATGCTGCTTTAAATGCCGTTTTTAGCTCATTATAGGAATAATCACTTTCGATGGCGATAATTCCCATTCTTCCGAATATAATAGAGTTTATATACACAGGAGTTTGAGTTTGCACAGAGCTAAGATCCCCATTATTAAGAAAGACATTACCATCATAAGGATAATCCATAATTACAGAAAAATTCTTCTGAACTATGCGGGCAAATAATGCTGACTTTGATTTTATTTTTTGGCTATTAACGGATGCATCAAGCTTGAAGACACTTGCAATATTAACATTAGCTCCAAAAGCTAACTTAAGTTCCCTGTAATAAGAAAATTCCCTGAAATCATATTCAAAATAAAGAGACTGTTTGCCTGTGAAATTAGGTGATTCAACGGCTTTATTGAGAGATCTGTACATACCTGCTACAGACGGTCTTTGTATATAATCAAAATAATATCGGGGAAATGTATACGATACATTAATGGGATCAACTGGATTGGAAATCCAATTAAAAGTTAAGTCTTGAACGGAAGCTGCACTGTAAACCCCTCCAACATATAAGTTAGAATTAGTCACAGCCATTTCATGGCTGTGATTATCGGATGAACTTCGAAGTAAAATACTATCAGGATGGTAAGATTCATCCCATTCCAAAGAAGAAGTTGGCAAAACGATGGGCTCGGCAACATACTTAGATGTCGTATCTAATGGAGTTTGCTCTGAATTATCTTCGGAACAAGAAAATAAAAATAAGCAAGAAGCCATTGCTATCGCAATAACTCTGCATCCGAATAAAGTTTGGTTTGTCATAATAATTTTGTAAAGTTTATATTAAGAAGACTTAAAACATTTTGAATGTTAATTCGAAATCACCGACTGAATTATTATTATAAGTGTTTATGGAAAAACTCAGCGGTATTATGGGTTGATCTTTAATCTCAGAAACAAACATACTGATAACATCTATCCCCTTAGTCGTATTTATATTCCCATCTTTATTAAAAAAGAGATAATTAGCGTTTATACTGCTTTTTACCTTCTCTTCATCTTCGGTTAATGGTAGACCTTTCATGATTTTACCTATCACCAATGTCGATGTTTTATAATCATAGTCTGTTTCTACAATAAGAAATGCCATTTTACCATAGTTTATATTACTTATATAAGAAAGTTCTTTTTTCTCATTCTCTGGGATCGTTTCTTTTATCAAATTGGCAGGAAGATCCATCGTTGTATTAAAAAGGATATTACAATAGCTATATATAAGTCCCGTCCGGTTTTTTAATTCATTTTGGGTATAGGATTTTCCTGTTATAATTTCATCTAATTTTAAGCCTAAGTTTCCTACACCTAGTAGATTTAAGTGTTTGTACGAATTATATTGAATAGGTGATGTTTGATATGAAAAACTGATATTCTGAGTTGGTGTCTTAGATTTTACTTCATCGTATAGCCCATTTGTATTTTCAAATGAGGGATAAACTGACTCTCTTGAATAAAATTTTCCGTTGACAAAAGCGCTTGTTGTTATAGGATTATAAGAATATTGAGTAGTTTCTTTCACCCCACTAATTCCATTCAGTTTTTTTTGAATTAAATTTCCATGGTAAATTTTATCCTTGATTGAGGAATTTATATAAATCTCATTTGCAGATATTCTATAATTGCGCTCGGTATTATCATTTTCTGAATCATATTCAACACTTGAAAAAGAGTTTACCGGAAATGTGTGCCAATCTAATGAGGATTTATTTTGTATTCCTTCTTGTGAAATATATAAGGAACAGGATTTATCTTCATAAATAAAAGTTATTGTTGCTTCTCTACTTTGGAATGTGTGATTAGGAGAAATAGTTATTTCTACATTATAAGTTGAACTTTTTTTCTTTTCAATATTACACCACTCAGGAATACTTGATGAAAGAATATTCCAATTGTCATCATTAGATTGAACCTTGATTGTTTGGGTAATACCTGTATAGTCTGTGGTAATCTTGTCTTCACTTAATGAGATTGAATAGTCTTCCACTTGTTGGTGGTCATCACATGCTGTAAAAATCAAAAGGAATAGTAGTAGATAGCTCAATTTTTTCATATCCATATTATTTAATTTAATAATCAAATAATCAAGGATTGAAAAAAAGGCTAATAAGAAATCATTCCTACGACAGCATTATCTGCATCAGGTATAAGGGTATAATCTCAGTCTTTCGACACCCCTTGATTATGTATTGCAAACGTACAATATATTTTATTAAATTAGGGTCTTTTTTTCTAATATTTTTTCATCTTTTCACAAAAAAACATTCTATATATTCGCTTTATTTCAATTAAAAAGAGGATTTTTCTTTTAACAGAGAAACTCAGCTAAAATGAAATAAAAACTTCAGCCTGTTATTAAGGTAAAGAACCCTTAACGTATTAAATAAAGAAATGTTGTATTGACTACATTACGTTCAGCTGAACGTTGTTTATCAAAGGGTATTTCGTGCATCACAAATTCAGTTTCAAAGATTGAAAAGTCATTGTTTTGCCATCTATAATTAAAATTCGATTAAGAATAAGATCTCCGATTCCGGTCAGATATTTTATTGTTTCTGTCGCCTGAATACTCCCTACGATTCCGGCAATAGAGCCCAATATCCCTGCTTGAGCTGATGTCGGCACAGTTCCTTCCGGCGGAGGGCTTCCAAACACTTTCCGGTAATCAGCACTTCCGGGGATGTAAGTCATAACTTCGCCCCGAAGAGTAAGTACAGCCCCATGTGAATAAGGCTTTAGCTCTGCAACACAAATATCATTTATCAGAAACTTGGTTTCATAATTGTCACAACAGTCGACTATAAAATCGTATTGCCGTACTAATTTAGCTGCATTGTCCTGTGTAAAACGCTCTTGGTAAGGAATAATATGCAAATCCGGATTCAACGCTTCCAGCTTCTCCTTTGCGGATATTATTTTAGGAATACCTACCTCGTTCGAACGATGCAATATCTGCCGTTGCAAATTCGAAATATCTACCACATCCGAATCTATTATACCCAATGTTCCTATACCGGCAGCTGCCAGATAGTACAAAACTGGCGAACCAAGCCCTCCCGCACCTATAACCAAAACTTTCGAATTTTGTAATTTTTGCTGGCCTTTTTCACCAAAACCTTCAATCAATATATTTCTATTATACCTGCTTTCACTCATAATTATGATAATTTACTGTAAACTTAAATCCCAATCTTTCCATACCACCTCATATCCATGATTCTTGACGGATTGCAAAACAGCCGATGGTGTGCGGCTGTCATTTACCGAGAATTGCTCGAGCTCATCCGTGTAAACGGCATAACCTCCTGGGTCGGTTTTCGAACCGGCACTCAATGAGGTGATTCCCAAACCGATCATATTATCCCTAAACACAGCATTCTCTCTTGTAGACAAGGTCATTTCCAAGTCGTGATCGAAAATTCGGTATGCAAATATGATCTGCGCCAACTGTTTATCCGTCATAACAACATTGGGCTGAAAATCTTTACCTTCGTGTGGACGCATTCGTGGAAAAGAGATGGCATACTTCGTTTGCCAGTATGTTTTTTGTAGGTATTGTAGATGCAGAGCCATCATTGCAGCATCAGTACGCCAATCTTCGAGCCCGATCAGCACCCCCAAACCTATTTTGTGTATGCCGGCCTTGCCCATGCGGTCGAATCCGTCGAGCCGCCAGCCAAATTTCGATTTCATACCTTTGGGATGATATACTTTATATCTGGATTTGTTATAAGTTTCCTGATAACAATAGACAGCGTTTAATCCGGCATCAGCAAGCTGTTTGTGGGCTGCTTCTTTCAATGGTTGTACTTCTATTGAAATAGAAGAAAAATAAGGCTTTACCAAACGGATTGCATTTTCGATATAATCGACACCCGCATCACGTGGATTTTCGCCTGTAACCAGTAAAATATGCTGGAAATCTCCCATCCGTTTAATAGCTTCAACCTCCCGCAGTATCTGTTCGTCCGTAAGTATAATACGCCTGATGTCATTATCGTGATTGAACCCGCAATAGACACAATGGTTGATACAGGAATTGGTCAGGTACAGCGGCACATAAAACTGAATTATATTGCCATACCTTTGGCGGGTATATCTTTGGCTCAATATAGCCATTTGTTCCAGATAAGGTTCGGCAGCAGGCGAAACCATTGCCATGAAATCGTCAATAGACGGTCTTGTTTTACCTAGAGCAATCTCGACATCCTTAGCTGTTTTATTATATATACACGACTCGATTTTGTTCCAATCATAATCGTTTATACGTTCTGTAAAACTCATTTTATTTATTTTTTATTCGTTCATTTTAGCGCAATCGTGCATTTCTTTGGTCAATTTCATCGCACAGAAATGTGGACCGCACATGGTGCAATGATCACTTTCTTCACCCAGACGGCCTATCTTGTAATACTCGAGAGCTTTCTCCGGATCGAGCGAAAGATTAAACTGGTCTTTCCACCTGAAATCGAAACGGGCTTTGCTCAATGCATTATCTCGTACTTGAGCACCAGGATGCTCCTTTGCCAAGTCTGCCGCATGTGCTGCAATTTTATAAGCGATAACTCCTGACCGAACATCTTCCTTATCGGGCAATCCCAAATGTTCTTTCGGTGTTACATAGCAAATCATTGCCGTACCGTACCAAGCTATCTGAGCCGCACCTATTGCCGAAGTTATATGGTCGTACCCGGGAGCAATGTCTGTTGTTAACGGGCCTAATGTATAGAACGGTGCTCCGTGGCAATGTGCAATCTGCTCGTCCATATTGGCTTTTATTTTCTGCATGGGAACGTGTCCCGGGCCTTCTATCAGCACCTGTACATGATGTTTCCATGCTATTTTTGTTAATTCTCCCAATACCGAAAGTTCGGCAAACTGGGCGGCATCGTTGGCATCGTTGATCGAACCGGGACGAAGTCCGTCACCCAAAGACACGGCAACATCGTATTTCTTTAGTATCAGACATATATCATCGAAATGTGTATAGAAGAGATTCTCTCGATTGTGCTGAGTCATCCAATTGGCAATAATAGAACCTCCACGGGATACAATTCCAGTTGTACGCCCTTTGATCAAAGGCAGATGAGCTTTCAGTAATCCGGCATGAATGGTGAAATAATCGACTCCCTGTTCGCATTGCTCTATCAGTGTATCCCTGTATATTTCCCATGTCAAATCCGATATTTTACCATCTACTTTTTCCAAAGTCTGGTATAAGGGAACGGTGCCTACGGGAACTGGCGTATTGCGGACGATCCACTCCCTTGTTTCGTGAATATTCTCACCTGTGGATAAGTCCATTAAAGTGTCGCCTCCCCACTTGCAGCTCCATACGGCTTTTTCGACTTCTTCGTCAATACCTGAGGAAAGAGCTGAATTTCCGATATTTGTATTTATTTTAACCAGAAAATTTGTTCCTATAATCATTGGTTCAGCTTCTGGGTGGTTTATATTAGCAGGAAGAACAGCTCTACCCGCTGCAATTTCATCCCTGACAAATTCGGGGGTGATATGGGTTGGAATACCTAGCTCCTCATTCTGGAGATTCTCACGTATTGCTACGTATTCCATTTCGGGGGTAATACTTCCCTGCCGGGCATAATACATTTGGGTAATAGCTTTCCCTTCTTTTGCTTTCTTTGGTAGATTTACAGACGGAAATCGTATAGCATCCAGACCGGAATCAGCTAAACGCTCATTGCAATAATCAGAAGAAAATACAGCTAACATCTCTGTGTCGCCCCTGCTCTCAATCCACCTTTCGCGTAAACGGTGAAGCCCTTTGCTGATGTCAATCGTTACCTCTTTGTCGGAATAATCACCACTGGTGTCATAGACTATTACAGGTCTGTTTTTCTCTTTTTTATGCTGACCGTTTTCGATAGAAACGGTATCGGAAAGAGTTATCTCACGCATACCTACCTGTATATCGTGTATTTTACCTTTTATGTATATTTTTTTTGAGGATGGATAAGTGATCCGGTGATTTATTTTCATATTTTCTTTATTAAGTTTTGATCTATAATTTACATTAAGAATGAAGTTAGGGGGCTACTGGCTTTTGCTGTATCGAATCGGGTTGCCAGTTGTGCCTCAAAAGCCATACGCCCGCTTTCTGCAGCCAGTTGGAAAGCTCGTGCCATTACTACCGGATCTCCTGCTACGGCGATGGCCGTATTTACCAATACGGCATCGGCACCCATTTCCATGGCTTCTGCCGCATGAGACGGAGCCCCGATTCCGGCATCTACGACGACCGGTACTTTACTTTGTTCGATAATGATCTCAAGCAAATCTTTAGTCTTTAATCCTTTGTTTGTTCCGATAGGTGCACCCAGAGGCATAACTGTTGCTGCTCCCGCATCTTCTAGCAGTTTGCACAAAACAGGATCAGCCTGAATGTAGGGTAATACAACGAAACCCAGTTTGGCTAATGTTTCCGTAGCTTTTAAGGTTTCGATAGGTTCGGGCAACAGATATTTGGGATCGGGATGTATTTCCAGTTTTAACCAGTTTGTACCGAAAGCTTCCCGTGCCATTTGAGCTGCAAAAACAGCTTCTTTTGCATTTCTCACGCCTGATGTGTTGGGCAGAAGTTGAATGCCGGGTTTAGTAATGTGTCGCAACATATCGTCCTGTTTATTGGTCAAATCGAGCCGTTTCATAGCTACCGTCACCATTTGCGTATTAGATGCTTCTATGGCATCACTCATTACTTCATTTGAACTGAATTTGCCTGTCCCCAGAAACAGCCGCGAGGAGAACTCTTTTCCTGCTATTACGAGTTTTTTCATTTTTGGTATTTGTTGATTGTTTCTATATTTTTTTTAGTTTCGCTGACAGGGTCTTTTGCCCTTAAAATGGAAGAAGACAAGGCTATGCCCGATACACCTGTTGCCATCAGCTCGGGAATATCATTCGTGGTTATTCCTCCGATAGCTATTACAGGGAGGTTTATCCCATTTTCCCTGCATTTTTGCATTATGTCTTTATACCCCGATAATCCGAGAATGGGGCTCAGGTTCTTCTTGGTAGTCGTAAAACGGAAAGGTCCCAATCCAATATAGTCGATTCCTTCATTATTTAAACGGTATATATCTTCGTATGTATTGGCTGTACCTCCGATGATAAAATCGGAGCCGAGTATTCTTCGTGCATCAAGAGGGGGCATATCCAATTTTCCTAAATGTACTCCTGTCGCTCTAATATCTTTGCACACTTCGGTATAATCGTCGATATATAATTTAGCTCCGTATTTATAGCATAAATCCAGAGCTTGTCTGCCCGTTTTTCGAACCTCCGAAACTAGCACGTCCTTCATGCGTAATTGTATCTGGCGACATCCTCCCTCCAGTGCTATATCAACACTATCCAGATAGCTGTATTTTTCCGTTTGATGAGTTATAAATAATAATCCTTTCATTGTTTTTCTGTCATTTCTTGCAAATTTCTGAACCTCTGCAATAAGGCTTTTTTATCTTTGTCCTGAAGATAGTTTTCCCAAAGGCTGCCCAAGACAGCTACTCCTCCGAATCCATATTGCACAGCCAATGGTATTGTTTTATGATCAATTCCACCTAGTGCTATTACCTTTTCATTTATCAAATGTTTCGATTTAGCTACCAAAAGTTGTTCCTTTGTAAAAGCATGATTATATCCCGTCTTGGAAATGCTATCGAATATCGGACTAAGGAATATATAATCATGATTTTCCATAGATGCTTCGAGGCATTCGAAAGAATGACACGAATGGCTGACTGATATATCTGTAATATGAGGGCGAATAGTATTTCTTCGATTCAGATGAACTCCCTTTAAATCGAAAGTCTTCAAAAGACCGAAATGATCGTGCAAGACAATCTGCCTGTGATACTCAGCGTCAATCTGATTCAATAAATACTCAACTTCGGATTCTGTTGCAAAAGGTTTACGAAGGTGCAACGTTTCCATACCTTCTGCAAAAAGCTTATTCAACAAGGCACCGTTTCCTTCAAATATGGTTTCGTTGGTGATAATTATCAGTTTCATCGATTCATCCTCCCGAAACAGCATGAATTAGCATCAACTCCAATCGGTCGGAGAGAAAAGTTTCAGCCCACTTATCTTTTGGCACAACTTCGAAATTGATAGCTACTGCTATTCCGTTTGGCTTTAATCCAATACTTTCAATAAATGAAGCAAGGGAAGTTCCATCTTCTACCTCATGGTACTGATCGTTTAATTTAATCGTCATATCTTTTTATTTTTAATGATTGTGGTTCAAGGAAATGATTGACAGGGCCGTATCCTTTTCCGGTTGTAATATTTTGCCCTGCTTTTATTGCAGATGAAATATAGTTTTTAGCTAGTCTTATGGCATCCTCTATGTTATAGTCGAGAGATATGTATGCGGCTATGGCTGATGAGTATGTACACCCTGTACCATGCAAGTTACAGGAATTGATCCGCGCAGATGAGAATCGGACAGGCTCCGTATTTGCTGTAAACAGAATATCTGTTGAATCGGGTGATTGGGAATGCCCTCCTTTTATCAGCACGGCTGGACACCCTTGAGATAGTAGTATTTCAGCAGCGGTATAGATGTCTTTTTCTGAATGGATTTTAATACCCGATAAGGCTTCCGCTTCGGGTAAGTTAGGTGTAATAAGTGTAATGCGGGGATATAAATAATTATTGAAAGCCGAAACAATGGACGTGGATGCCAGACGGGCTCCGCTTGTGGCAACCATTACAGGGTCTACGATAACTGAGGGAAGATTATATCTGTCAATAATAGAGGCAACAAGTTCTATAATTTCTATAGATGGCAGCATGCCTGTTTTGATAACATCAACAGTCATGTCATCCAGGACAGCTTCAAGTTGTTTCTTTATTATTTCGGTAGAGAGAACTTCGACAGCTCTGACTTCGGCTGTGTTTTGAGCGGTAATAGCAGTAATAACAGATGCGACGAAAACGCCGAGCGACGAAAATGTTTTCAGATCCGCCTGTATTCCGGCACATCCGCCACTGTCAGATCCTGCAATTGTTAATGCTGTTGGATATCTCCTTATCTTTTTCATATTTGATCAGTATTAAATATACCAATCAAGAGATATCCTAATTAAAGGAGGGAATTTCTTTATTCATCATTCCTACGTCGGTATTACCCGCATCAGGTTGTAAGGGTATGATCTCAGCCTGTAATGGCACCCCTTGATCGTATATGCGGCAAATGTATGCTTTTTTATTCTTTAATCGTTGCTTTTTTGTTAAAATATAGTTGAAATATCATTTTTTCATCATTCTGTTTTAGTAATTATATTCATACCTTGTCTTAAAATAGGTTGAAGTTTATATCCATGATTTTTTTATGTCTATATCAGAAATTTCGTTTCTTATTTTTGTCAGATATAATTCGTAGAATTTGTGGTTTATATAAACAGGTAATTCTTTACTATATTGACCAATACTATTAATGTCAAATAAACCATATTGCAAAATAAATCGCAACTTGTTTTGCAATAGAGAGTCTTTTTTTAAGATTAATGAACGATAATAAATCTTTCAATTTGAAAGTCTTGCTGAGATTCCAATTATGATGGAACTTCTTATCGAGTACAGATTTTATATTTATTTAAGTCAAGTGGCTGTTCCACTTTAATATGGTTAAATTCAATCTCCACATCTGACAATTCTGTTTTTAAGGATGCTAGTTTATTCCGGTACTGAATACTGATTCTAAAGATCCCTTATTCACAATTTTATTAGAATCGAAAATCCTCGAAATATTATACCTTTCTTTAAGTAAAGATCTCGGAGAGATTAACAAGCTGTATTTTTATGAAAAAGAGAAAATTATAGAAGCTCGTAATATTCTTTACAATCTCTATCAGAATCCACCTAGTATCTGTCGTTTGGCGTCAATGATTGGCTCGAATGAATTCAAGCTTAAACAAGGATTCAGATTATTATACAATAACACGGTCTATGGAGTATTATCAGAATACCGGATGGAGAAAGCAAAGCAATATTTATTGAATACACAAATGCCTGTTTCAGAGATTGCCTTACAAATTGGATTTGAACTCCAAAGTAGTTTTCGTAAAGCTTTTAAACGTCACTTTTTAATGCCCCCGTTGAATATAGGAACAGCAAATAAAAGAGACGAAATTAATAGAAATTGGAGTAAGACAAGGTTTATTTTTTATCTTTACAAAAGATAAGTCGCTCTTTAAGATCGTGAGGAAATTAAGCAGATCTAAGAACCAAGCTGGTTTCTAAATCGTTACCTATCGAAAAGATATTAGTTCGTAATATATTGATTAATAAACAATAACAAGTTTTACTATGTCTTCCAACATAGAATGTCAAATGACAATCCAGTTTACAAAGATCTTCTATCATTTTCAAACTGCGGCAAAGGCTACTGGTTTGGGGGACGTAAAATATTTTATCTTCTTCTCCTTCCCCTTTGTATTTGTCCATGATGCGGATGGGGATATCCAGCAATTTAATGTAACACTCCGCTTTTGTTTTCTGGCGGGCAATATATATCCATTTCGAACCGTCTTTCTTTGTAATGATATTTTCCGAAGTCAAGTTAGCCAGTTCTGCTCTTCCCAAGCCTGTAAATACCGAAAAGACAAAAAGGTCACGCGTATGGCAGAGCCGATAAGTATATAATTCGACATTCATAACCTTGTCAAGCTGTTCACTTGTCAGGTGGCGGTGTATTTTGGGTGCTTTGTCCAATCTGTGCCCGGCAAAAGGATCTCGTTTCAATGTCCGTTGCTTGATAGCTAAACGTGTCATCTTACGAAGAACGATAAGGTAATCGTTCAGTGAAACCAATTTTAACTTTAACACAGTAGATAAGTAGAAATTAAAGTCATTAATAAACTGCATATCAAGGGAACGTAAGGGAATATCTTCAATCCCATATTTGTATTGTAAAAAATTATAAATATGCTTACGGGAGGTAATGTAGCGTATATAAGTATGACGCACACGGTCAATACCCACACGCAAAGCATACTCTTGGTTGTGTTCATCTAAAAGAGCAATCAATGTTTCTTTGGCCTGTGCCCTGTTCAATAATGCGTTCTTAATAATTTCCGCTGATACATAGCCAATGGTGTCGCTGCTTTTTTTGTATGTTGTTTTTGCTTTAAGTTCTAATTCCTCCAGCCGCGAATTAATGGATTTTAGCTCCTTTTTATTTTTAGAGTTGTTGTCCCTGATTATCACCCTTCCCGAATCGGCATCCCATAAAGCCGGAGAGATTTCTTCTCCGGTGGAATATTGGCATATTTTACCGTCAAGTGTTATGCGCCCCATGATCGGACAATTACCATTGGCTTTGATCTTCTGCTTATTTATATAAAACAGTAATTTAAATGTACTTCTCATATTTATAATCTTTCTGCATTTTGTAATTTTTTACTTGGACGGTATTTTCTCCTGCTCATATCTTTGAGAATAGTAGAAGGAGGTGCATCAAGACCTTGCAAGACATATTTGCTTCCGATATTGGCATCCAGAATTGTAACATCACGGTCTATTTTCTCATGGGTGACTTTGGCGTATCGTTGGGTGGTGGAGATGTTCTTATGTCCCATAGCCTTACTTACAGTTTCAATAGGTACACCTTGCGAAAGGCAAATTTGGCTGGCAAATGTGTGTCGGGCCATGTGAAAAAAACACAAGAAAAGGTATATTAAAACCCCATTCCCAATTGCAACATAAAACGTTGATCGTCATTGGAATCGAAGAATGATAGTTTACCGGTAAACTCCTTAAACAGTGTTACCCAGAATCCACCACCATACGAAGAGTGCCATTTATTCGAATCCTCGTGCGGATACCACACTCGCCCATAATCAACTCCTGCGAATAAACCGTATTCAACGGGAGTGAAACTGTTCTTCAACTCACCCATATCCCATCTGAATTCGGAAAACTGATAAAATGATTGTTTACCCATAAAACGATTATCCCGGAACCCTCTTAACTCAGTTGTCGCAGATTGAAAAAAATCGTATTTATTAGAAAGCAGCACTTTGGTATTTACTTCTGTCGCAAAAGACAAATGACTTATCAAATGAATGTTTACACTCAAATTGGCTGTTGCATAAGGAACGTGACGCCCTCTATTTCCTATATTGAATATTCCTCCGGTAGACAGACTTATTTTGTATTTTGAGATGACATCATTTGTTTTCTTATCCATCACATACCGTACGTTCAGATCGAGAAAGAATTTAGTGTCGAAAATATCATTGTTGTCATCATATATCTGATTAATATAACGGTCTCTGTTTTCTGGATTATCCACTTTGTCAATCTCTAATGAACTTGCAATATTAAATGTCTGGAATTTATCTATTTGATAATAAAATGCAGGTGTAACAGCATATCTTTCTAAATGTACTCTGTTAAATTTTTTATCTTCGTCTTTGTAGCCAGATGTTGAATTTCCATAACCGAAGAAGTTTGAAAAATAAGCAGGACTGCCGATAAATGCCGACAGGTGAAAACTTCTTCTTCCATCATAATCTGGAAAAATTCCCTGATAAGTAAAACCATTGATATAATCAAAACTAAGTTGGTGCCATTGAGTATAAGGAGTTCTCTTGAAACCATTCACCGTATAGGTAATAGATGTTCCCAGGTTAATACCCAGATCGGAATCATAAAGTCCGATGGGAGTAACCGATAGCTTTTTATGACTTAGTTTTTCATAATCATAGTTTAATGCATTTTCTTCATTACGGGGATATATAATCTTTACGGGTGATGTATCAGCCAATCTTTGTTGTTGAGACTGGGATTCATAAACTTTTACCTTACGGTTAGAAGTAAGATTATAGAGGTTTTCCCCTTTACCTCCGATTAGCAATGTTTTTATCCGGTTTGTTGGACGGTTTCCTTCAAATATGTCATTGCCTTCTAATCCGTAGACCCATATTTCCTTAGTCTGTTTAGTAGAATAATGCCGGTCAAAATATGGTTGGTCTGAATTTGAATTATAAATTTGAATGTGCAAATTGCCCATTTCATCTTCACCGAATATGAATCTATCATCATTATTCGTACCTGTAATCACAGGGGTTTTCTGCAATTCTAGATAATACCGATGTGCAATATCTTCTATTTGGTTGAGACGGCTCATTAGTTTTCTTTTTATATCTTGCATGTTCTTATCCTGCACCTCTTCGGGTAATGTTGAGAAAGCATTGGTTATCAACTGATCTGACAAATGAATCTGCAAGTATTTAGCCTGCTCCAACCAAACCCTCTCTTCACTCTTCTGGGTAAGAGCCATATCTAATGCATAGCCAAGTGTATTGAATTTCTTTACATTATCCAATTTCTCATCATAATTATTGATAAAACCCAAACCTAACATTTTCAACAAAGGCTTAAATAAAATACCTTCTATTTTCGGATAAGCATGGTTCCGGTCAAGTACCATCGGTTCAAATATAACGGAATCACTCTTCAATGCCGTAATCCAGCCCCATGATTCGGGGATTTTGTTCCAGTCTCCAATCAGCATATCAAATAACCGCGTGCGGATATAAAGTTGCTGATCTACATTATAAGTATCCCCTTTATGTAATTCTTCAAGAAGTTGTTCCACATTAGTAAATACTTTTTCCTGTTCCGTAAAAGGTAAACGTGTAATCGTTATCAGATTACCTCTGATATTGCTGCCGTCTGCAACGGTATCTGTAGCTTCTCCTGTTGAAATATACGCAATATCATATCGATTAGAGATCAGGTCAATTTCTTTTGCCATAAGGTTGGATGCAAGGAAGCTGTAGGGATGGACAATCGTAAATGCTTCTGTAATAAAATCGCCTATATAAGTCTCTTCTAAATCATCAATATCATAAATGTTTTTAAAAAAACTCGAATTTAAGAAACTAGTAGATCCACCGAGAGGACGTAGCAGATACAAATATTCATTCTTATCCTTCAATACTAAGGTGTGCAAATCCTTAAATTCTCTGAGAATGGATAATCCTCCATATAAAGAATTCAGACTAATTGCTTTTACGCTTACCGCTTTATAATACAATGGTTCGTAATGCGTACCCCATAAACTATGATATAGAGAACCGTGCTCATTTCTCTTTTGCTCGTATATCGGTTTCTTTA
The DNA here is from genome assembly GCF_002483985.1 of Dysgonomonas sp. UBA7630. Classification (NCBI taxonomy): domain Bacteria; kingdom Pseudomonadati; phylum Bacteroidota; class Bacteroidia; order Bacteroidales; family Dysgonomonadaceae; genus Dysgonomonas; species Dysgonomonas sp. UBA7630. The sequence goes on from NZ_DLIY01000019.1 coordinate 69,815, forward strand.
CGACATCACCTAACTGAATGGAAATAGAATCTCTCTTATTCTGTGCGTTTAAAACAGTCACGAAGAAGATAGATAGAATCACTAAATAATAAACTCTAATTTTTTCACGTAAAATGATCTTATGATAGGCTATTAAATAGTAAAACGTACTTAATGATATATTTTTAAAAATATCTAATGGTTTCATCTTATCATTTGTTCTAAATTCTGTTTTCGGGAAAGGCAATTAATAAATCATTAGAGATCCTAATAAAAGAAGAAATATACCTTTCAGACTTCCTTCTGGTACAGACTAATAAGCAGGGATAATATGCTCTGCTTTCAGTTGGTCAAACATTTTTCTGAAAGCAGGGAAGATATCTGTTTGGTTATCGATAAAACCAAATCGATGGATCTTTTGCGGATCAGACAGTATATTGTATGAATCATTAAAGATTAAATCACTTGAATACCAGTTTAAAGAACGGAGTAAAGATTTATTCTTGAGCTTATATTTTTCACAAATACCTTTCCATAGATCATCCCTGCTTTGCATATATAAAGCCAGCGGGAAAGCGTTAGGCCTTCCCGATAGTATACCAAAATATTTGCTTATTTGTACCCAAAGGTCTTTCCATAGTGTTCCATTCCAGCTTGTTATATTAAAGATCTCCCCTTTGCATGACTTCCGGGACAGTACATATTGCATACTTTCCGTAAGGGTATCTAATGCGGTTAAATCAATCCGGGAATTAAATTTTTCTTCACTGCCGGGAAAAGACATAGGCACACCTTCTTCCTTACAGAGTGTTGCATAGATTGCAATTTGAATTGCTATACCGGAAGGGTTGTCAATAGAGATATCGATTATTGTATTTGAACGAAGCGATGTCCATCCCCATTTCTTATTGACGGACTCTTGTCTTAAAAACTCTTCTTCAGGGGTGTAAAGATGAAAAAACATACAAGGGGTAAATGGCACATATCTTTTTACAATAACTGGTTTAAGCACACTCATTTTCTTATCGTGCCTGATAGTTTCCTGGATAAATATAATGTGTTCGAGCCAAGGCGCTATTTTTTCTATTTCTGTTACTAAATTCAGGGACTCGATATTTTTCAAGGATCTATTATCGGATGTACCGAAGAAGATATGTGTAATCTCCTGTAATTTTTCCTGATGAAGATCGATTGCATCTGTATTCAGGCAATCCAAGCGGATAAATTCGAATGTTCCTGTATAAGAAAGCTTTTGGGAAGATAT
>NZ_DLIY01000018.1:0-468 GCF_002483985.1 Dysgonomonas sp. UBA7630
ATTAACACTGGATTTTCCATGGGGAAATGGCTAAAAACTTTTTGTATGATAGGATTATTGATTATTTATCAATAACTGCTAAAAATATGTTTTTAGCTATTGGCCTATTAGCAGATCCGAATGATCTTGCAGGACTTATTGGTAACTTAAAATATATAACAAACCTAGAAGATCAAAATGATATATTTCAAGAAGCTCTTCAGGAATTAATTAAATTAAAAATAATTCTCATAGAAGATGATTTTTTCAAGGTGTATTCTCCCGAAATATATAAGTACATGGGGTATTACTACCAGTCAAAGTCTGTTGATTATGACGGAAATATTACTAACAGATATAACTCTATTGCAGATAGAAAAGATTTAGATACAGAATTGGCCCTTCTTATAGCAGCCGATGCTAGCAGGCTCGTTTCCACTGAGGCTGAGGTGGAGAATAAATATAGATATTTAATAAATAGAGATAAAA
>NZ_DLIY01000018.1:552-58811 GCF_002483985.1 Dysgonomonas sp. UBA7630
AAGATTTTTTTGAAACAAAACCAATATTAAACCAAAATGAATATTTAGAGTTATTAGGTACACTTGTCATATACATGTCTATACTAGCAGTTAATTCAAAAGATAATTTAAAGGATAGATTAACATGGGGAGAAATAGATCAGGAAGAATTCAAATCAGAATCATCAAATATTAGAAAAATATTTAATGAACTATTTCATAAGCAAGGAAAGAATTTATATCATAAAATTAAAGATATTAATTTAATGGATTTATCTCCATCTTGTAGACATTTTGTTATTAATGGTCTAATGCATTATTTAAATATTTCTATTCGATTAAATAAATGGGATGCAGGATTAGATGTCTGCAATAAAATAATTAGAGATCTACCTGAAAGCCAGATAAAGCCTTTCGTTANNTTTTATTTAATTAATTGTTTTGTAATATTTAGAGAAAACTTGCCTTCATTAAGGGTAAGTTTTTTTCTTATAGTACCAGCGTCCACATCTTTTAGATTTCGAGCAAAAACAATTTTAAGGAATAAAGCTATATCTTCTTGTGTATTTATCCGAAAATGATTCCAAATATTCCATCCGAAATGGTATAAATCGATGTTTTGTAAATTTTTTACTCTGACTGGTTCCATCTCGTTTAGCTCTGCTCCTGTAGAATATTGAATAACGTATTCACATAAGCGATTTATATTCTGGTCATCCGTAAAAGGTGCAAAGGTTGTTCTGGTATATTGAATAGCAACTTCTAGTGCTTCTTGTTTTCTTATAATTTCATCTTGTTGATGCTTTTCTCTTATTACATCCAGATCATTGATAAGAGGAGTTTTATTTTCAATAGGCTCTTTTAGCTCTGGTTCAATATTTTCAACTGTATTAGATTCGAGTACTATATCTTGATTTTCTATTATTTGTTTTCGTCTTTTAAAGAGAGCTGGGATAACTTTCTGAATGACTTCCAGATAAGATACATAAAAGATCAGACCAATCACAAATATAACGATGAATACTAGATTAGCTCCAAAAGCATCAAATCCTAACTCTAAAAACAAATAACGGAAAATTAGAGACAATAAAGCAATACCCATTGCTCCACATATAATTAGCAGTATATTTTCAGAATCTTTATAATTCATATTATTATGATTAAAGTTTTTGTAAACTCTTTCCTTTTTGTATTGCCTTTAGAATATTCTTTCTAACGGCTCGTATAGATGGCACTAAATCGCCCTCCATCATTGCAAGCATTGTTTTCAATTCTTGTATCAACTCAGGAATGGAGCGGCATAATTCATAAGCGATCTTCATGCAAAGAGATTTTACTCCGGGCAATTCCTCGCTAGACATCATTCGTTCTAAACAGAAATCCAGAAAATCTACTCTTGGCGGATTCGGAAAAGGCTGTCTATATAACAAGTTGAGCATTACTCTTCGTTTCCCTCCATGCTTGCAGACAAGAACTTCATTAATCAATTGATCTTGTTTGCTATATAACCACTCGTTATCCTGTGACGAAAAATGAGTAAAAATCCAAGCTGCATGATATCCAATAGTTTCATCTTCACCAATAACCAAGTCATATAGTTCTTGCTTTTGGGTATCACTATCATGTGTTAAACGAAGTATCTCATTGATATCGTCCATCCCTATACGCTCAGAGAGTTTGGTATTGAAATTCATTATTAGTTATTCTTATTTATCAGATTAACAACAACTTTTACCATAATATCTTTTTCTTCAGTACGGCTTTCGGCAATCATCAATGTGAGTGCAACCAATGTATTATTCTCGATAAGTCTAGTACTATCGCTTCTATATAAAATGCCATTCTGCTCCAAAAGCCAAAGAAAGAGAAACGCAGCGATACGTTTGTTTCCATCACTGAACGAATGGTTTTTAGTCACCAAATACAGTAGCATCGCTGCTTTTTCTTCTATGCTAGGGTATAATTCCTCTCCTCCAAAAGTTTGGTAAATAGTGCTAATCGAACTTTTGAATGATTGGTCTTTCTCATTACCGAACAAACCTCCACTCCCAAATTTATCTCTCAACACATAAATAGCTTCCATAGCATTGTCATAGTTAGCTTTAAAAGGTTCTTCCGTAGTAGTCCTTTCGATTTCAAGTTTCTGATAATCGTATCTATCTAAAGTGTCAAGAGCATAAGTGTAATCTGTTATCACACGTAATAGTCCAGTTGCTTCATCAGCCGACAGAGTCTTGGCATTTATTACATTGGAAAGCAGTTTGACTGTTTTCTTTAAATTTTCCAATTGCTCCGTCTTTGCATTTTGATTAATAGCATAACCTTTGATTAGATATTCTTTCAGAACACTATTCGCCCAAATACGGAATTGAATACCTCTATTCGATTTTACTCTGTAACCTACTGAGATAACCATATCTAGGTTGTAATAGTCAATATTTCTTTCAACCTTTCTATTTCCTTCTGATTGAACTGTCGCAAAATTTGCGACAGTTGGAATATTGTTTAGTTCCTCCTTTAATGCATTGTTAATATGTTTACCAATTGTTTTTATATCCCTGTCAAATAACTCAGACATTTGTTGTCGATTGATCCACACATTTTCATTGTCGAGCTTTACATCTAATTGGGTATTACCATCAGGTGTTTGATATATTATAATTTCTCCTTTATTCATCGTATTTCATTTTAAGCTTATTTTATTAGCTGACTCTCTTTTCTTCGCATTTACCAGATCAGCATAGATCTGAGTTGTCGAAACATTTTTATGTGTAAGCATTTTACTTACAGTATAGATATCAGTTCCTAAAGCTACCTGCAAGGTAGCAAAAGTGTGGCGAAAACAATGGAATGTGATGTGTTTTGTTATTCCGGCACTGGCTACCCAATCCTTTAGAGGTTGTTGTGTCATGGCCTTTGTTAAACCTTTAAATACTTTACCGTTTCCCCTCTCTCCACATAATTCTAATGCTTCATCGCTAATGGGTAAGGTCGTTTCTGTTTCTGTCTTCTCGGTTCTTAGTCTCATGCAGTAACCACCATCAGAAGCAGGAAGTATTTCATTCCAATCCAATTTCAGAACATCACTTATCCGTAAGCCTGTCATGCATGAGAAGATAGATGCTGATTTCAACACAGGGAAGTCGCAAGGTGTATTCGCTAGTGTTTTCAATTCATCCAATGTCAAATATTCTTTCTTTACATCTGTAGTGTCGATCGAGTCCAGATATTCATTGAGATTCTCTCTGAAGAATTTTTCTTTATATGCAATCTTCAATAAGGCTCTAAATGTAGAGAAATACCCTGATGCTGAATTTTGAGATATACGAAGATCTTTATGTTTCAATTGCTTTGCATCCATCAGATAATCTCGAAAGCGGTTACACAAGTCTACGTTTATGTCACCAAAGGTACATTTGCCTTTGACAAAATTGGAAAAGTGCTGATATACCTTCATCCACTTCTGGTCTTTCTTTTCGGCTTTCAGTTTGTAATAAACCAAAAAGTCAGCTTTCTTTTTATTCTTATCTAAGAAACCGTATTCCTCATTGATAATAGCTTGTACTCTCATGCTGCGGATAACTTCAGCTTTCATCAGCATTTCATTATTGTACTCCTTTTCAACTTCGTTTCTAGGTTTGGCATAGATATAAATACCCAAATACTCACGCCGTATCATTTTCATTGAATACGGATCACGAATAGCAGGATAAAAGTCCAGATAAAGACTCTCTCTAGCTCCTGTTATAGGTCGTCGTCGAAGTGCTACTTTACTTATTCCCATAGTTATAAGATTATTTGAGGGTTGAATAACTTATCTAAGTCGGGTTTTGATATTTTCACATATCTACCTTCTTTTATCTTTGGTATATTATGATACTTCACATAGTGATATAATGCATCACGAGTGAGGTTGTATTTTTGCATGGCTTCTTCAGTCGAATAATATTCGGCTTCTATGGGTTGTTCATAGCCTTTGGCTATATCAAAGTCTTTCTTAGAGTATAGCACTTTGCGACCGTCTTTCTTTCGTGGGATATTCTGCTCAGATACAAAACTATATATGGCTGCCGTAGATAGATTATATTTCTTTTGAATATCTTCTACTGAGTACCATTCTTTAATATCCAGACTTTCGTTAAAGCCTTTCTTTTCAAAATATTTATCGATATGATCTTTACTGAAATAAGATTTACCTCGGATCAATGTTTTAGGGATATTGTTTTCTCGGGCAATCTTGTAGAGCCATGATTCTTTGATGTTGAATTTTTCTTTAATCTCGGCTACTGTATATAATTCGGTTAATGGTTTTGGCTCTTTACTTGGCTTTGCTCTATATTCATACTCCTCAATATTGTCAAACATATTATCTATGTCCGCTTTACGGATAAATGTTTTACCATCCATCTGTACAGCTTTAAGATTACCTCTGTGCAAATAACGGTAAACGGTTGTTCGCTCAATACCAAGAAGAAAAGCGGTCTCTGATACCGAGAGGTATTCCTTATCTTTTATTTTATCGTATTTATCACTTATTTTTTCTATCTCCTGCATGGTAGAATAATTTATTCCTACCATCTTGAACTGTCTCTTACCTTGCTTGTATGCTTTGGAGTTGCACTTATGCGAACAATAACGTGTAGTCGTTTTTTGTGCAGTGAAAGTTTTTCCACAGCACTCACATTTCTTTTTTATTTGCATTTTACTACTCATAATTTCACCTTTATTTCTCCCTATTTTTGTTGCACTATGTTGCATGGCGTTGCACAGTGTTGTAATCATATATTATCTATGAACAAAAATTATACCTATTTTGTATTTTGACAAAAACGGTACAATTATGACACGAAAACTGTCACATTACTCATTAATATTGATCTCCAAAGATAAAAATAGAAAATAAAAAGTCGCTATAAAATAGCGACTTAGTTATATGTTATAGGTAATATCTATTAATATTTATTAGTTATCATTTGCCGATACAGAACTTACTAAAAATATTACCCAATATCTCATCGGTAGAAATTTGACCCGTAATTTCGCCCAGATAATACATACATTCACGAATATCTTGCGACAGAAAATCTCCCGATATTTTTAGTTCTAACCCCTCAGAGACACGTTTTATTGCAGTCAATGCATTTTGGAGAGCCTCATAGTGACGAACATTCGTAACAATAATATCCTGTTCACTAATTTCGGGGATATTTGCCGTTTTTACTAATAAGTCCTCGAGCTGATTAGTCCCTTGCTCATATTTAGCCGAGATGAAAACCCGTTCAGGAATTTTATCTAATAGAAGCTTTTCTTTTTCTGCTTTCCTTTCTGCAGAAATAATATCAACCTTATTGAAAACAAGAACCAATTTTCTATCGCCAACTACAGGTAGTATTTTTTGAGACAACTCCTCAATATGCTCATTTATAGTTTCACAATCCGCGACCCACAAAACAATATTCGCTTGTTCTATCTTCTTAAATGTACGCTCAATGCCAAGGCTTTCTATCTCGTCATGAGTATCCCGTATTCCGGCAGTATCAATAAGTCTGAAGGTCAGTCCTTGTATATTAATCGTATCCTCAATAACATCCCTCGTTGTACCATGAATATCGGATACAATTGCTTTTTCCTCATGCAAAAGAAGGTTAAGTAAGGTAGACTTCCCGGCATTTGTTTCGCCTATAATTGCAACCGGAATACCGGATTTAACGGCATTACCTATACTAAAAGAATCTGCCAGTTTCTTTATATGCGATTCTATCTGATGTGCTGCTTCTTTTAGGTGGTCTCTATTTGCGAATTCAACATCTTCTTCCGAAAAGTCTAGTTCAAGCTCTATCAAAGATGTAAAATTCAACAGTTCAGTCCGCAATTTAATCAGCTTATTGCTAAAACCTCCACGCATCTGATTCATTGCCAAGCGATGTGTTGCGGCTGAAGATGATGCTATTAAGTCCGCCACCGATTCAGCCTGAGACAAATCCATCTTACCATTTAAAAAAGCTCGTTGAGTAAACTCCCCTGGTTGAGCCAAAGACGCACCTTTCGATATAAGCAGCTGTAATATATTTTGTTGAATATAAATAGAACCATGGCAGGATATCTCTATTATATCTTCGCCGGTAAACGAATGTGGATTTCGGAATACACTAACCAGTACGTCATCTAACACCACATTCTCTTTGATGATAGATCCGAAATGAACTGTATACGCTTTTGCTTCTGCAAGTTTTTTCGCCTTAAAGGATTTAAAAACAGCGTCAACTAATTCTATACATCCATTTCCCGACAGACGTATAATGGCTATTCCTCCTATACCTGCAGGTGTAGATATAGCTGCTATTATATTGTTTTCTTTCATAATCAATTATTAATACGAATCAGCAATATGTTAAGTCCTAAAAAGTGACAAAGGTGACAAAAGTAACATGTTTTACATTCTTTTTACTGTAACCTTTCTGCTTGCAAAGCTCGGTTTTCAGTATCACCTTAAATAGATAAAATTATACAGATCAAATAACTATTGCAAATTAATAAAACAAAGATATTAAATTGTTGGTTGGTTCTGAAATTATCCGACTTTCAAGAACATAATAAATTGATTATGAAATATAGCTTCCTCAGTTTTTCGGGGTTTCCTCGTAATTCTTTACTTCATAGAAATATACATTCTCACCCATCTCATTATGCTCCAGATTTTCTCCCACTACTCTTATTATACGATACGGTTTATCTGATTTTTCTTTGGGTAACTCTGTCTGGATAATATAAGCACCCATACTGGGATTGTCTTTTCCTACATATTCCTGCACACGCTGTACAGAGTTGATCACAGCCTCTTTATCATCAATATATACCTTCACCCTGAAAAATTCAGGTTTAACTGATACATCCATTTCTTTTTCTGCCTTAGCTTTATTTAGCTGCAATTCTTTAGAGTATGTAAGTAGTTTTCCCACACTCATAGGACGTGTGTATATAAAGAGGCCATTATACCCACCCTCGACTTTGAGTGCGTTTGTGCCATAAAGCTCCAGACGGTGATAACGAGGATTTATCGTCAGATCTCTATCTGCGATTACATTCCATGCCCAAAACTCAAGACGTTTGTCGTCGTCCGCCACTGCATCTCTTCGAGGATACTCTTTGGGGCGAAGTGCATAAAAAGACTTATATTTCCCTTTCTTTACATTTTCCAAAGAGTAATAGCCGTCTTTATCTGAATACGTTTGATAAGCAGGTGAAAAATCCGAATAATTAAGCCCTATCCAGCAACTGTCGATAGGATTTCCGTCGAAATCTGTAACCCGTCCTGATATTGTTACAAATTCTTGAGAATAAATGTTGCTGATACCTACTACGAATAAAATTAACAGAAATAGCCGAATCCTTTTCATATTATATATTTAATGGTTTACATCTTTTATAATAAGACTATTCTAAGAGTGACATGGTTACATGAAAAGTGAATAAAAAAAGAGCTGATATAAAATCAGCTCTCTTATATATTACCCTTAATAAGAGCGGTTATTTTTTCCTTCTATATAATTCAAGAAAGCGGTGTTTACCATTCTGTTTCCACCCGGAGTCGGATAATTTCCCGAAAAATACCAGTCTCCCTTGTGATTAGGTGTCGCTTTATGAAGGTTTTCAATGCTTTGGAAAACAATTTCTATTTCGGCCTTTGTTCCTTTTGGTGTTAGCATTTCAGCCATCTTTTTCGAAATATCTTCGTCCGTAAAAGGAGCATAAATTTCTTTCACATAGTTTACTATTTCCTCTTTTGGCTTATCCTTCTGAGCCAAAGATTTACGATACACTTCATCTATCACCGATTGCATTCCTCTTTCTTTCAGCAATTCGATGGCAGCCCTGAATGCAGCAAATTCATTCATTCTCGACATATCGATACCATAACAGTCAGGATAACGTATCTGAGGAGAAGAAGATACGATAACGATTTTCTTCGGATGAATACGATCGAGTATTTTTATTATACTCTGTTTCAGCGTAGTACCTCTCACTATACTATCATCGATAACAACCAGATTATCTTCATACGGCTTTACCGAATCATAAGTAACATCATACACGTGTGCAGCCAAGTCGTCGCGGCTCTTATCTTGTGCAATAAAGGTTCTTAGCTTTATATCTTTTATCACAACTTTTTCGGTACGAACCCGCATAGATAGAATTTTTTGCAATTCCTCTTCGGTGATAGATGCCCCTTTTTCTTTTATCTTTCTAAGTTTAACATCATTCATATGTTTATTGAATGCGTCGGTCATCCCGAAGAAAGCAACTTCTGCCGTATTGGGAATAAAAGAAAATACGGTATGTTGAATATCCGAATCTATAGCTTTCAGAATTTGAGGCAAAAGAAGTTTCCCCAATTTCTTGCGTTCGTTATATATATCAGAATCTGATCCTCGCGAAAAGTAAATGCGTTCGAATGAGCACGGAGAAACATTTCTAGGCTCTTGTATCTGAGAAAACATAACTGTCCCATCTTTCTTTACGATAATGGCCTGCCCCGGGTTTAACTCTTTTATATCGGCAACATCAAGTCCTAGAGCTGTCTGTATAACAGGTCTTTCTGATGCAACAATAACAATCTCGTCGTCGTTGTAATAAAAAGCCGGACGAATACCCGAAGGATCTCTGTAAACAAATCCATCGCCACATCCGATAAGCCCTCCTATAGTATAACCTCCATCCCATTTCTCACTTGCCTTGTTGAGCATAAAATGGATATCAAGATTTTTCTCTATCAGTGTGTTCAGCTCCTCTCCTTTTGCACCGGTACTCTTGTTATATTTATCAAACTGATATTGAACCTCTCTGTCTAGGTAATGACCAACCGATTCGAGAAGTACAAATGTATCTGTATAGTCGCGAGGATGTTGACCTTGTGCCAACAACTCAGCAAACAATTCATCTACATTTGTCATATTGAAATTGCCGGCTAAAGCCAAGTTTCTTGACCGCCAGTTGTTACGACGCATAAATGGATGGACGTATGATATTCCGCTTTTTCCGGTAGTGCTATAACGCAAATGCCCTAAAAACAATTCTCCGGCAAAGGGGAGATATTTACTGGCATACTCAGCATCATTGAGTTTATCTTCCGATATTTTTTCATAGTTCTGATAAACGTTTGTGAAAATCTCTGAGATGGCACTTGATCCCACTGCTCTTTCTCTGAATATAAATTCATTACCGGGAGGTGACTCTAACTTTACAACAGCCAAGCCTGCGCCCTCTTGACCTCGATTGTGTTGTTTTTCCATTAGCAGATAGAGTTTATTCAACCCATATTGCCATGTACCATATTTTTGTTGGTAATATTCGAGCGGTTTTAATAAGCGTATCATGACGATACCGCATTCATGCTTTAATGGCTCTGTCATAAAAAGATCTCCTTTGTTGGAATTGTGAGAATAATTTTTTTTGAGGCTACAAAGATAGCACGATTTTTCCTCTCGTCCTAGAAATATATTTATTTTAAACCTTCGAGGTTTTTATCTAAAATTTTTATTTTGTTCTACCTTCTCAGGATAACTCTTTTTGTGATTTTCTCATCAGGATAACTCCAGGCCAAACTCATCTTTCAACCTTCGCAAACTTTCGTTTTCTTCCATCATCAGATTAAACTTCTCGGCAGGCGTGAAAGCCAATTTTTTCTCATTATTTTCACTTATCCTAACCTCCATCCTCAGATGAGTATTACGAAGTTGTGCTCGCAGCCTTGACAATATATCCATCTGATATTCAAGAAGACGTTGTTCTTGAACGGGATTATTTACAATCACCTCAAACACTGTATTGGCAGTAAGATTAGGGAGGCAATTGAGCATTGTATTTCTCAGATGGAGCTCTTCGGTCAAGCTCTCAGCATATGCCTTCCATTCATTGATGAGTTGGAGTGGAGTAAATCTGTCGTTAAGGACTTCTATCGTTATATCAGCTTTTGTTGTTTCTTCGTCTTTTTTCTTTCCGAACGCTGAAATAGAAACACCAAAACCTCCGGCATTCGGTGTTGTTTTAGCGGGCTCTACACTGACTGTTGGTTCTTTGGCTGCTACAGAAGGTGTTACCCTTTGCTGAATGGGAGGTTGTTGAGCAGGTTGCGGGCTCTGCGCCGCGGGCCTCTGATTTGTAGCCGGTGTAGCCGCTTGCACAGGTTGTTCCTGCTTTGAGAAGATCGGATCAATTACCTGCTTTTTTTTTTGATCTTCAATTCCTACTTGAGGTGAAGATAATTGGCAAAGCCTAATTATTGTCAAGTCGGAGAGTAATCGCTTATTTCGGCTATATTTATAATTAAGGTCACTTTCGTTGACCAACTCGATGGCTTTATACAAAAATTCGTTGGTGCACTTCTTAGCTGTTTCTATGTAGCGATCTCTGATGGAAGCCCCTACTTCAAACAGTTCTGCGGTCTTTGCATCTTTGCAGAGCAATAAATCCCTAAAGTGCGAGGCAATACCTGTTATCACATTATTACCATCAAAGCCTTTGCTAAGGATCTCATTCAGGATCAACAAACCCTCTACTACGTTGTTGGTTAAAATAGAATCTGTCAATCGGAAATAATATTCATAATCCAGAACATTCAGATTCTCGATAACAGCCTTGTACGTTACATTACCTCCTGTAAAACTTACTACCTGATCGAAGATAGACAAGGCATCACGCATCCCTCCGTCTGCCTTTTGAGCCAAAACATTCAAGGCTTCAGGCTCGGCCTGTACATGCTCCTGATCGGCCACATACTGAAGGTGCTCTACTGTATCTTTGATTGTAATACGGCTGAAATCGTATATCTGGCAACGAGAAAGTATTGTTGGCAGTATTTTATGCTTTTCGGTTGTAGCCAGAATAAAAATAGCATGGTGAGGCGGCTCTTCCAATGTTTTCAGGAAAGCGTTGAATGCAGCCTGTGAAAGCATGTGCACCTCATCTATTATATATACCTTATATTTTCCTATCTGCGGAGGGATGCGCACTTGCTCGATCAAAGATCGTATATCGTCTACCGAGTTGTTGGACGCAGCATCCAATTCGTGTATATTGAAAGACCGCTGTTCGTTAAAGGCAACGCACGATTCGCACCGGTTACAAGTTTCGCCATCGGGAGTTGGAGATAGGCAATTTATCGTTTTCGCAAAAATACGGGCACATGTTGTTTTACCAACACCTCTAGGTCCACAAAAAAGATATGCATGAGCCAGCTTGCCCGACATTATCGCATTCTTTAGTGTAGTGGTTAATGCCCTTTGCCCCACAACCGAGTTGAAAGTCATAGGACGGTATTTCCTTGCCGAAACTATATAATTATCCATTCTTGATTTTTCTTCTTTGGTATCACAAAGCTATGAAAAAAAATGGAAAGATAAAATGTAAAAGAAAGCGAGATGGTGACCTTTTTAGCATCTAAAATGTTATATTGATATCAACGTTTTTAAAACTATCATCTATTATGGAAAAGAATGAAACATTATTGAAAATCAAAGTGATTCCTAATGCGCCGCTATTGGTGGAAGGAACTGTAGAACTAATTTTAGCAGACGGAACCTCAGTGATTAAAGACAAACCGCATCTTTGCCGTTGTGGCGGATCGCAAAACAAACCGTATTGTGACGGTACACATGCTAAAATTGGCTTTAAAGGCTAATTTATAAGAATTTATTTACGGGATAAGAGCATCTAAATTAAAATATTAGTTTAAATGCCCTTATTTTTTTATGATTAAGTGTTGGATGAAACACATTTTATTATATCTTTGTACCCGCTAACGCAATTTAGCCGCGGATGTGGCGTAATTGGTAGCCGCGCCAGACTTAGGATCTGGTGCCGAGAGGCGTGGGGGTTCGAGTCCCTTCATCCGCACTGGAAGATCTTCCAAAACAAAGCAAAACTCTGAAAATCAGGCGATTTTCAGAGTTTTTTTATTCCCTGAAATTTGGTCAAAAAGCAAAAAAATGCGGTTTAAAGCAGGTTTGCCGTTACCTAAACGTTACCTATTTTGAAAAATAAAAAACAGGCTACAGTTTGGTAACGCGAATGGTTTTATTTCGCTGTATTACAATGTTTTGCATAGTGTGTCTAAGAGCTTGAATTTATAACTTTATAACCAAAAAAATTCAAGATTATGGAACAAAAAATGAGTAAAAAGAAGAACACATTTTTTCTATCGTGTTATTTAAAAAAGTCAAACGCACTAAAAACAGGGGAAGCACCTATCTATCTACGAATTACAGTAAATAAACAGATCGCAGCAGTTAGTTTACAAGGGACAGTCTCCCCGAATTTATGGGATCAAACGAAAGAAAGATCAAGGGCTAAAGACAAATCTGCAATCGAATTAAACAACTACATCAATTCGGCAAAGGCTAAAATTACTACCATGTACCGAGAATTGGAGCTAGATGGTAAACCCATTACTGCCCAACTTCTGAAAGATATGTATCTCGGAAATCATGAAGATGAAGAAAAAGGAAAAACATTAGTAGAAGTTCATTCCGACCATAACGAACGATGTCGCAAACTTCTCGGTGTAGAATATTCACAGTCTACAATCTATAAATTCGATACCTCTCTAAAATATTTGAAAGAATTTATGTCAATAGAAATGAGTATCGAAGATATTCCACTAAAAGACATCAATGAAGATTATATCCGCAAATATGAACTGTATCTGAAAACAGAAAAGGGTTGTGCGAATAATTCAGCTATCAAACATCTAAAGATTTTCAAAAAGATCATTCGTATCGCTTTAATAAATGATTGGCTACAAAAAGATCCTTTTGCTCCTATTAAGTTCAGACAAGACGAGGTACATGTGGAATTCTTGACTATGTACGAACTGAACACTTTGATGGAGAAGGAAATGCCATGTAAACGTTTGGAGCAAGTGAGAGATGTATTTGTGTTCTGTGCATTCACAGGTTTAGCATTCGTTGATGTTAAGAGCCTGAAAGCAGAACATATTATCCATGGGAATAAGGGCGAAATGTGGATTCGTAAACCTCGTATTAAAACGAATAATATGTGTAATATTCCATTATTGAGAGTCCCACGAGAATTATTAGAAAAATATAGCTCTGATAAAAGTTGCGAATTGAAAGGACAAATTTTACCTGTGCCGACTAATCAAAAGATGAATGCGTACCTCAAAGAAACAGCAGCCATTTAGAAAAGGGAGAGCAAAAGAATGTAATTAAAACTTAATCAACGGATTAAGCAAAACGGTTCTTTTAGCCAAAAGAGAATAAATGCACAAAAAAGCAAAGATGACGGTGAATTCAGTTACTAAATCGTTACCTGAGTAACTTTGTTCAACTGGAGTTTATTCGTCACTTATTCAATAGTTTGCGTAATTTTGCATAGCACCGGATAACTCTAAGTAAACTAAATTTGTAATTAAAAAATTAGAGTTATGGCAAGAAGTACATTCAAGGTTTTGTTTTACCTAAAAAAGAACAATTTAAAAGATGGTAAAGCTCCTATAATGGGAAGAATCACTGTAAACAGTACCATCTCGCAGTTTAGCTGTAAGCTAAACATAAAGCCCGAGTTGTGGGATACCAAAGCAAACCGAGCATTAGGCAAAAGTCTTGAAGCACAGAAAATCAATCAGAAGTTAGACAACATCAAAACCCAAATCGGCAAGCAATATCAAAGCATCTGTGACAAGGATAATTTTGTTTCTGCTGAAAAAGTTAAAAACGCTTATCTCGGCTTTGGCGATGAGTTCCGAACTTTCTTCTCTATCGCCGATGAGTTCTACGAGCAATACAGCAGACGTGTAGGTAAGGATAGAACGGAAGGTTCATACGAGCAACTAATTATTAATCGCAGGAGAGTAGAGATGTTTCTTCGAGATAGATATAATCTTTCCGATATTCCGATTAAGGAAATAGAGCCACAATTTATAGAGGACTATTATGCCTATTTATTGGAAGAACGCAAGCTGGCGGGCAGTACTTTGCTTACATCCGTGACCAAACTGAAACAAATTATGTTGATCGCTCAACGCAAGGGGTATATCCATATCAATCCTTTTGCCAGCTTCCGATTCAAAGCACAAACTCGGGATAGAGGTTATTTGACCGAAGATGAACTTCGAAGGTTTATGACTGTAGAACTCAGAAGATACAAACAACGTCAGATTCGGGATATCTTCGTTTTTCAAGCATTTACGGGTTTGGCTTATGCAGATGTCAAAAAATTGACCTTTGATGATATTCAAACTTCTTTTGATGGCGAATTGTGGCTGATAGCTAAACGCAAGAAAACCAATGCTACGTTCTATGTCAAATTATTGCCAATAGCAAAGCAACTGATTGAACAATATCGTCTTGTGGCTAAAAATAATTTTGTATTTCCTGTACCAAGCCATAGCGATAATATGAATCGTTGCCTTCAACGTATAGCTAAATTATGCGGTGTGAATAAGCGAGTTACGTCGCATATGGGGCGCCATACAATGGCTACAACAGTGTGCCTCTCGCAAGGTGTACCCATCGAAACAGTCTCTCAAATGCTCGGGCACAGCTGCATAACTACGACTCAAATTTATGCCAAAATCACCAACGACAAGATAAGTAAAGATATGGCGGTATTGACAGATAAAATCGGGGATAAGTATAAATTGGAAACAGATCGACCTGAATCCGATTTCAGAAACATCAAACGAATCACTAAAAAGCAAAAAGAAATGTTGCCCCGAAAAAAGAGAGAAAATAACCCCGTTAATCCATCAACTTATATCATCCCCAAATGGGCTAAGGTGGAATAGAATAAGAACAATGATGGTCAGCTCAGTCCTTTTGTTGCAGGAGAAAGTCACTTCTTACAAGGCAAACTAGTCAAGCCCGAAGCCCTACAGGTCGGAAACAAAAATCTCCATCCTACGGATAGTATTTTCGCTCCGAGGCTTGCCTGTTTCCCTGCTCGAAGTGTAAAAGAATATCCTGCAACGAAAACGACTGACCTGACGATGACGCATATCTTCAAACTAAAACAAGCATCCCTGATTAATATCAAGAATGCTTGTTTTCATTTTATGCGTAAGTAGCAACTTCAACTCCCTCTCCTTAGAATCTGCATATTAAAAGGGTAATTCTGGCGATTGGTAGTTATTACACAATACC
Organism: Dysgonomonas sp. UBA7630; assembly: GCF_002483985.1. NCBI lineage: Bacteria > Pseudomonadati > Bacteroidota > Bacteroidia > Bacteroidales > Dysgonomonadaceae > Dysgonomonas > Dysgonomonas sp. UBA7630. The sequence goes on from NZ_DLIY01000018.1 coordinate 15,690, forward strand.
TCTTGAAGTTCTTTCTCGGGATAAAGTATTTTCCCTCCAATCATTGTATAACAGATCATTCGCTTATCTCGCAGATTTTGAAGCGTTCGAGGCGAGATATGGAGATATTCCATTAGTTCCTCTCCGCTCAGATAACGTTCGTCTGCCAATGTTGGGCGATGCTTGTCTCTAACATCCTGCACACCCTCAATGGATTGTTCTATCTGCTCCAAAAGTTCCTTGAACTCTTCGGTCTCGTAATTGATAAATTTATCCATAAGTTACTTCTTGGCTAGTTTAATTTCTGTTTGAAGTAGGCAATGAATATCCTCTTCTTTATAATAGACCTTGCCACCCAACATTGTAAATGGTATCTTCCCATTATTCCGCCAAGTTTGTAAAGTACGTTTCGAGATACTCAAAGCACGGCAGACATCTGCCGAATCCATTCATCCGTCTCTGGGATTGGAACAATAGACGGCTCTTAACGCAGCCATATCGGAAGTTAATCTATTGATCTGTCGTTTCAACAGTTCCCATGTATGTAAATCGATACAAACAATCTCCATAATGATTCAGTTTAGTTGTTATTTACTCTTTATCGTTATTAAATGTACTTGCCAGAGAACGTTTTAACCCTTCATTGGCAGCACGAGTTATCAGCTCTTTGTTTTGGAACAAGTGATCGGCAAGAATATTCGACAACAGCATAGTCGGAGTGATCTCGGGTACAATATGTTGCAACGAGGCAACTAGCATCTGGAGTTTCTCTTTCATCCGAACATCAATATAAACCGGAGTATAATCCTTGATTTTCCGTGTTGCCAAAAATCGGTTGGTATACTCTTCCTCGTCTTTTTTGCGAGAAAGCTTGCCTCTGGCTGAGCTAGCTACTCATGTGCTGTCCTCCCCTATAAATTGAGATATAAGTTCTTTATTATCCAAAGGCTGTTCTTTATTTTCAGACTCATCTTTCATACGATACTTGTTTTTTAATGTTTATAAATAGGATTCATTAAATTAGAATGATAATATTCATTCAAACATCTCTGATACGATTGGTCTTGCCCATGATTCTACATTTTCCGAAAGGATAAGCAGTATACGACTTTTTATATTGCTGTTTCCGAACTCAGGTGCAAGTATAGCACATTCTCAAGCCCTGCGCTGTGAGCATAATAGCCTTACCTAACAGGTTGGGGTTGTATAGTGTTTATTATAAGCCTGTTATGATTTAGGTGTGTACTTGGAAAGGAATAATCTGAGAATAGTAGGCAATCAACTATTTTATGTTAACATGCTCTATTTGAGTAGATAATATTAGTTCAGGTTGGGACATAAATATTTATAGGAAATACAGGATGGTAAGATTTTTTAACTATTGACGGCTATATTCCCCCAATTTCTCTATCAAGGTATCTATATCTTCAAGCCCAAATATCTGTTCCCGTTTGTTGCGGTTACGGCAGTTGAGTAGTTGTTGCATACCAATATAGTGTTTATTATCACCATATCTTTCTTTGTTGCCTTCTGTGCGAAAAGAAATAAAGTCTTTATTCCCATCGGCAACCGAAACCCATTGGGCTTTAATGTACTTGTGTTCGCTCAGTTGGTCAAGGAGATAGACCAATGTCTTTTGGTTGGTTACTTGTAGCGGTTCAGGTAGTTTTCCTGAAAGTAGTTTCTTTAGTTCAGCTACTTTAATTTTTGAGCGAAACAATTTGATAGTTTCTATGCAGTTGGCTAATAAAGCGTATTGCTCTTTGCTTAGTTTGGATTGGTAAGAACGTTTGGTAGATTTAGCTGTAGCTTTAGTCTCTTTGGCAATGGTAGTTTCTTGTATGGGTGTCTCTTCCTTAATGATCTCTACTTTAGGTTTTGGAAGAAGTTTCTCATATTTTATACATAATCGTTCTAAACTTACGAGGTCTACCAATTCTCGGAAATAGGGCAAATCAATTTTGATTAGCTCTGCGGTATAGTTGCTTGGAGTTATTGTATTTGTTGGTTTTATAAATGTACGATACTGATGATAAACATCTTTGCTTATCTCGTCGCAAAAGTCACTGTACCATAGATAATCCTCTCTATCGTCACGAAGGTATTTGGGCAAGCTTGCCAAAGGAGGATTGTTACGGATGATATCCAGCACTTTGCTTTTATAGTGGAGTAGTTCCGCCTCAGTGAGTTGTGGCTGTGAGACCAAACCAAGTGCCGTTTCATAGTTGATTGCTACAAAGTCATTGAGACTCTGCTGCACAGCCCGAAATACTTCAGGAACATTACTATCATAATCTATGTCTTGCTCACCATTATACATGTACTAAAGATAGTAATATTACCAATAAGAGCAATAACAGTGACTCAATTTTGTCTGGCAATATGGCAAATAAAAGCATGTTCAAGCAAAGCTATACACGTCATATTGTCAATGATATAACTATCGAATTAACAATCTATCTTTGCTACAGTGTCCATGTCGGATACATCTAAATTATACTGCTATATGAGAAATCCAATCCACTTTCTACTATTCATTTGCTCTGCCTACCCTTGAAGAGCAATAGGCAATACACTGACCGTATTGCTAAGTCCGGGCGTTTTGACTTTATGCTCAGACCTGAGTGCAAATGTTGCCACCGATTCAAAAAACAAAGAGACTACCGCCTCTTTATTTTTTTCTCGTCGTCAAAGGAGCAAGGTAATCGCACGGGTAACCCAAAATTCGACTAACGTCTCTTTGGGCTACTTCCGTGCATACCTTGCCCTTGCAGGGGGCTCAGCCCCGAACAGTCTGCTCCCGATGGTCACTTGACTGTCGTGGCTGTGGAGCAATCCTGCACTTCATCTCCCGATGGTCACTTTCGTTTCGGCTCGCCTGAGTGTTTGGAGACACTCAGTTTTCCATAACCTTAAACAAAGTAGTTATGGAAAATAAGAAGAGTGACAGCGCTAAAAGAGGTCGTCCAAAGAAAGAAAAAGTAAAACTTTCTACTTCGATTAATCTGAAATTGACCGAAGAAGATTTTAAAACCGTGAAGGAAAAAGCAGAGAAATTGGGAATGAAAGCAACTCAATATGCTCGGGAGATGACCTTGAAAGGAGGTGTCAAATCTCGTTTTACTTTGGAAGAACTTGACCTCATACGGAAGCTCGGTGGTATGGGGAATAATCTGAATCAGATAGCCAAACAGGCTAACAAATCGGGATTCGCTCAAGTTAGTGTAGAGATCGTAAATATTGCACTTCAAATCAAACAATTGTTGGATGATCGCTAAAAACATCAAAGGGAAATCATTTAAAGGCTGTGTGAATTATGTGATCAATGACACAGCCGAATTGCTCGAGGCCGAAGGAGTATGGGCGGATAGTGCGAAAGATATGATCCGCAGTTTTGCCATACAACGTTCGGGACGAAAAGAGATAAAGCAACCTGTTGGCCATATTCCAATATCCTTTTCTCCCGAAGATAAAGGAAAAATGACCAATGATTTTATGCTCCAACTAGCCAAAGAATATATGCAGGAAATGGGAATCAAAAATACGCAATATATCATTGTCCGACATCACAATACGGATAATGCCCACCTGCATATTGTCTATAACCGTATTGACAACAACTTAAAACTTATCTCCGTCAACAACGATTACAAACGAAACATCAAGGCTTGTAAGAAGCTAAAAGACAAGTATAATCTGACTTATGGTAAGGGTAAAGACAATGTAAAACGGCAGAAATTAGACAATCCCGACAAGACAAAATATCATATCTATGATGCTATAAAATCTGTTTTATCCAGTTGTAAGAATCCGGCAGATTTACGATTCGCTCTTCAAAAATTCAATATTGAGATTGATTACAAATTCAAACGAACGACCAGAGAGATTGAAGGAGTATCGTTTCGATACGACAATATTGCTTTCAAAGGCTCGGATATTGATCGGAAATTTAGTTTCGGAAATCTAAAAAAAGAGTTTGATAAGAATATTGAAGAAGCGAAGAAACGAGGTCGAGAGGAATTTCTGCGAGAACAGGCCGAACAAAAAGCTAAACACGAAGTACAGAAAAAGACAGAAATCCAACCTATATCCGTTAAACGAAATCTTGTTGTTTTGGGTGTTGAGCTATCAGACGAACAGGAAAAAGTATTGAGAGAAGGCGGTATTATCTTTGTTGAAAACATGATTCATCCCAATGACAACACTAAATTTTCTGCATATGCATTTGCCAATGATGATAAGGACAATATCTCATTTAGCAATAAAAACCCAGAAAAGTCCATAAAATATGGTAAATATGAGATGCGACTCAGAGATAAGATTTTGATAGAAAAGGGCTTTATAACTAAAGCTAAAGTGAAATGGTATGATGGTAGATTCGCTCATCCATATCTGTGGAAAGAGAAGAAAACTGATACGGAATATAAAGAGTCATGGGGCGATCCGAGAGTAGTAGAAGCTAAAGAGGAGGAAAAGAGGAAGCAAATCATAACACCTATAATAAAGAAGGATAAAGGAATGAAAATGTAAAACATTAAGAACATGACAGTATTTGGCAGTTATCAATTTTATTTTTGTCGGAGCAAATAATAGCAACAGCCCTTTTACTCGCCTCCGAAAATATTTACATATATTTGCCATCGGAAACGATAGGTTTTGCTAATGTATATTTGAAGAAGCGTAAAGTTTCGTCCTTTGTTTAGAAAATCGCCAATTGACTAATGTAGCAAGGATAAACATGATGTTCCTGTTTGATGATTGTACCTTTTGTACAGCATATCAGGCGTGGGCTGTTGTTTATTTGCTACAAGGTGTTTGGCGATACCTCTAAACAAAATAGGCATACAGTGCCACGCTTTTTCTTTAGTTTGGAACTTATTTGTAACTAAAATAATAGATATGATAAATACAAAACTAAATGCTCTTTTTCAATACTGGAAAGATGGAATGATGCAGAATGGTGATCATGGATTTTGTGAAGATGGACTGATTTACCGTAATGGAAAAGAAAGTTTATTGTGGCAGAACTCTAAAAGAAAAATATTGTTTCTGCTCAAAGAAAACAACGACAACGATGGACAAGATGTTCGAGAATGGACAGGTTCTATCAATGGGTATTCTCCCAATGGGTTATTTTATAATCGATTATCGGCTTGGCTATATGGGTTGACCAATTATACAGACACTAGCTATCCTGCTATTGAAGAAGCTTTTGATGCGAAGAATCAGATGAAAGCATTATCTGAATACTCCTATGCTTATGTGAACGTGAAGAAGAAATCGGGTGGTGCTACTGCTGACGATAGTATTGTATATGATTTTGGTAAGCGGTATGCACATTATTTACGTCAAGAATTGGATATTTTATCTCCCAATATTATTGTTTGTGGGGGGCAAGTAGTATTTAATGTTGCTACAGATATAATCTATAAAGAACTTACATTCATTCAGAAGAATAGTTGGGTATATTATAATAAAGAAAATAACATAGTATTAATAAATAGTTTTCATCCTACAGCTCGCAAATCGAATGTTGAAATGTATGAGTGGATGATGGAAAATGTGATAAAAGGATAAAATGGGACTGTCCATAGCTTTGTGTAAGCGTCAACTACAAGGTTGAAGATTTATCATATAAATTCTTTCAAATTCTCCCCCCTAAAAAGACGGGGGAGTTTGAAAGAATTTCTCTTTTTACAGGTTCACTCTTTCTCCAAAGATAACCAAAAATTGATTGAGTATCAGCCCCCAATTATGGATTGGCATTGTCCACTTTTTCTCAATCTCAGCAATAGACAGATATACCGACTTTTTCAAGGCATCATCCGTTGGGAATGAAAGTTTGTTTTTAGTGTATTTTCTTATTTTACCATTCAGGTTTTCAATTAGGTTCGTGGTATAGATTATCTTCCTGATTTCAAGTGGAAAATCAAAGAAGGAAGTCAATTCGTCCCAATTGTTTCTCCATGAGCGGATGGCATAGGGATATTTAGAACCCCATTTTTGTTCAAATACACCAAGTTCCCGACTGGCGGATTCTTTTGTTGGAGCGTTGTAAATGAGCTTCAAATCGGAAGTAAACTCTTTCTTCTCTTTCCATACCACATAACGACAGGAGTTGCGGATCTGATGTACGACGCATATCTGAGTGGTTGACTCAGGGAAAACAGCCTTGATGGTATCTGTAAATCCATTCAGATTATCGGTCACTGTCACAAGTATATCTTCTACTCCACGAGCTTTTAAATCAGTTAATACGCCCATCCAAAAAGAAGACGATTCTGTCTTGCCAACCCACATACCCAAGACCTCCTTAAAACCGTTTTTGTTGAGTCCTACGCAAAGATAAACAGTCTTATTGATAACCTTGCCATTGTCTCTGACTTTGAAGACAATACCATCCATCCAAACGATCAGATACAGATTATCCAAGGGACGGTTCTGCCACTCAATGGCCTGCCCTGTTACTTTATTGGTAATATGCGAGATTGCTGATGTGGATAGGTTAACTCCATAAATCTCATGCATTTCACTTTCAATATCTGATACGCTCATACCCTTGGCATATAATGAGATAACCAAACGCTCTATAGATAAGCCTCTACTTTGATGTTTCGGAACAACAACTGGTTCAAACTCCCCTTCACGATCACGAGGTACTTCTATTACAGCTTCTCCATGTTTGCCCTGAATCTTCTTCGCATAACTGCCATTACGAGAATTACCCGTATTAATACCTTCTTTTGAGCCTTTCTCATAACCTAAATGAGAATCCATCTCTGATTGAAGCATCTGCTCATAAACTTTCACATGGAGGTCACTCATGAAAGCTTCTACATCATCTTGTGTCTTAAATTGACTCAGGAACTCCTTACTTAAAAAATCTTTTGGGATATCCATAATAAACTCTTTTGATAAAATTATACATAAATGAAAAAACTACAAGTTTTCCAACCTGTAGTTTTCATTTACACAATATCTTGGACACTGTCCATGCTTAAAGTATTACTGGGCTATAAATCTAATATTAAATACCTGCAAATTTAGCCTAATCGACAATTTGTCAATCGACTCTTTTAATAACATTTCTTGCCACTTCTATCTTATACTTCTTACCCTTCATTTTTTCATCTCTGATATTGCTAAGAAGAGTTTTTATGGCAGAAAAACGAACAGCAACAAAAGAAATAAAATCTTTGACTTCAATCAGTCCCAAATCAGATTTATCCAGTTTTCCCTTTTGTAAAAAGAAGCCGACAATATCACTTTTATTCAACTTGTTTTTCTTACCTCCGCTTACATAAATTGTCTGATATTCTGGGCGGTTGGGTAATGGCTTTCCTGTTGCCACTCGCAACACATCTAAATTGTCAGAAATATAATCCGGAGTTTTATCCTCCTTGAATTGTATAATATATGCTGTTCCCGAAGCATGCATACGGGCTGTACGTCCATTGCGATGCACAAATTCACTTTCCTTAGAAGGAAGATGATAATGTATTACGTGATTCATTTCGGGAATATCCAATCCTCTGGCTGCCAAATCGGTGGTGACGAGATAATTTAAGCTTCCATTTCTGAATTGAACCAAAACTCTCTCTCTATCATCCTGATCCATTCCACCATGATAATATCCGGTCTGTATTCCTTTCTTATTCAATAAGTCGCTGATACGTTCGGTTACTTCTCTGTGATTACAAAAAATAAGGGCAGGTTCGGAATTGAGTGAACAGATAAGATGGAACAGAGATTCTATTTTATCTTTTTCGGGAGATAAAACAAGCTTGATCGAAAGGCTTTCGCTTTTCTCTTCTTCTATATAATCAAGCGTTACGGGAGATTCCATTTTTACAAAGTCCGGAATTTCCACATCGGATGTAGCTGACAGCAGAACTCTTTTTTGAAGATTGGGCAGTTGGCTGATGATCGTATCCACTTCCTCCTGAAAACCTAATTGTAACGATTTATCAAATTCATCGAGAACCAGAATACGAATGGAATCTGTATCAAAAGATTTGCGTTCAAGATGGTCGGTCAACCTGCCCGGAGTGCCGATAAGCAAAGCGGGAGGATTGCTTAGGTTTTTCAACTCGGTATCAATAGAGTGCCCGCCATAACAAACATTTACTTTGAATTGTGTACCCATCTTTTTCCAAACCTGCTCTATCTGAAGAGCCAACTCCCTTGATGGAACAATTACAAGGCATTGTACTTTCTTTATATCCTCTTTCAGTAATCGGAAGATAGGCAGTAAGAAAGCAAGTGTTTTGCCCGAACCTGTAGGAGATAATAACAATGTATTTTGACTATCGGTTATCGCCTTTTGGGCTGCAAACTGCATTTTATTCAGATTGTCAATCCCCAGATTGGATAATATGGCTATATGTTGATTTTCTGTATTCATCCCACAAAGGTAATATATTATCTTATAGCGCTCTATTTCGTTTCTTATTTAGAATATCAAAATCTGTAACCCACACCAATCATCCATCCTATATATAATTGTTTGAAGCTATTGGGACTATAATCTTTCCACAAACTATGAGAGGAAAATAATTTTAGATTGTCTAGTTTGGATGTTTGTAGAAAGTTAAGTGTAGGTCCTGCAAAAATATTTATATTACTATTAATATTGTATGCCGGTAGAACTCGGTAAACAAAACGATAAAGAGTTTTGTGATCATAGTTTCTTAGTATTTCCTTCTCTCTTTCCTCTTCTTCTTTACTTTGTTCTCCAACTCTTATACTTGTCCTTATTTTGGTCAATATGCCAGCTATAATTTCTGTATCTATTCTAAATTTATCACTTAATTGTATATGTGCACCCAAACCTCCCTCTAAGACAAAATGAGTATGTGGAGAATAGATATTATACCCGAATCCTACAATTCCATACAAAGATTGTCCTCCCGAGCGAAAACTAACTACCATATTTTGCATATCATCAAATGTCAATGCAAGATTCATATCTCCACCAGATTTTACAATATTTACCAACCCAATGGGATATTTATTATTATCCGAGATATTGATAATTCCAATTTGTAGACCTTTCATTATCTTGGCGTAATTGAACCCTCCAATCTGTACACCAACGAGCGTATCAGCCTCATTGCCCATAGCTATTTGTAAGCCCTTTATTTTATCACTGTTATTTAAAAAGCCTATTTGTGCTCCTCTTATATTTTTGTATGCAAGATTAATTATCCCTATCTGCGTACCTTGCATATTCCATATCACATTATTGAGTCCGCCAATTTGTATACCCTTTATATCTCGCGCAACATGGATTCCCCCTATCTGTACACCATTTACGCAATCTCCCATTTGCATTCCTCCTATCTGCACACCACTGATATTTTCTATATTGTTAAATGGAGAAATAGCCACACCCTTTGCTTTGGTTAGTTCAGTATATAATCCACTAAATGCAAAACCTGATACATTTTCAGATCGCCCATATACTAGATTTAAAGATATATTATTGGTGTAATATTTTGTTTTGTAGCCATTGGTGCTTATTGTATTCCACAATCCGAGATTGAAAAATGCTTTATATTTTGGACTCTGTATATTTTGCTGATATTCGGAAATAGAATCTAACTTAATAGCAAGACTATCTTGTGCTAATAGTGATGCATTATAAAAAAGGACTAAGAATGTTATAATAAATGACTTTTTCATATATCATATTTTGTATCTGTTGGTACAAAGATAAATTTATATGAATAATTAAATTAATTTCTATCCTATTTATAATATTGAAAGTGTATCCGAATACCAAGAATTAAGAATATGAAACTCCCCACTCTCACAAAACCTTACATAATAGTTAAATATCTTATCATTTTACACTAAAAGTTCAGCTTCTAACAATCTATCTCTTAATAAATCTTTTTTTTAACAACCAAATGGCGAGGCTCATTGTTTAGATGTGAGTTATAAACATAATTAAAATCAGACTAGCTATGAAGTATTCTTTTTCCTTGCTGGTATTAACTGCGAGCATCATTTTTACTAGCTGTGTTAGTAAAAAGCAGTTTACGAATTTAGAAACAGACTATAATCGCCTGCAAACAGAACAGAAAGATTTACAAAGAAATTATCAGGAAAGCCAATTGCAATTAGCCGAAAGCCGTACCCGGGTAGCAAGCCTTGAAGATCGATTGGCAGAAGCCCGAAAAAACAATGAAGATTTGCGTGCTGCCTATGCCGAGATGCAAGGTTTGTTGAACAAGAGCCTTTTGCAAAACACGCAAGGCAATGTAAACATCACGAAGTTGGTAGATGAGATCAATTCGTCTAACCGCTTTATACAGCATTTGGTACAGGCCAAAAACCGCTCCGACTCTTTGAATATCGTAATGATAAATAACCTTACACGTTCGCTTACACGCGACGAAATGCAGGATTTGGATATCAAGGTATTGAAAGGCGTTGTATATATTTCTTTGGATGACAGAATGCTATACCGTTCGGGTGGTTACGAGATAAGCACCAAGGCGGGAGAAATTCTTAGCAAGATCGCTAAAATCATTATGGATTATAAGGATTATAGCGTGTTGGTGGAAGGAAATACCGATACAGACCCTATTTCGCGTCCTAATATCCGAAACAACTGGGACTTGAGTGCTTTGCGTGCTTCTTCTGTGGTTCAGGCACTTCAAAACAATTATGGTGTCGATCCTAAACGTCTGACAGCAGCAGGACGTGGAGAATATAATCCGGTAGCAACAAACAGCACTGCCGAGGGAAAAGCTCTCAACCGCAGAACTCAGATAATTATCACTCCGGAACTGAATCAGTTTATGGAACTTATCGATCAGGCTCCAAAAGGCCCTTCGAATATAGATTGATAATTCTTACACAAATAATTTATATACTTAAGGTTGCTTCTATCGATAGAGGCAACCTTTTTCAATAAAATATACTCGCTTATTAATATTTGTCAATAATTCTATAACTTTCGGTTCTGAAAATACTAATTCAATTTACGACACTGATACTATGAAGAGAAGAATTGTATATCCATATACTCTGGAGAAAAAAGATAAAATGATTAAACTAGAGATATCCGGAGGAAAGTTTTATATATTCTTGCATATATTCGTTTTCTTTTTGGCTATAGTTTCTGTGATTGGTCTCACTTTCTCTTTTTTCATAAATGATAGTTATACTATAAAAGATTATTTTGTCGTATGCTGTCTTTTGGTATTCATGTTCCTAGTACTTCTTTTTGCTTTCTACACCTTGAAATGGAAAAGAAAAGGCAAAGAGATATTTATTTTGCATCCCGATAAACTTGAATATATAATAGAAAATAAACCTTTCCGTACTCAAAGGAAGATTCATCACTTTACGACAATGATGATTGCATATAATATTGAAATTGAGTTTGATAATAACAATGACTACGAGATAAAGGTATATACAGATTTACAAAATATAGAGGGAAACTTCTCTATCATATTTTACATGGATGAAGGAGAAAATATTATTTATTCTGAAAGGGAAGTTCCTATTGAAGTAATGAGAACAATAAGAGAAGAGTATCTAATAAACATCAATGAAGATAAGGAAAATACAGATACTCTTTCTCATACACAAGTGTGAGAAACCTTTATTTGTTCTCCTCTGGCAAAGCAGATTGAATAGTTGAATACACTTTATCCATCAATTCTGCAATATCATCCGCTTTAAGATCCTTAGTTTCTATAGGGTCATGAAATGTCAATTTTATCTTTGCCGGACTCATTTTCCACGAGTGTATTGGTAAAACTTTATATGCTCCATCAATGGTAAGAGGGACAATCGGTAATTTCAAGCTCACTGCTGTCTGAAAAGCCCCTTTCTTAAATTCTGCCATCCGTCCGTCCGGTGAGCGATGCCCTTCGGGGAAAACTACGGTAGACATTCCGTCTTTGAGTGTATTCTTCGTATTTCTCATTGTATCTACAATCCCCTTTCTTGTAGTAGAATCTACAAAAACATGTCCCGCTTTTGCTGACGCAAAGCCTACTAAAGGCATTTTTTTGAGAGCCTGTTTCATCAGCCACTTAAAGTTGTGATCGAGATAACCATATATAAGAAATATATCGAACGCTCCCTGATGATTAGCGACAAACACATACGATTGGTTTTTATCCAATTTTGAATTTCTATTCACTTTGATCTTCAACAGAGCAGCCATACAAACAAAACGCCCCCATATCACTCCTGGATAGTATCCCCAAAACTTATTGTTTCCTAAGGTCGATCCGATAATAATAGTAAGGGTACACCAAATGGTAGCTAATATTAATAGCGGAACAAATATGATCCATTGGTATAAGAGGTAGAGAATCTTTAGCATTCGTTTAAATTTGAATAATTTTATTTGAAACTATATTCTGTGTAAAAAGGAGCTATCTGAACATAGCTCCTCTCCTACTTAATATCATTTTTTTAGATTTGCAATACTTTCCTTAATCGTCTTTATCTTGCTTTCGGCATCCGCTTGCTTTTTACGCTCGTTTTCCACAATTTCGGGCTTAGCATTAGCAACAAACTTCTCGTTGCTTAGTTTCGCTGCAACTGATTTTAAGAAGCCTTCAAGATACTTAAGCTCATCATTCAGTCTTTTCAATTCGGCTTCTATATCTATATTATTCCCAAGTGGAACAGAAAACTCTGTAGTGCCAACAAGGAAAGAAACCGAAGTAGGATCTTTTTCGGCAACAGTATTGATCGAAGTAAGGTTACCCATCTTAGAGATCACACTGTCGAAATCTGTATTATATTGTCCTATTACTTCTAGCGATAATTCCTCTTTATTCGGAATGTTCTTTTGTAAGCGGATAGTACGCACACCTGCAATCACCTCTTTCACTTTCTCGAAAGTATCAATCAGATCATTGCTGAAAGAAACCTCTTTCGGCATTTCAGATACCATGATACTCTCACCCGCTTTGCGTTCGGCAAGAGCCTGCCATAGTTCCTCTGTAATAAACGGCATAAATGGATGAAGCAAACGAAGCAGGGAATCGAAGAAGCCTAACGTTGCTTCATAAGTCTTCTTATCGATAGGTTGCTGATAAGCCGGTTTTGCCATCTCAAGATACCAAGAAGAGAACTCGTCCCAGAAAAGCTTATAGAGAGACATTAAAGCCTCAGAAAGGCGATATTTTCCAAACAAATCATCAAGCTCCGAAGCAGTCTTAGCCAGCACATTCTGGAACCATTCTATTGCTATTCTCGACGACTCAGGCTGTTCGATAGAGTCGCTTACCTCCCACCCTTTTACCAGGCGGAAAGCATTCCATATTTTGTTATTGAAATTACGTCCCTGTTCGCAAAGACTTTCGTCAAATGGCAAGTCGTTACCCGCCGGAGCTGTAAGTAACAAGCCCATACGAACACCGTCAGCTCCGTATTTTTCCATCAGTTCGATAGGATCGGGCGAGTTGCCAAGTTGTTTAGACATCTTGCGCCCCAATTTGTCGCGAACGATACCCGTAAAGTATACATTGTTAAAGCATGCTTTGCCACGATACTCGTATCCTGACATGATCATACGTGCCACCCAGAAGAAAATAATATCCGGGCCAGTAACAAGATCATTCGTTGGATAATAATATTTAATATCCTTATTGTCCGGATTATTTATACCATCGAATACCGAAATAGGCCACAACCATGAAGAGAACCATGTGTCGAGACAATCTTCATCCTGACGCAGATCTTCCATCTTGAGGTTTGGATTTTGCTTTTGAGCCTCCGCCAAGGCTTTCTCAGGGGTCTCTCCTACTACAAATCCACCTTCGGGCAGATAGTAAGCCGGAATCTGATGTCCCCACCACAACTGGCGGCTGATATTCCAGTCCTTTATATTTTCCATCCAGTGACGGTAAGTATTCTTAAACTTCGCAGGGTGGAATTTGATTGTGTCATTTTCCACAGCTTCCAATGCAGGCTTTGCCAGATCCTCCATCTTGAGGAACCATTGCATAGAAAGCTTCGGCTCGATAGGTACATTTGTACGTTCAGAATAACCCACACTATTTGTATAAGCCTCTGTTTTTTCCATCAAGCCCAATTCTTCAAGATCTTTTTCGATTTTCTTACGTACATCGAAACGATCCATCCCTTCGTATTGAAGTCCATGAGAATTTAACGTTCCATTATCGTTGAAGATATCAATAACCTCAAGATTATATTTTTCGCCCAGCATATAGTCATTTACATCATGGGCAGGTGTTACTTTCAAGAATCCTGTACCGAATTCCATATCCACATATTCGTCTTCGATAATTGGTACTACACGATTAGCAATCGGCACGATCACTTTCTTGCCTTTCATGTGTGCAGTCTTCGGATCATTCGGATTGATACATACCGCAATATCTCCAAATATTGTTTCGGGACGAGTGGTAGCTATTACCGCATAGCCATCTTCACCTTCCACTTTATATCTTAAATAATATAATTTACCATTTACTTCGTGATGTATAACTTCCTCATCCGAAACAGCAGTTTTAGCTGACGGATCCCAGTTTACCATACGTATTCCACGATAGATAAGACCCTTATTATATAAATCTACAAAAACTTTCAATACGCTTTCGGAGCGTTTCTCATCCATCGTAAAACAGGTACGATCCCAGTCGCAAGACGCTCCTAGTTTTTTCAACTGTTCGAGGATAATACCCCCGTGCTTGTGAGTCCACTCCCAAGCATGTTCAAGGAATGCTTCACGGCTCAGGTCGTTTTTGCTTATTCCTTCGGCAGCAAGTTTACCCACTACCTTTGCTTCTGTAGCGATAGATGCATGGTCTGTTCCCGGTACCCAGCAGGCATTCTTACCCATCATACGGGCACGGCGTACAAGTATATCCTGTATCGTATTATTCAGCATATGCCCCATATGAAGGACACCTGTGACGTTTGGTGGAGGAATAACGATTGTATAAGGTTCGCGACTATCAGGTTCTGAATGAAAGAACTTATTCTCTAACCAGTATTTATACCATTTATCCTCTACTTCGGCAGGATTATACTTACTTGCAATTTCCATATTATGTGGTTAATATATATTTTGAGATACAAAAATACAAAATAGTTGCTTATATATTTGTATTTTCCTTTTTATAAAAAGCCTCAGATAATCGAAGATGAATACCTGAGGCGAACTGTAAATGTAGAAAAGTTATAATTAATATGGTCTCATCTGTGATACTTTTGCTTTTACATAGTCATAAGTTGTTTTACTGCCCCATATGCCAACCAGTTCAGAATTGGGACGATATACAGACTCTTTAGGATAGTATTCGGAGTTGTATCTATATATATTTTCTGCGAAAGGTGTTTCTTTGCCACCATGCACAACATATATTTCTCTTATATTATGAATACGTCCTTCGTTTCCGAAAAGAGCGATAAACAACCATTGAGGGATATTCATATGCTTATATACTCCATTAAAGCTATCATATAAATATTTTTCTTCACTGGCATACCTATCATCCAATAGTGAGATATAGTTGTACTGCGAAACATCGCCTTTACTATTATACTTATATTCCTCTGTATAATTAATCGTATTTTCTTCAGGAGGGTTAGAAAACCTCACTTTATTATATTTTACGGCTAAGCCCTTGGATAACTCGATAGTTTCTTTGAATTTTCCGTTCAGGGTAATTTCAATAAGATTATTTTTTTCGCTTTTTAGATCATATACTCGAGTTTCGGTATGTGTAGAATAGTCATTATCCTTAATCCAGCTTTTTATCACATCTGTTTGCGTAACACCTACTAGATCTCTTGAGCTAAGAGACTTCTCCGATTTAGAATACACAGAATATTCCAATTTTCGGGAGATGCTGTATACTAATACATTTTTATCTGCTTTTTCGTTATTCAATCTACGATAAGTTTCCTTTAGTATATTTACCGGACGGTCAGAATTATCATATTCAAAAGTTGTAATATGCGTATAATCATACTGAGGCTCGGCATCATAAGACTGCTCTGTTTTTATTGTTTTTGGCAATAAACTATTATCACTTTCTATAGGCTCAGAAGTATCACATCCTGCAAAAAATATCAGGAAAAAAGAAGAAAGAAAAAATATCTTTTTCATAATATTGTAATTAAAGTTAATCATCTAATAAGATAGATGAATAACATGCATGATTTGTTGCGTCCTACAAAAATTATGAGCTTATTTCTCTCCTATCGAATCCCAGCCTTGCGCTTTTATTTCTATTTCTGCCCCATCTCGGGTTTCAAGAATAAAGCCATTCCCATCTTTGGTGATATGACCGATAATATGTACTCCCTTTATCTTCGATACTTTGTCGTGCATAAACAGAGGAACAGTAAACAACAATTCATAATCCTCTCCCCCATTCATTGCCACAGTAGTTACATTCATATTGAACTGTTCGGCCATCATGGCTGTCTGATAATCGATAGGTAGTCTTTCTTCATAGATATGACATCCTACATTACTTTGTTTGCAGATATGTTTCAGCTCGGAAGATAATCCGTCTGAAATATCGATCATCGAAGTTGGTACAATCCCTTCTTCAGCAAGAAATTTCACAATATCTTTCCGGGCTTCGGGTTTCAATTGGCGTTCTAAAAGATACTCTTTTCCTGTAAAATCGGGTTGAAAATCGCTTTTCCTGTCGTATATGGCCTTTTCGCGTTCTAATAATTGAAGCCCCATAAATGCAGCACCCAAATCTCCTGAAACACAAACAAGATCTGTTTCTTTTGCTCCTTTACGATATACGATTTTACCTTCTTCTCCTTCGCCAAGGCAAGTAATACTGATAGCCAAGCCGGTAAGCGAAGCCGAAGTATCGCCACCAACAAGATCTACGCCATATTCCTGACAGGCAAGGGCAAGACCATCATAAAATAATTCTAAATCTTCAACAGAAAATCGCTTTGAAATACCCAACGATACGGTCACTTGCTTTGGTTGTCCGTTCATTGCATAGATGTCTGAAAAATTTACTATCGCCGATTTATATCCCAAGTGTTTCAGGGGAACATACATCAGATCGAAGTGAATACCTTCGAGCAGCAGATCGGTTGTTACAAGTGTCTTCTTATTTCCATACGACAAAACAGCAGCGTCGTCCCCTACTCCTTTTTCTGAACTTGAATTTTTTAGTTCTATATTTTTTGTCAGATGATCTATTAGACCAAATTCTCCTAGACTGGCAATTTCTGTTCTTTTCATTTATCTAAAAATTAATTGAATACAAAAATAGTGATTCTATCCTACAATGGCAGTAAAACAAACCTCCCTTTTTTATATATCAATATTTAAGTCTACATTTGCAGACTTTTTATTTCTTCATTCACAATGAAAACAACTAGTCAAACAGGAACAGCTTTCGCCATACTCTCCATGTTGGCCGCATGCCATATGTTGAACGATATGCTGCAATCGATCATTTCGGCGGTATATCCCTTGCTGAAAGATTCGTTATTGCTCAACTTTACCCAAATAGGGCTTATCACACTCGTCTTTCAGTTATCTTCGTCCATATTCCAGCCTGTAGTGGGGCTTATCACAGATAAACGACCTCAACCCTATTCTTTGCCGATAGGAATGGCATTTTCGATGATAGGGATCCTTTCTCTTTCTTTTGCAGGAAATTTCATTCATGTGTTGATCGCCGTATTTCTTACGGGACTTGGATCATCCATCTTCCATCCTGAAGCATCCCGCTTGGCCTATATGGCTTCGGGAGGAAAAACAGGATTGGCACAATCTATCTTTCAGGTAGGGGGAAATTTCGGATCATCCGTTGGTCCGTTATTGGCCTTATGGATAATTACGCCATACGGTCAACAGAATATAAAGTGGCTGTCGCTTATAGCTCTTGTATGTATTGGTATTATGCTTGTTATAAGCAAATGGTATAAGAGCAATCTGTATAGACTCAAACCTACCAAAAAAGATGATAGTTCTATAGAAAAACAGTCTGTATATTCTTCGGGTAAAGTAGCTTTTGCCATCACGATTCTGCTTATACTCATATTTTCAAAATATGTATATATGGCGAGCCTGAATAGTTATTACATGTTTTATTTGATCGATAAGTTTGGTGTTTCGGTAAAAGATGCACAGCTATTTTTGTTTGCATTCTTATTTGCTGTGGCACTTGGTACAATTATAGGAGGTCCTATAGGAGACCGTATCGGACGAAAGTATGTGATTTGGGTATCTATATTGGGTACGGCTCCATTCGCTCTCATCATGCCTCATGTAGGGCTTGTATGGACATGCGTCTTGAGCATCTTTATAGGATTTATACTTTCTTCCGCCTTTTCAGCAATCCTGGTATATGCACAAGAACTTGTTCCCGGAAAAGTAGGGTTGATTGGCGGTTTATTTTTCGGACTGGCATTTGGCATAGCCGGTATAGCATCTGCCATACTGGGAAAAATAGCGGACGAAACCAGCATACAGCATGTATATGATATTTGTGCTTATTTGCCACTAATCGGATTGGTAGCAGCATTTTTACCCAATACGAAGAAGGAAAAAGCTTAGTTCAAATATTCTACATCAATATCCCAATTCCATTGGTTGAAATAAATATTTCCTCCCCGCCATTCGAGTTCACCTCGCTGAAAATCGACAGTTTCACTTCGAGGATATATTTTTTCAGGGAAAAGAGGCTGTGAATAATCATCATTTACGATCCAACGATATGCATCGATACCATTGGCATAGAAATATTTGATATCGTCACTCATTTCTAAGTCTCTTCTACCAAAAGACTGGTCGACAGGCACCCAGCCTACACCCTCAAAATAAACCTCCGCCCAGTCATGTAAATTGAGCTCATTGGGATGCATCATAAATCCGCTTTGCCATTTTGCCGGAATACCATTATAACGGGCAAGCGTAATGAAAAGTAAGGATACTTGTCCACAATCGCCATGATGATTTTCAATCACATACTCAGGTATATTTGGTATCGTCGAATATTCACGAGCACCTGCCCAAGGATAGTTATCACTGATGAAGTCGAATATCTTCCTGACCTTCAGGTATGGATTCTTTTCATTCCCTATGATCCGGTCAGACAATCGTTTTATCTGATCAGTAAAAATTATATGAGCCTCCCTCTCCGCAGTATATTCTTTATACAAATCTGAATTCGTATCATAATCCTTTATACTTTCAGGTTTTATATTGAACCATTCGGCAGCCGAAGCATAAGAAAACTCGAATGAAAAAGTTAACGGCTTATCTTTTTCTGCTATTTTTTGCATATACAATGTCCGCTGAGCATAATCGGATGGGGATATAACATAATTATTATCATTTACAGAAAGTAACTTTACGTCTGTCTGACGACGATTATCTTCGCGCGGATAAGGCAGCCAACATCGTACCATTTCTCCGGCTGGAACAACATTCGGCTTAAGGGTTACAGTATATTTTACTTTCATTTTCACAGGAGGCATTTGAGTGCTTCCTGTATTTTTCAAACCATCTACAACAGATGGTAAATGTGTTTTCAGTACATTCTGTAATTCATCTTTTTGGTTTCCCTCTACTTCCAATTTGCGTTTTATCGCTTGTTTATTTATTCTGAATAGATTTGGAGCAGCTCTGCTCATATACTTTTTTTCTCCATTGATAATCATCGATTCGAGAGATTTCTCATTTTCCCACTCGGAGAGCATCTTGTCATTTACATCGGGATAATATTTTTTAATGAACTCAACAACATCTGATTTGTTTTTCGAAAAATCTATCGCTATTCTATCAAGCACATCTTTCTTAAAATTCAGATTATAAATTTCCTCCGACGATAAACTGTTTTGAGCAATGTACAGGTCTATCATTTTTTTCGATTTATCGAAATTTCCCTTCGATATCTCAGCATTTATCTGATTGATTGTTACTTGCTGCTGCGCATAAGATACAGAGGAAACACAAAAATATAGGATGATAATAGATAGAATGTATGCTTTCATAAGAAATGGATTTGAATAAAACCTATCTATAAAGATAAATAAAAAAGGATACAGAAAATCAGCATCCTTTATATTTCTAATATTTTCAATTTGTTAATTCAGTCTCTTTATCACCTCCTGCATAATATAGGCCATCTTGGGCTGTGCTATTTTAGCGGCTTCCTGCACATCTTCGTGCGTCACCTCTACAATCTTTCCAATGATACCTATATCAGTGATTATAGAAAATGCCAGTACTTTCATTTTTGCATGATTGCCAACAATTACTTCAGGTACTGTAGACATACCAACGGCATCGCCACCGATAATCTTAAACCAATTATATTCAGCTGGAGTTTCGAATGTAGGGCCTTGTGTACCTATATAAACTCCGTGCTGCAACTTAATATTATTTTCTTTAGCAATATTCATAGCCATCAGGCGAAGTTCTTTGTTATACGCTTCGCTCATATCCGGAAAGCGAGTGCCAAGCTCTTTGTAATTCTTACCCCTTAATGGATGTTCGGGAAATAAATTTATATGATCATCGATAAGCATGATATCGCCTATATCGAAGCTTCCATTCATTCCTCCCGCTGCATTTGATACAAACAAGTACTGAATACCCAATGCCTGAAAAACACGAATAGGGAATGTTACCTCCTGCATAGTATAGCCTTCGTAGTAGTGAAATCTTCCTTGCATAGCCAATACGGGCTTTCCGCCAAGCTTTCCAAAAATAAGTTTTCCGCTATGTCCTTCTACTGTAGAAAGTGGAAAATTAGGAATTTTTTCGTATGGCATTTCTTTCTTATCGCTTATTTCGTGTACTAATTCTCCCAAACCTGTGCCCAAAATAATAGCTATATTGGGTACAGTGCCCACAACATTTTTTATAAACGATGCTGTTTCGTATATTTTTTCTAGCATATATTCTATTTGTTACTCTTAAAACAGTTTAGTTAAGTTTAAATCTACTGTCTTCTACGTGCTTTAATATTTTATCTTCAAAATCGTCTCCTTTGTCCATAAATGCAACTTCGATAGGAAGATAATAGAGATACTTTCTTATTTCTTCATCTATATCTTTCAAAACTAATCGGCTTGCATCTTTTTCTGTTACCATAATTATTTTTTTCTCTGAACTTATATTTCTAAACTTATCGGAAATATACTTTATGTCCTTTGTCTTAAAATTATAATGGTCAGGATATGTTATTGTATCTATCTTACGGGTATACTCCGATAGTTTTTTTATTATCACTTTAGGTGAAGCTATACCTGTAGCCAATAGAACAGTTTTGTTTCGTAAGAATTCTAACGACCTGCTTTCTCCGCTATTGCGAAATACAGGTTTTAATTCTAAATAATCGAAAGTAGTAAAATAGAGACTTTGATATGGGAAAGGATTCACATCATGCAAAATAATGCGATAATCGATAGGCTGCAAGTCCAAAGGACATTTAGTTACGATTATCATATTTGCATCATCTATCTTTGAAAAAGGTTCGCGCAAACGTCCTGCAGGAAGCAAGGTATCTGCATATATAGGACGATTAAAATCAGAGAGGATAATTGTAAAAGATGGTTTTACATAACGATGCTGAAAGGCATCATCCAATAAGATTATTTGAGGTGGGTTCTTTAGCGATAAAAGCTTTTTTATACCTCTACGCCTGTCTCCATCCACAGCAACGATAACATCCGGAAATTTGTTTTTTATTTGGAACGATTCGTCCCCAATGTCTTTACTGGTCGTGTTGTCATCTGCAAGAATAAATCCTTTTGTTCTACGCTTATACCCCCTGCTTAGTACCCCTACCCTATATTTATCCTTCAACAAACGGATAACGTACTCGGTATGCGGAGTTTTTCCCGTACCTCCTACAGTGATATTTCCTATACAGATAACAGGGATATCGAACTCTTCCTGTTTGAGTATTCCCCAATCGAAAAACTTATTTCTAAAAAATACAATCATCCCGTACAACCATGAAAATGGTAGCAGCCATTTGTTGATATGCACGGGCTGTTGTTTTATCATTATATAGTTAGAATCTTTATCTTATGCTTATGTCATAAGGCATGCGAGCTTGAACAAAATCTTGTTCCTTTATCTCTTTTATAGTCTTGAATAATTCATAATCCTTACCAAGATATTCTTTCATTGCCTTTGTCGCAAATTCTTCTTTCTGGTTGGATAATAAACTTTCTAAAAAGTCAACTTTTTTAGGATAATCCTGCAAAGAATAATCATCAAGTTTGGCAAGTTTCGCTGCTTCTTGTATCGCAGTATCTATATTTCCAAGAGCATCTACCAATCCTATCTTCAAGGCTTGATTACCTGTCCATACCCTACCCTGAGCAATATGATCCAGCGAATCTTTTGGGATATTACGTCCTTCTGAACAACGAGTTAAAAACAGATCGTAACCATGTTCAATATATTGCTGCAATATTACTTTTTCCTCAGGTCTCATCGGACGGGTAGCGTCACCAAAATCAGCAAATTTATTTGTTTTCACATTATCAAACGATAATCCTACTTTTTTAGTCAATCCCTCAAAATTTGGGAACATACCAAAAATACCTATTGATCCTGTCAATGTATTTGGTTGAGCAATAATTTTAGAGGCATTACATGCAATATAATAGCCTCCCGATGCCGCATAGTCTCCCATAGATACCACCACCGGTTTCTTTGCTTTCAGGTCGGTAATGGCTTTCCATATTTGTTCCGAAGCATAAGCACTTCCTCCGGGCGAATTGACACGGAAAACTACAGCTTTTACTTTATCGTTATCTTTCAGTTTTTCAATTTCCTTCACATATCTCTTATCAGTTATACCATCTTTACCGGATCCATTGTTGATAGATCCTTCGGCATAAAGTATGGCAATAACATCTTTAGAATTACTTTCTTTTACAAATGGTACGGAAGTCATATCCTTGATGGATGCCATTCTCACATCTTTTGCTTTTTCTACTTTGAGCAAATCTTTCAGATATTCTTTTACTTCTGTCTCATACATCAACGTATCTACAAGCCCATCACTAACTGAAACATTGGCTAATTTGAATGTTTGCAAAGAATCTGTCAGTTGGTTTATTTTATCTACCGATATTTTTCTGGAGTCTGATATTTCGGATGTAATAGTAGACCATATATCGTTTATATATGCTGTAACCTGCTCTCTATTTGCATCACTCATTTTATCAAGCATAAAAGGCTCAACCGCAGATTTGAATGTACCTACTTTAAATATCTGCATCTCGATACCTATTTTATCAAGTAGCCCTTTGTAGAAAGTAGGTGAAGATGAAAGTCCATGCAAATCGAGATTACCCTGAGGGTTCATTATTACTTTGTCTGCTACTGACGATAAGTAATAGCATCCTTGTGAATAAACATCGGCGTAAGCAATAATAAACTTTCCGCTTTCTTTAAAGTCTGCTAACTGATCGCGTATTTCTTTCAACGAAGCATTAGAAGCAGCAAATGCACCGGCATTAATATAAATTCCCTTTATATTATCATTCTCCTTTGCTTTCTTTATAGATGAAAGAATATCATCCAATCCTATTTCTAAATCCGTATTTTGACCTATCAAGTCTAAAAACGAATTTGGTTCTACTCTTTCAGACAGAGTACCTTCAAGTTTCAATGTCAATACAGTATTATCTTTCAAATTATATTTATCAGATGAGCCGAAAGACATAGCGGCTATTATAAGAATAAATATAAAAATAAAAATACCTATAACGATAGAACAGCCTACTATAGAGGCTAATAAACTCTTAAGAAAACCTTTCATCTTTTACATTATTATATTAATGAATAACAAAATTATATATTTATCTGTGAATATGCTACTTAAATTAGTATTTCTTATCAATTGTTTCCTATTCTTTATTTACATATTTAGATTATCAAAAAAGATTGTTGATAAACTGTTGATAACTGTTAATAGATTTTTAAAACAAAATCAATTGTTTTATGAAACTAAACAACATATAT
Source organism: Dysgonomonas sp. UBA7630 (assembly GCF_002483985.1). Classification (NCBI taxonomy): domain Bacteria; kingdom Pseudomonadati; phylum Bacteroidota; class Bacteroidia; order Bacteroidales; family Dysgonomonadaceae; genus Dysgonomonas; species Dysgonomonas sp. UBA7630. Next base: position 39,658 of record NZ_DLIY01000018.1, read on the forward strand.
GAAATAAGTCGCAGATAACAATTAAAAATCACAGGCTTTTATCATTCTGCTATGAAAGGTTTATCAACAATTATTAATAGATTAAAAAATGAAAATTTATCAACAATCATAGTTATTAACATTGTTTTAATAAAGTTCATAATACGCTTTATATAAATAATTTGTATAATTTTACTCTGTTTAATAACTCACTTTTATACGTGAATGAACTTTTAATATCGATATTTACAAGTATTCTTCAAAAAAAGAATAAACACAATTAACAGTCTATTACAAACACAATGATTTTTTGTTAAGTTTAAATTAAAAATTAATAATATATATAATGTTTAATAAACTCCTTTTAGTTTTTAAATATATCCTTTTTATAATAGCATGTTGTTTTGTTACCTCCTCCAATTGGTGCAATCGGGAAAATAATCAGATCATTTATAATTGATATGAAAAAGAAATTTATTTATACCATTTTTGTAATATCTGTATTACTAAATTTGATATTGATACCATACGTAGGATATCGCTTATACAAAGACAGATTGAATAACGATATTTTTAAACTAAATGCTTATGCGTGGGCTAATAGTCAATTGAAAATACCTGAAGTTAATGAAAATAGGGTCGTGTTTATAGGGAATTCTATCACCGAAAATTGGGTACATCTACGATACAAATTCTTTGTAGATAATAATTATGTATGCAGGGGAAAGGGTGGACAAACAAGTTCATTGATGCTTTTACGTTTTAGGCAAGATGTTATAGAATTGTATCCTAAAGTTGTTGTTATAAATGCAGGTATAAATGATATAGCCGAGAAAACAGGTGAGTACGATCCTGTGTTTACGATGGATAATATAAAATCGATGGTCGAATTAGCTGATATGAATGGCATAAAAGTAATATTGGTTTCTCTTCTGCCATGCAAAGGTCATGGATGGGAACCAATTAAAGATGTACCAGAGAAAATAGATAAACTGAATGAACATATAAAAATTTATGCTGCAGAGAAAGGTTATTACTATTTAGATTTGAATACTCCTATGCGCGATAGTGAAAACGGAATGATAAATAGTTATTCGCTTGATGGATTGCATCCTAACGAAGAAGGGTATAAAAAAATAATGGAACCTTTGGTACAAAAGGCTATTGATAATATTCTGAATAAAAATGATAAAAACGAATGATATGAAAAAATTAATTTTGATTCTGTCTTTAATATTAAGTACCGGTCTTGCTTATTCGCAATATGGAGGAAGTTATAAATCCGGTTCCGGTTTTGATCCTTCTAAACTTACTTTCGGAGGTAATATGAATTTACAATTCGGGAATTATACAGCTGTGGGTATTTCTCCTCAGGTTGGTTATAATTTTTCTAAATATTTTACTGCCGGGGTAGGATTAGGATATAACTATTTCAGAGAGAAAAATTACGATGTTAAATGGAGCAGGCATTATGTAAGTTTTAATGTTTTTGGACGTTTTTATCCTGTTGATTTTCTTGTGATAAGCCTTCAGCCTGAAGCCAGCCGTGTATGGGAAACTATAGAAAATAGTGGAAATAAATATAAAACTAATAAATTTGTGACGTCTGTTCTTATAGGAGGAGGTTTGCGGTACATGAATATGATAGCCATGATACAATACGATGTAGTACAGGACGAGTATTCACCTTATGGTAATAATCTTTTCTATAGCATAGGATATTCATTCAATTTTTGAAATATAAATACTTATTTATCATGAAAAAAGTAATTTTAATTATGTCCTTTTTTTCCTTTTTTGGATTATTCTCTCGCGCACAGGAATTTAATAAACTTATAAATCTCGATAGGTATGCCGAAGCGAATGCTGCATTGCCTGCACCTGCCAAAGGTGAANNTAATGCACACCCTGATTTTTTTAAATCAAACAATTATGTAGGTCGTGGAATAAGTGGACAAACCAGCCCGCAATTGTTATCCCGTTTTCGTCAGGATGTACTTAATCTTAAGCCGGTTGCAGTATTGATAAATATAGGTACAAATGATGTTGCTCAAAATACAGGACCATATAATGAAGAATTTACTTTAGGAAATATCATGTCGATGGCTGAACTGGCTGATGCTAACGGCATAAAAGTGATATTATCATCTGTAACACCTGCAGGCGAATATCCTTGGAGAAAAGAGATAAAAGATGTGCCTCAAAAAATAATGTCTCTTAATGCGAAAATAAAAGCTTATGCTAAGGAAAAAGGATTTTCATATATAGATTATTTTTCGGTGATGTGTGACGAAAATAATGCTTTGAAAAGCAATTTAGGTACTGATGGAGTACATCCTAATGAAGAAGGTTATAAGATAATGGAAGCTACAGCTAAAAAGGTAATAGATAGAGTAATAAAATAAGGTATTTTTATTCTTAATTATCTGGAGAGTATCCCTATAAAGGATGCTCTTTTTTGTTTGTATAGAAGTATTTATCGATTAAATATGCCTATATGTAGATATTGTTTTAATGATCAGTACAATTATTATAAACTTGGTTTTTAAAAATAAAAGGAAACCAAAAATGATTAATTTCTTTGATACTTTATATACATTTATACATATAAAACATAATCCTTTATCCAGATATTTCTTATATCCGTTTCTACGTATTCCGACCCTCTATTTTGTCAATTTGTTTGTCCCAATCTATTTCAGAATAACAGCAAATAAGGATGAATATAAATTGAAAAAATCGGATAAAGCAAGTAATCGTATTATAGTTTCGTTGACTTCTTTTCCTCCACGTATAAATAGAGTATGGCTTGTGATAGAATCTATCATGAGACAGGAATTAAAACCTGACAAAATTTTATTATGGTTATCTAAAGAACAGTTTTCCTCGTTATCAGAATTACCAAAAAACTTACTTCGTCTACAGGATAGAGGACTCGAAATAAGGTTTTGTGATGAAAACCTGAAGGCACATACAAAATATTATTATGCTATGCAGGAATTTCCTGATGATATTATTATAACTGTTGATGATGACATTTTATATAATTCATATATAACACAACATCTCATCGAGTTATCTGAAAAATATCCTCAAACTATTTGTTGTTGTCGCGGATGGGAAGTAAAGATTAATGATAGAAATCTGGCAAAGTATAATGAATGGAAAATGATAAATGATGCGAAGTCACCTTCTATTGATATATTCCCTACAGGTGTAGGAGGAGTACTTTATCCTCCTCATTCTTTGCATAAGGATGTCTTTAATATTGATTTATTAAGAGAATTATGTTTTTATGCAGATGATGTTTGGTTGAATGTTATGGCACATCTGAAAGGAACCAAATATGTTAAAACTGAATATTCGTCACACTATCTACCTATTAAATTTAAAAATAGAATCCGACTTAGGGATATAAATGTAACTGAATCGGCCAATGATACCCAGATAAATAATCTCAGGAATTATTATAAGAAAATATTGGATAAAGATCCTTATCATATGTTATTTATATAATTATTTACGGAGATCTTTACTTCGTAAAATCAAAAAACTGTATGTCATTGATTTTTCACTACCTTTGTACCCTGAAAAAATAATTTATATAAAATAATGGCATTACAATGTGGTATTGTAGGACTTCCTAATGTGGGTAAGTCTACTCTTTTCAACTGTTTATCGAACGCAAAAGCACAATCGGCAAATTTTCCTTTTTGTACAATAGAACCAAATGTAGGAGTAATAACCGTTCCGGACGAAAGATTAAATAAATTAGCGGAATTGGTTAAACCCAATCGTATTTTGCCTACAACAGTAGAAATAGTAGATATAGCCGGGCTCGTTAAAGGAGCTAGCAAAGGGGAGGGGCTTGGTAATAAATTCCTTGCTAATATACGTGAAACAGATGCTATTATTCATGTGCTTCGTTGTTTCGATGATGATAATATCACTCATGTGGATGGAAGTATAAATCCTGTGAGAGATAAAGAAATTATAGATATAGAGCTCCAACTCAAAGATTTGGAAACAGTACAATCCCGTATTCAGAAAGTAGAGAAACAAGCGAAAACAGGAGGGGATAAAGAAGCTAAACGTGCTTATGATATCTTGGTTCAGTTCAAAGAAGCGCTTGAGCAAGGTAAGTCGGCCCGTACTGTTAAATTTGATAATAAAGAGGATGAAAAAATAGCGAAAGAGCTTTATCTTCTTACATACAAACCTGTGCTTTATGTATGCAATGTAGATGAAGCCAGTGCTGTTTCGGGAAACAACTATGTAGAGCAAATACGTGAATCTGTAAAGGATGAAGATGCTGAAATTCTTATTGTAGCTGCGAAAATAGAGTCTGAAATAGCTGAATTTGAATCTTACGAAGAGCGTCAAATGTTTCTTGAAGAAATTGGACTTAAAGAATCGGGAGTAGCAAGACTGATTAAATCGGCTTACAAGCTTCTCGGATTACAAACATATTTTACAGCCGGAGTTCAGGAAGTACGTGCTTGGACATTCACTTCAGGATGGAAAGCTCCTCAGTGTGCAGGCGTTATACATACCGACTTTGAAAAAGGATTTATTCGTGCCGAAGTTATAAAATACAATGATTTTATAACATTGGGTTCGGAAGCTGCCGTGAAGGAAGCCGGTAAAATGAATGTAGAAGGAAAAGAATACATCGTTCAGGATGGTGATATAATGCATTTCAGATTTAATGTATAAATCTTAGGCATTTATAATATTTTTATCATTGTTGCTAATATTCATGCTATTATACTACTTATGTGATATAGTGTCATGATTGATATTAGCAACAATTTTATTTTATAATCGCCTCTATATTTCTTTAATTTATAACTTTACAAATTCTCACTAATATTCTTATGATTATTAACTACGATTCTCCGGGTCAGTTGTGTAACAGAATATGGTCTCTTATTCCATCTATAGCTTATGGATTGAAGTACGAAGAGAAAGTATTGGTTATAAATTTCGATGAATATTTACCTGCTTTTTCCAATCTGAACAGAAATAAACTTATACGTTTTAAGTCCAAAAAACTTCTACAAAGAGTATTCCTTTCGCTTAAAGCAAGAGGATATATACAAAACGGAAGATCTAATATATTCAGAAAATTATTTAATCTTAATTTGATAGAGGGCTGGTCTAATCGTCTTGGAAATAGAGAAATAGTAATAGAGCAGTCGGATAATATACGTCCTTTATTTGATTTCAAAAAAGATGTAGTGATTGCTGTAAACGACTTTCTATCTTCTCAAGAAAAAGCTACCATAGTTGGCGTACATATACGTAGAGGAGATTATAAAGAGTGGCTCGATGGGATATACTATTTCTCTGACGAAGCTTATTCTCAAGCGATGAGAAATTTAGAAAAACAGCTTTTAGAGAAAGGAGAGAAGGTTAAATTTTTGATTTGTTCTAATGAAAAGATAAACCTTCATAATTTTCCGGAATTAGATTGTTTTGTCATACCCCAATCATCCTCAGAAAAAGATCTATATGCTTTGTCTAAAAGTGATTATATAATAGGTCCTCCAAGTTCATTCTCGCAATGGGCTTCATTTTATGGAAAAGTACCGGTGTGTTATATGATGTGTGAAAATAAAGAATTAAAACTTTCTGATTTTTCTAGAATCATATCTTTTAATACCTTTGAAAACGGAAATATTCTTGATATAGACTAAAGTTTAACCTAAATAATTTACACTATGATTAGTTCAGCTGACAAAAAAGATTACCCTGTATTAATAGATATTTGGGAGAGTGCTGTAAAGGCTACTCATGATTTTTTATCAGACGAAGATTTTGAATTTTATAAAACTCATATTCCTATCTATTTTCATCATGTTTCTCTATATGTTTATAGAAATCAGAAGGGCATTATAAAAGGATTTTTAGGTATAAGTGATAATAGCATAGAAATGCTTTTTGTAGAGAATGAAAGTAGGGGAGAGGGTATAGGCAAAATCTTGATGGATTATGCTGTAAACACATTGAATGCACGAAAAGTGGATGTAAACGAACAAAATACACAAGCCTTGGATTTTTATTATCATTTAGGATTTAAAGAAGTGGGCAGAGACGAATATGATGGAGAGGGAAAAGGTTATCCCATATTACATTTAGAGAAAAGCTAATATTTTAAAATACTAATCATTAACATTTATTTTTATGAAAAAACTACTAATTGCCTTAACACTAATTTTAATATGTTCTCATACTGCAAATGCGCAGCTGGGAGGACTAAAGATTAATAAAAAGCATCTTGACGCAGCTACTAAAACAGCAAAGGCATTAACACTTACCGACGAACAAATAGCTACCTATTGCCAGGAATATATTGACTGGATGGATGCTCATAACCCGGTTTGTAAAACAACCGATTCTGATCCCGGGATGAAAGCTGTAGCAGACCGTCTCGAAAAAATAAAAGCAACAATGCCTTCAGATGTAAAGCTTGATATTCAGGCTTATTATGTTGTAGATCAGAATGCTTTTGCTTGTGCAAACGGAAGTATACGTGTATTTGCGGGCTTAATGGAATTGATGACAGATGACGAAATATTGGGAATAATAGGTCATGAAGTAGGTCATATCGTTAATAAGGATTCTAAGGAAGCATTCAAAAAAGCATTACTTACTTCTGCACTCAAAGATGCAGTAGGATCTACTGGCGATGTAGCAGCTGCACTGACCGATTCTCAGTTGGGAGAACTTGGAGAAGCTCTTGCCGGTGCTCAATTTTCTCAAAAGGCAGAGTATGCCGCTGACGATTATGGTTATGAATTCTTGAAAAAGAGTGGTAAAGATCCGATGGGAATGGTAACAGCTTTACGCATTATTCAAAAATTGTCTGACGATGCAGGTGTAGACAAAAGCAAGGCTAAACAATTGTTTTCTACTCATCCCGAAAGTGGCAAAAGAGCAGACAAACTTGAAGCCAAATATAAGAAGGAATATAAATAAGAAATTATAGGCTACGATATCTTAAAAACGGGGACATCATCATGTTTCCGTTTTTATTTTATGATGATATATAGCAGGATTCCCAATAAAATTATCTTACTTTGTTCAGTTTTTATTATTAGCTAATAGTATTAATAAAATAAAATGGCAAAAAGTAAAATAACAACCGTACTGTTTGGTTTAGATGGTGTTGTCGTAGACACAGAGCACGCTTATGATGAGTTTTGGAGTAAGATAGCACAAGAGAATGAGTTGAAAATTAATAACTTTTCCGACGTAATAAAGGGAATGACATTGAGTTCTATCATTGAACTTTATTTTACGATTTCAACTCTCGAAGAAAAACAAGCTATAAGAGATGCATGTTCGAAAATGGAACAAGCCATCGATTATAAAGAAACGGTTATTCCAGGCGTTCTTGATTTTATCAAATACCTTAAAGATGAAGGTTATAAAATAGGTCTTGTTACCAGTTCTCCTTCCAGTAAAGTAAAGGTTGTATTAGACCAGTTGTCTTTAGGCGATACTTTCGATACAATAATTACATCAGATAGTATAAAGAAAGGGAAACCAGACCCGATGGGATATGTATTGGCTAAGACAAATCTTGGAGTACAATCGGGGGAGTGTATCGTATTCGAAGATGCATTTACCGGTATCAAAGCTGCTACTTATGCATTTATGCGTGTAATAGGTGTATCCACAACCTTATCTGTCGATTTCCTGAAAGACTATACATACGGTGTGATAGCTGATTTTACTGATACAGAAAAGCTAAAAAGTTTAATGGCTTAAATAGTCTATAAAAATATAATAAAGAAGAGAGAGCATCTGAATGATGCTCTCTTTTTGTTAGTTTTCAATAAATAGCAAGTTTGGAAAAGTAACTATATTGCACTATATATAATTTTGTAACAGAAAGTTATAAGTATGAAGCAGAAAATATCAACCAGAGAAGATTATGCGAAACGTATTAATATCATTATCGAATACATAGGCAATCATTTGAATGATGAAATGGATTTGAAAGAATTAGCAGAGATATCAAATTTTTCGGAATTTCATTTTCATCGTATTTTTAAAGCTATAATTGGAGAATCTGTAGGAGCATTTGTTGTAAGAATGCGCATCGAGACTGCAGCTCGTTTATTAAGATATTCCAATCTTTCGGTACAAGATATTGCATATAATGTAGGATATAATACCCCTTCTTCTCTTACAAAAGTTTTTCGCCAGTACTATAATATTTCACCATCAGATTATAGAAATAACAAAAGTTATAAAATTATGAAACCATTGCAAGTATCTTCTGATATACAACTCAAAAATCCAAAAAGAGTAGAGCTTGACTCCAAAAAAGCTATATACGTGCGTCTTCAGGGTGATTATCGTACTCTTGATTACGGAAGTGCATATAGTAAACTATGGTCTTTTGTAAAAGAAAATAAACTGTTTACCGCAGGCATCGAACATCTTACTATGTCTCATGACGACCCTCATGTAACGGATTCGGATAAGCTCATAACAGACGTTTGTCTTGTAATCCATAAGGAAGTGTCACCAAAAGGAGAAATAGGCGTAAAAAACGTTTTAGGGGGTAAATTTTTAGTCTTTACTTATATTGGACCTTATAATAATTTGTCCTCTGTGTTTGACACTATATTTAGATGGGTTCCTGATAATGGATATGAACTACGGATCGATCAGGGGTTTGAGAAATATTTAAATAATCCGGATCGTACAACTCCGGATAAATTGAAAACGGAGATTTATATTCCTATCCAATAAGTAAAAGAGCAACTTCCTTAAAGTTGCTCTTTTATTAATATACTCTTTTTATAATATAATCTACTGTAGCTTCGAGTGCTTCACGCACATCAGAATCAGGAATAGTTTCTATAATTTTCTCGGCTTGTTCCTTAAACTCTTCTATCTTCCTGTATGCATAATCTATTCCTCCATGCTCTTTGGCATAGTTGATCAGATGCTGAATATTTTCGTCCGTATAGTTATAAGAATATACGATAGATAGTATTTCCTTTTTTTCTTCTTCCGAAGCATTTTTAATAGCATACAGAAGAGGTAAAGTTATTTTCCCTTCACGGATATCATTTCCTGTTGGCTTGCCAATAGCATCGGTAAAATAATCGAAAATATCATCACGTAATTGAAAACACAATCCAAATAATTCTCCCAAGCGGGTAAATTTTTCTATTTCTTCTTCCGAAGCACTTACAGATATTGTGCCTATACGCATGCATACCGACATCAGAGAGGCGGTCTTTTTCTTTATTACCTGAAAATACTCATCTTCGTCAATGATCAGTTCTTTCACCAGCGAAAGCTGATTAAGTTCTCCTTCGGCCAAATCGCGCCCTAAATCAGATATGTTGGATATGATTTCTATGTTTCCTGTCAACACACTCTTGATAAGAGCAGTAGACAAGAAGTAATCACCTGCCAGAACAGCCATTTTATTATCATAAATAGCGTTCAATGAAGCCTTTCCCCTTCTTATTTTTGATTCATCTACAACATCATCGTGTATAAGCGAAGCTGTATGCAAAAGTTCTACAGTGATAGCAGCATTGTAAGTAATATTATTGATCTCGCCACAGGCTTTAGCAGCCAAAAGCAGTAAAATGGGACGGATTCTTTTACCATCCGATTTCATAATGTGATCTATAATTTCCTGAATCCTTACATTATTGCAAAAAACAGAATCTTTGTAATAAGTATTGAATATTTTTAATTCCTCCGCTACAGGTTTAGCTATTAAAAGCTTTTTATCCATATCTTGTTTTGTTGAGTTGCAAATTTAAGAATATTTCGGCTTTAAGCATTATATATGCGTAACTTTACATACATATAAGGAATTTTTTAAAGAATAATTGCATTTTAATGTTTTTGAATTCTTTTTTAATAGTTAGTATCCTCAAATAGTCCTTGATATTTGGTTCTATTACTCTGTTTTTTTACTTTTTTGTAAATAAGAATATGAATAAGTAAAGCTGTTTATTTTTTTCTTTCCGCTCGGTTACGGATAGAGGATCTTACGGTGAAGATTGATTATCTATTTTAATTTGTCTCTTTTGTAGTTCATCAGTTTTTCCTTAACTTTCCACTGTTTTATAATATAAATATATTCCCCAATGAAATTATTCCTATTAGACGCATATGCGCTCATATACCGTTCTTACTATGCATTTATAAAGAATCCGAGGGTTAACTCTAAGGGTCAGAACACATCTGCTGTGTTTGGTTTTGTAAATACATTAGAGGAACTTCTTCGCAAAGAAAACCCGACACATATTGCCGTCGCATTCGATCCTCCGGGAGGAACGTTCCGTCATGATGCTTATGAGAAATATAAAGCGCAGCGTCAGGAGACTCCTGAAGATATAAGGGCAGCTGTTCCTATTATCAAGGAGATTATTGCAGCTTATAATATCAAAGAGTTGGAAGTTCCTTATTATGAGGCTGATGATGTAATTGGTACTATTGCGAAGAAAGCAGAAAAGGAGAATATAGATGTTTATATGATGACTCCCGATAAGGATTATGGTCAGCTTACATCCGATCATATATTCATGTACAAACCAAAGTTTGCAGGATCGGGATTTGATGTGTTAGATGCTAAAGCCATCATGGAGAAATATGAGCTATCTTCTCCCGACCAGATGATCGATTTACTCGGTCTTATGGGTGATGCTTCCGATAATATACCCGGATGTCCCGGTGTAGGTCCTAAAACTGCTCAGAAGCTGTTAGAGGAATACGGAACTATCGAAAACCTCCTTGAACATACATCGGAGATTAAAGGAGCATTAAAACAACGATTGGAAGATAATAAAGAGCAAATTATATTTTCAAAATTTCTGGCTACTATCAAGACCGATGTACCTGTCGATTTCAACAAAGATGAATTTGCTCGTAGAGAAATAAACGCTGAAAAAATAAGTGCTATTTTTGAAGAGCTTGAGTTCAGAACACTTATCAGCAGGGTTCTAAAGACTGATGGTATCCCATCACACCCTGTGAGGAATACTACAACGCATGAAGCTATACAGGGCGATTTATTTGCCGAATTATTGCCGCCTGTAGACTCTTCTTCAGATAATGCAACCGTTAACTACTCCGCCTTACAGGAGCTGAAAGATATACCTCACTCTTATCATCTTGTGGAGGAAGAGAAAGAGATTTTAGAACTGATAAGTACTCTTTCTAATCAAGAATCTTGCTGTTTCGATACCGAGACTACAGGTCTCGACCCTATAGTGAGCGAACTGGTAGGGATGTCCTTTGCCTTCAAAGAGGGAGAAGCTTATTATGTTCCCGTTCCTGCCGACTTTGACGAAGCGAAGAAACTGATAGATAAATTCCGTCCGTTTTTTGAAAATGAGAAGATACTGAAAATAGGACAGAATATAAAATACGATATTATTGTTCTCAAAAAATATGATATTCATGTACGAGGCAAATTGTTTGATACAATGATTGCTCATTACCTTATCAATCCTGAGTTGAGACACAATATGGATTATATGGCAGAAACATATCTGAAATACAGAACAATACATATTGATGAGCTGATAGGGGCTAAGGGTAAAAATCAGTTGAATATGCGTTCTCTACGTCCTAATCAGATTAGTGATTATGCATGTGAGGATGCGGATGTTACATTGAAACTGAAAAGCATACTCGAAAAGGCGATTGAGAAACAGGATTTAAGTAAATTATTTTACGAAATAGAGTTACCTCTTATCTATGTTCTTGCAGACATGGAATTTATCGGTGTAAGACTGGATACGGTTGCTTTAGGAGAGTATTCAAAGACTCTTACCATAGAATTGCAGAATATCGAATCGGAGATATATAAGCTTGGAGAAACAGAATTTAATATAAATTCGGCTAAGCAGGTAGGAGAGGTGCTTTTCGACAAATTAAAGATTGTAGACAAGCCCAAAAAGACTAAAACGGGACAATATGTAACTAGTGAAGAAACATTGGAGAGTATCAAAGATACGCATCCGATTGTAAATAAAATATTAGAATACAGAGGTCTTAAAAAACTTCTGAGTACTTATATTGATGCACTTCCGCTGCTTGTTGACCCCAAAGATGGAAAGATACACACATCATTTAACCAGACAGTTACAGCTACCGGAAGACTGAGCTCTACGAATCCCAATCTTCAGAATATTCCTATACGCGATGCACAGGGAAGAGAGATTCGAAAATCATTTATTGCCGACGAGGGATGCTTGTTTTTCTCTGCCGACTACTCTCAGATCGAGCTTCGTATTATGGCACATCTTAGCCAAGACCCATCGATGGTAGAAGCTTTCAATAGTGGGGAAGACATACACGCTGCTACAGCCGCTAAGATTTATAAATTGAAGATAGATGAAGTGACAAGCGACATGCGTCGCAAGGCAAAGACAGCCAACTTTGGTATCATATACGGTATTTCTGTTTTTGGATTGGCCGAACGTCTTACTATTCCAAGAGGAGAAGCCAAAGAACTTATTGACGGTTATTTTGAGACCTATCCGAAGGTGAAAGAATATATGGATAAATGTATAACCGATGCACGTGAGAAAACTTATGTAGAAACTGTTTTTGGACGAAAAAGATACTTGCCTGATATCAACTCTCGTAATGCTACTGTACGTGGTTATGCCGAGCGAAATGCTATAAATGCACCCATACAGGGAAGTGCGGCTGACATCATAAAAGTGGCGATGAATAATATTTTTAAGCGTTTCGAAAAAGAGAATATCAAATCGAAGATGATTCTTCAAGTACATGACGAGTTGAATTTTAATGTTCTTGAAAATGAACTTGATAAAGTTCAGAAGATAGTAATTGAAGAAATGGAAAATGCATATAAACTGGCTGTTCCACTAAGAGCCGATTGCGGAAAAGGGAAGAACTGGTTGGAGGCACATTAAAGTTTAAGAATAAAGAGGTTCTTCGTTTTTACTCACAATGACAATTTAGATATATAAAATAGTGAAATAAATCTTTCTGATTATCTTTACCCAAATTTACTTGGTTTATGAATAATCTTTTAGACAAAATAATACAAAGCAAAAGGTATCAGTTTTTGGTATTTTTTGCTTTGTTGGTTTTTCTGTCTTTGTTGATGATGTATTTTTATCAGCCCTTATGTCCGGGGCAGGATTTCTTTTTTCACTACAGAAGGCTACAGGCATTGATGGATGGTCTGAAAGATAGTCCGTGGCTTATTTATCTCGACTATAGTGCCATCGATGGTTATGGCTATCTTACAAAGGCTTTCTACCCCGACTTTATACTTATACCTTTTGCTTTGATTGGTAATCTTACCGATGCTGCGTTTGCATATCAGTTTATGATATTTACCATGACTATTTTGTGTGGTGTATTCACTTACATAACAGTCAATACCATTTATAAAAGTTCGTACGCTGCTGCAATAGCAGGACTGTTGTACACGTTTGCTGCTTATAGGTTGCTTGATATATATCACAGGGCTGCAATAGGAGAGGCCTTGTCTTTTACTTTTGTGCCTATTGTCTTTTTGGGATTGTATCATATTATCAGGGGTGATTATAAGAAATGGTACGTTTTGGCTATAGGTTTTAGCCTGATGATATTTACGCACCTTATATCATCGGTTCTGATGTTTGTGACTATACTTATCTTTTTAGGGATTTACTATAAATCATTGCTAAGAGAGCCTAAACGTATAAAATATCTTGTTTTGGCTGGTGTTGCAACTTTGATTGTAACCGCTTACTATATTTTCCCGATGATGGAGCAAATGCTTTCCAATACGTTTTATTATGAGAGCAGGGGATTGATGTCTAAAGCTCAGGATTCTGCACTCGGACTGCATTGGATTATTTGGGGAATGTTTGTCGGGATTATTATCCCGGAGCAAGCTCTTATTCCCGGTGTAGGTCTCTTGCTTACATTTGGTATCATTTTGCGGTTGTTTGTATATGAAAAATCGAAAGAATTAAGGAGTCTTGATATCGGCGTTATTGTAGGCTTTATCTATATTATCGCTTGTCTGCCGATATTTCCATGGTCGGTATTTCCTTTCAGCTTGTTGAACTTTATTCAGCTGCCATGGCGTTTGCTTGAGTTTTCGTGTTTCTTTTTTGCAGTGGCAGGGGGATATTACTTGTCGCGAATTTTAAAGACGAATAAGCGATTTTTGGCTGGGGGGATAATGGTTGTCGCCGGAATAGCTTTGGTGCTTGTAAACGATGCGCAATCATACAAAAACTACCGTTGTGGGCGACCTGTTACTCAGAGTGCAGATATTTCGAATGATTATCATCTAGGAGGACTGGAATATATTCCCGATAGAGTACCTTCTGTAGAATATCTTTATCAGAGAGGGGACAGTGTGAAGTCAGATTATGGAGGGATGCAGATATCTGACTTTAAACGGTTAGGAAGAGTAACGGCTTTTAACCTGAATGCAACCAATGGTGAAGCTCTGGAATTGCCTTTGATTTACTATAAAGGTTATACCGCCAGCTTTGATGGGAAGGCTATTCCTGTTTCGGAAAGTGATAATGGATTAGTTCAATTATCGGGTAATCAATCGGGTAGGGTAGAAGTATATTATGGGGGAACTATTATACAGAGAATAAGCCTGTGTATAACAGTTTTGAGCATATTGAGCTTGTGTATTTTTATATTTTTACAGAAAAGAAGAGAAAATGAAGCTGGATAGCCTTATAGCAGATAAGAAATATCACTTTTGGATTTTCTTCTCTGTTTTATTATTTCTTTCTGTTTTCTGTTCTTTTGCATACGGAACTCAGTTTTTGGGTGGTGATGACTATTACTTTCACAATGCTCGCTTCGAGGCCTTAATGCAAGGATTGAAAGATGGAACATTTCCTTCCTATATAGACTATCAGGGGCTTTATGGCTATGGCTACCTTGTAAAAACATTTTATTCCGATTTTATTCTCATTCCATACGCTCTATTAGCTAATTTGACGAGTAAGGATTTTGCCTATTGGTTCCTTTATTTTTCTATGACAATGATGTGCGGAACTTTTATGTACATTTTTGTTCTTAGAGTTTATAAGGGTGTGTATGTGGCATCTGTGAGCTCGATACTGTATACTTTTTGCTTATATCGTTTGCTCGATTTATATTATAGAGGAGCATGGGGCGAAGCCTTTTCATTTACTTTTCTGCCGATTGTTTTTCTAGGACTTTTTTATATCATTAAGGGTGATTATCGGAAGTGGTACGTTATTACCATTGGATTTTCTCTGATGATTTTTACGCATGTCCTTTCCTCTTTGCTGTTGTTTATTACAGTAAGTATCATACTTGTTGTTTATTATAGAGATATGATAAAAGAGCCCAAGCGTATATACTATTTGATTTTGGCAGGCGTGGTTACAATCGTTTTGACGAGCTATTATTTGTTTCCGTTTTTTGAACAACTCTTATCCGATACGTTTTACTTTCAGAAGTTTAAATACTCGCCTTACACTACAGCTCAGAGCAGGCTCGATTGGTTGACGATCTTGAAAGGTTCACTTGAAGGTTTTACGCTCGGTCAGAAATCTACAGGGATAGGGTTGTTGCTCCTTGCTCCGTTATGCTTGCGCTTTTTTGTGAGAGTAAATAAGGAACAAAATAAATATATAAGAAGTATCGATATAGGGGTTCTTATCGGGTTGTTTTATATTGTTCTCACATCCACTTTAACACCCTGGACACGCTTCCCTTTGTCTTATCTGAGTCTGATACAGTTCCCGTGGAGGCTATACGAGTTTGTTGTTTTCTTCTTTTCTGTGGCAGGAGCTTATTACATATACTTGCTGTGTAAAAAAAAGAATATTCAGCTTGTGGCGTTTTCATTATTGGTCGTTTTAACTTCGGTTGTTATTGTAATTGATGCTTCAACGTATAAAGAAATAAAGGTAGAGGCTCGTTTATCCGATAAAGATTATTTGAACGAAACCACTCATTATACAATGGCGGGAATGGAATATTATCCTTCAAGAATGCCGTATCCTGATCCATTTATCCTACAACGTGGAGATAGCGTGACGTCTCAGCTAAAGGAAATAGAAGTATATAACTTTGAACGATTTGATTATATTACCCGGTTTGATATAAAAACCAATGTAAAAGATAGTATCGAATTACCTCTCATTTACTATAAAGGATATGCTGTGTCTCTCGACGGAGTAAGTATTCCTGTTACAGAAAGTAGCCAAGGTCTTGTACAGATCCCTATCGATCGGTCGGGTAGGGTAGAGGCTTACTATAAAGGAACTTTGGTACAAAAACTAAGTTTTTATATTACTATTCTAAGTATATTTGTGCTGTGTTCATATATTTTTCTTCAAAGAAGAAAGGACAAACATCTTAAATAATAACGAATATGCGTAATTTTATTTATCTAGATCTCTTATATCCTGTCTTTATGTTTATTTTCGGTATTATAATGATATCGAGCCCACGCTCTTTGATGCGTAAAGCAAAATACGACGAAGAAAGCCTCAAAACTGAGTCGTGGGTAAAAAAACTCGGGATAGGACTGTGTGTATTTGCTGTTGGTTTTGGAATATACATATTCTATAAGTTGAAATATGCTTGACGGATTTGTAGAGTATGGCTACATAGGTCTGCTTTTAGCATCCTTTCTTGCGGCTACTATATTACCTTTCGGTTCCGAAGTCGTTTTTGTTGGTCTGATTGCAGCCGGTCTTAACGGTTGGTCGTGCGTTCTTATCGCCTCTGTGGGAAACTGGTTAGGAGGAATGACTAATTACTATTTAGGACATCTCGGAAAGGTAGAATGGATAGAGAAATACCTGAAAGTAAAGAAAGATAAAATAGATAAAATGCAGCGATGGTTGGAAGGGAAAGGTGCAGCAATGGCATTTTTTAGTTTTCTGCCCGTTGTAGGTGATATTATAGCCCTTGCCTTAGGCTTTATGCGTGCCAATGTCTATATCGTAAATGCAACCATGTTTGCCGGTAAGTTTGTGCGCTATGTACTGATAATGTATGGCGTAAATTGGATTATCTAATTCTGTAGATTCCTGTTTTTTCATGTTGAATAAAATGCCCCGCTAAGTAAAACAAAGTTTCTCTTCTGTTTTATTCTCAAAAAATTATCTATTTATCTCGATCTTCTTGTCATGCTGACGAAGGAGAGATCAATTATTATAAATTATATGAAGGAGAATGTAAAGTGACAAAATAAAATAGCCAAATAAGTGTCACTTTTGTCACCTTTTTATATTTAATATCTATTAAATCTGTTTGTTATGTATGTTTCTGTTTGTCACCTTTTGAAGTAAAATATTGTTGTGCTTCGTTTCATGTGGAACAAAAAATGGAATTTGTTAATTTTTAGGTCTTTATTCTCGCTGTATATTCTATTTCTGTTAAAACTCTGAGATTGTAGAACCGAAAATAGATGTGTTTATATTGCAGAAAGTGATAAAGCAGTAACTTTGTATATTATTAAAAATTAGAGTTTAGAAATATAATAATATGTCAACTATACTGTTTCATGAAATAGTGTTTGGTCCTATACATAGCCGCCGTTTGGGATCATCTTTGGGTATGAATTTACTTCCGTACGATGGTAAGTTGTGCTCATTCGATTGTATCTATTGTGAATGTGGGTATAATGAAAATTTCAGGACAAAGACTAAATTGCCTAGTCGTGAGAATGTTAAAGCTGCTCTGGAAGACAAATTGGTGCATCTCCAAAAAGATGGAATAGCATTGGACGTAATCACTTTTGCCGGAAATGGAGAACCAACGATACATCCTCAATTTGCTGAAATTATTGATGATACAATCGAACTTCGGGACAAGTATTACCCTCAAACTAAAATCAGTGTCCTTTCGAATGCTATGCATGCCGGAAAGGAGAAGGTATTTAATGCACTCAAGAAGGTAGATAATAACATACTTAAGCTTGACTCGGCATGTATTGATACAGTGCGGTTGATAGATCGTCCTAATTCGCCTGAGTATAGTATAGAAAAGCAGATAGAGCTTTTTAAACGCTTCGAAGGCAATTTTATTATACAAACAATGTTTGTAAGAGGTAGTCATAAGGGTAGGGTGGTGGATAATACGACGGAAGATGAAGTTTCGGCTTGGTTAGAGGCTGTTAGAGCCACAAAGCCTCGTGAGGTAATGATTTATACTATCGATAGAGAAACCCCTGAAAAAAACCTTGAAAAAGTGCCTGTGGAAGATTTAAGAAAGATAGGAGACCGTGTGGAGGGGCTTGGTCTTGGTATTGAAGTTTTGGTTACGGCATAAATTTGAATTATATAAATAAAAAGATATGGTAACAATCGTTTTTGCTCATCCTTGGCATGGTAGTTTTAATAAAGCAATATTGGATGCAATTATTGACGAGTATGATAATAATAATGTGGCTTATGAGGTATTAGATCTTCATAAAGATAGCTTTAATCCGGTGTTTACAGAAGATGAATTGTCTGTATATAACAAAGGAAAAGTACTTGATCCATTAATTCTTAGATATCAGCAAGCGATAAAAAAATCTGACAAAATGATATTTATTTTCCCCAATTGGTGGAATACTATGCCTGCTATTTTGAAAGGTTTTTTTGACAAAGTGCTATTGAAAGATTTTGCTTTTAATTACGAAGGAGGCTTCAATGCTCTTTTAGACATAGAGCAATCCCTTATTATTACTACGTCTGAGCATCCGAGCCCTAACTTTAAAAATACGATCGAAAATGGCCTTATTGGAGATATGCTCAAGCCGGTTGGTATCCGTAACAGTGTTTGGTTGAGCTGTGAAGGAACATCAAAAGGAACTGACGAGATGCGAAAATCCTTTATTGATCGTGTAAGACAGGCGATTAGGTAATGCTTTGTCGGACTTTTATAGGCTGCTGTTTTTACTTTTGATAGTGAATTCTGACATTTTGATCTAATTATATGTNNTAAATTAAGTTTTTTTTAGGTTTTTTGATTGATACAGTATCTATTTTTATTTTGTAAACAGTGCATTTGTATACCTTTTAAACGAAGAAAATATTCTTTAGTAATACTTACACAAAGTGGCTTTTTTTTTAACGCGGTTTAACCTGTGTTAATTCAAAAACCAGCATACATTTGTTGCGTATTTAAACAGTATAGTTTAACACTTTTAATTAAGT
>NZ_DLIY01000018.1:58933-59302 GCF_002483985.1 Dysgonomonas sp. UBA7630
AGCTAAAGAAACTGCAAAAACAGAAAAGAAAGCAGCTAAGACAGAAGTGAAAGCAAAAAAGGAAGAAGCTAAAGGTAACGTGAAAGCAGCAAAAGCTGAACTGAAAAAGTAAATAGCTCACTGTGAACCTTTTCACAGTTATCAGAATCTTATTCTGAAAATAAAAGATCGGTACGATTTTCGTGCCGATCTNNTTTATGAAAAAGATTATTCTTTCAGGTATCATGGCTATCGCATTAATCGCCTCTACCAGTGTAATGGCTCAAGATGTAAAAACAGCTAATCAAGCAAAAAAAGCCCCTAAAACAGAAGTTAAGGAAGCCAAACAAGCAGCTAAAACTGAAGTGAAAGAAGCTAAAGAAACTGCAA
>NZ_DLIY01000018.1:59423-89070 GCF_002483985.1 Dysgonomonas sp. UBA7630
TCTTTTTTTCTGTGTCTGGTGATAGGTATGGCCTACTTAATACTTTCCAATAGGTTGTTCGCTAATTTGCTTGCTCCTATACGGAAGTATTCTTTATTCAGATACTCATCGCCCAGTAGTTCTTTTACTATGGTATAGTACTTTACAGCATCTTCTGTTGTAGAAATACCTCCTGAAGCTTTAAATCCGGCTTTATTCCCTGTTTTCTGGTTATATTCTTTAATTGCAGTACACATAACGTATGCTGCCTCGAGCGTAGCACCTTCATATACTTTTCCTGTTGAAGTTTTTATAAAATCAGCACCTGAGTATAATGCGAGGATAGAGGCTTTCATTATATTCTTAGCGCTTTTTAGTGCTCCTGTTTCAAGTATTACCTTTAGCTTTGCTTCACGGCATGCGTTCTTTATTTCGTCTATTTCTTCACAAACATCTTCGTAGTTTTCTTCCAGGAAGTATCCTAGATTGAGTACAATATCTATTTCATCGGCTCCACTTGCAACAGCAAGTCCTGTTTCTGCTATTTTAACTTCTGTAAATNNGAATCCACCTGCTACCGCGGCTATATTTACATTTGCCGTTAAAGCTTCTTTTACTGTTTCTACAAAGTTCGGGAAAACGCATATTGCTGCTACATTGTCTACATCGCTTGACCCTTCGAAGTCGTTTACTGTTTCTGTAAAATTCCAGATTTCTTCGCGCGTATCTGTTGTATTCAATGATGTGAGATCTATGCACGAATATATCCTTTTATATACCTCTTTGGTATTATTCTGATCGAATTTCTTACTGATTATCTCATTCACTTTCTGAGTGATATCAGTATCCTTAATGTCTGTTTTATATTTTTTTAGAGTATCTCTGTATTTATCTACTTCTGCCATTCTATTTCAATTTTTCGTTGTTTATATGCCTGTCTTTATCTCTGTTAGTCTTTTTTTCAATATTCTTTTTTAGGGCGTCTGTGAGATCTATCCCTGTTTGATTTGCGAGGCAGATAAGTACCCACAGTACATCGGCCATTTCGTCACCAAGATCTTTGTTCAGATCAGACTTCTTGAAAGATTGATCGCCGTATGTACGCGCCATGATGCGGGCTAATTCGCCCACTTCTTCGGTGAGGATAGCCATGTTGGTTAGTTCGCTGAAATAGCGTACGCCCACGGTTTTTATCCATTGGTCTACCTCCTGTTGTGCTTCTTTTATTGTCATGTTATTCTTTTACTTTCGAGTCGATCCATATAGTTACAGGACCGTCATTTGTGAGTTCTACCTTCATATCTGCTCCAAATTCGCCTGTTTGTACCGGTTTACCTAGCTTGTTGCCCAAAACGGTACAAAATTCTTCGTACAAAGGTACAGCAATTTCGGGTTTGGCTGCATATATATAAGACGGACGATTTCCTTTTTTAGTGGAAGCATGCAAGGTAAATTGCGATACTACAAGTATTTCGCCATTGATATCTTTTATTGATAAATTCATTACACCTTCCTTATCATCAAATATCCTGAGGTTTACAGCCTTGTTGCAGAGCCACTCTATATCTTCCTTATTATCTGAATTTTCTATACCGACAAGGATAAGAAGCCCTTGATTTATTGCTGATTTTATACTGCCGTTGATTGTAACTGATGCTTTACTTACTCTTTGTATTAATATCCTCATGTTTCATAAAATAGAGTCGCATAATTAGATATGGACTTTAAAATTAGAGATTAATTTGCAAATATACCTAAGTTGCTTCATTTATTACTAACACAAGTTGAGGTTAATAATTATTTGTATAATCCACTATATTACTATTGATATACTTTAGCAGCTTCCCACCCGATCATAGATGTCTTGCGGATGTGTCCCCAATGATAGTCTCCCAGAGCCCCTGTAGACTGTATTATTCGATGGCAAGGGATGAGATATGCTACCGGGTTTTGTCCCACTGCATTTCCCACAGCCCGACTAGCTTTAGGGCTATTTATGAGATTAGCAATATTCTGGTATGATGATAATTGCCCCATCGGTATATTTAGTAAGGCTTGCCACACTTTAAGCTGAAAATCAGAACCTTTGATGTGTAATTTTATTTTATCAAGACTCTCCCAATCCAGATTAAATATGCGTATTGCATTCTTTTGGATCTCATCTGTTGAATTCTGATAATTTGCTTTAGGAAAAATACTTGTGAGGTTTTTAATTGCTTCTTGATGGTCTTCTGCAAATGACATGTGGCAAATTCCTTTTGGGGTTGAAGCCACAATTATTTCTCCAAATGGACTGAGTGCAAAGCTATAGTTTATAGTAAGATAGCTTCCCTCATTTTTGTATTCAGCGGGAGTCATTCCTTCTATATTTATGAATAGATCATGCAACCTGCTCGTCCCTGATAAGCCGACTTCGAATGCCGTATCGAATAATGTTGCTTGTGTTTCTCTTAAGATCTGTTTTGCATGTTGTATACTTATATATTGTAAGAAGCGTTTAGGGCTTACTCCTGCCCATTCTTTGAATAATCGCTGAAAATGGAAGGGACTAAGGTGGATATGTTCCGAAATCTTATCCAAACTAGGCTGATATTTGTAGTTTTCACTAATATATTCTATTGCCTTTTTGATGCGATTGAAATCTAATGATTCTTGATTAAGCATAGTTTTGGTTTTTTATTCTACAAAGCTACATAGTAGTTTATAATTATAGAATCCATTTCTTGCTGAATTTGTTCGCTTTTAGTGGAATTACTTTTCCTCTATAATAGCAAGAAATGGATTTTAGGCGACTCTATGACAGAATATATTTGTACTGTTTAATTAAATAGAACAAATATGAAAAAGCTAGAAGGAAAGGTAGCCCTTATAACAGGAGCTACAAGCGGTATAGGTAAGGCGACAGCTATCGATTTTATTGAGAACGGAGCAAAAGTCATTTTTACAGGACGCTATCAAGAGACAGTAGATAAAACAGTGTCTGAATTAGGAAATAAGGCTGTAGGTTTTGTTTCAGATGGCGGGAATATGTCTGATTTATTGGCTATTAATGAAAATATTAGATCCATTTCGCCTCGGATAGATATCCTCTATGTAAATGCAGGTTTTGGGAAATATGCGCCTATTGAGGCAGTCACAGAAGAACATTTCGATGAGATGTTTAATGTCTTGGTAAAAGGAACTTTGTTTACAGTACAACAAGTATTGCCATTGATGGGAGAGGGGAGCTCCATAATATTGAATTCTTCGAACGTGACAAAGATGGGAATGCAGAACTCTTCTGTTTATTCTGCTGCCAAATCAGCTATTTTATCCTTTGTGAAGACATTTGCGGCAGAATTATCTTCGAGGAATATCCGTGTAAATGCAGTAAGTCCGGGGCCGGTAAGTACAAATTATTTCGATCGATCTAATCTTTCTAAAAATCAGATAGATACCATTGTAGAGTATGTGTTACCTCAAGTTGCACTAAAGAGGTTTGCACAGCCTTCTGAAATTGCTAAAGTGGTAACATTCCTTGCCTCTGATGATGCTTCTTTCATACAGGGAGCAGAAATATCTGTCGATGGCGGTTTTCCGGAGGTTAGGATATAATCTATATATGATTAGAGGTGTCTTAAAAGTAGACACCTCTAAATCTTTTGTTCCAAAAAATTAAATGTTATCCCATTCTACTTACTCGTTATGTATTTCTTTTTCAATATTTTCCATTTCCTTATGAAGAGATTTTAATCTCATTCCAAGGTATATTCTAAAGAAACCATAAGAGATGAACGAAATACTAATGAGCGCTACTATAAATCCTGATGTTAGAACAGGACTCATTATGAAAATAAATGACAGAATCACACCCAAAACAGCTAATGTAAGCAGCCATCCCCAGCCTTTAGCTCCATTTCTCCGTAGTTCTACAGCTCCTCCTATTCCCCAGATAGACTGGAACATTACCCAGAATCCAACAAAATATGAGAGTACGATTGCGATTACTGCAGGAGACATTGATATAAGAATAATACCGAATAATAAGTCTATAATACCACTGACTAAAGTCCACCCCCAGCTCTTGAGTGTATTTCTATTTGACACAGCAAATATTATTTCGAAAACACCACTTACGAAGAAAGTTACAGAAAATACAATTGATAATGCTGTAATTGTAGTCCACGGAGATGTTAAGCACCAAATTCCCAGCATTATAGCTAGTAGTCCGATTAACAATGAAACCCACCAGTATTTGACGGCTTGTTTTACAGAATAAAATAAATCATTTCTCATGTGTACGTTATTTTTAATTAGTTTATGTGTTATAATATTATAACGTCTACGAACTTATTTAGTTTCGAGAAAGTTAAATGTGATGAATGATTATACGCTATTTTAAAGCGAATCTTTTTAGGTATAATTTATTTTATTCTTTCTTGCAAGTGTAAAGTTTTATTGTACAGATATTTAGATTTATGACTCTTTTTCTTCAGTAAAATATTTCTCAATTAATGTAGCTTTGTGTTTACCTACTACTTTTTCGATTTCCTCGTTAGACGCTGATTTTATTCTTTTTACACTTTTGAATTCTTTCAGTAGAAGCCGCTTAGTCTCTTCACCAATGCCTTTAATATTATCTAATTCAGATTTTACCTGTCCCTTACTTCTTTGGTTGCGGTGAAAAGTAATTCCAAACCTATGTGCTTCATCTCTAAGGTGTTGTATAATTTTCAAAGATTCACTGTTTTTATCCAGATAGAGTGGGATAGAGTCTTCCGGGTAGTATATCTCTTCAAGCCTTTTCGCTATCCCGACAATGGCTACTTTGCCATAAATACCAAGTTCTTTTAACGATTCACAAGCTGCACTTAGCTGACCTTTGCCTCCGTCGATAACAATAAGTTGGGGTAGGGGACTTCCCTCTTCTATAAGTCTGTGGTATCTCCGATATACAACTTCTCGCATTGTTGAAAAATCGTCAGGCCCAATTACTGTTTTAACATTGAAGTGGCGATAGTCTTTTTTTGAAGGTTTTCCCATTTTGAAGACAACACATGCCGATACGGGGTTGGTTCCCTGTATGTTAGAGTTGTCGAAACATTCAATGTGTGATGGCAAGTCTTTGAGGTTCAGGTCTTTTTGCATTTCTTTCAGGATGCGAGTACCCCTTTGTTCGGGATTTAGACTTTCTGCTCTTTTTAATTTGTCTAGTTTGTATTGCCTTACGTTCTGAGTTGAAAGAAGCAATAGTTTTTTCTTATCGCCTCGTTGAGGTATGTTAATTTCTACACCATCTAATTTCAGGTCGGGGAGAAATGGCACAACAATTTCTTTCGCTGTAGAGCCAAATCTTTTTCTTACTTCAATAATTCCCAAAGCAAGCAATTCTTCTTTTTCTTCTTCTATCCGTTTTCTATATTCAAATGTATATGCCTGTATAACAGCACCATTATACACATTCAAATAATTTATATATCCTGCATCTGCATCTTCGTCATAACTAAATACATCAATGTTATATTTGATTGAACTTACTACGGTTGATTTATTTTTGAAATTCTCAATTAATATAAATTTTTCTTTTAGTTTGTTCGCTTCTTCAAATTCTTGCTTCTCGGCTAGTGCCTGCATTTCTGAATAGATAGATTCGCTTACAAGGTTGGTGTTTCCTTTTAAGATTTCCTGAATAGCATTTACATTTTTAATATATTCTTCAGAATCCTGTAAACCAACGCAAGGACCTTTGCATCTTTTTATATGATACTCTAGACAGACTTTATATTTTCCTTCTGCAATTTTCTCCGGCGTAAGATTTAATGAGCATGTACGGATAGGATACAATTTGTGGATTAACTCTAGGAGAGTCTTTACACTCAGTACATTAGAGTATGGTCCGAAATATTTAGAGCCATCTTTCAGTATCTTTCTTGTTATTTCTATCCTAGGAAAATATTCATTTCTAATAACAATAGACGGATATGATTTGTCATCTTTCAGCATTACGTTGTATCGTGGCTGAAATTCTTTGATCAGGCTATTTTCGAGTAGGAGAGTGTCTTCTTCCGATTCAACAATGATATATTTGATATCTTTTATTTTACTGACCAGTATTCTTGTCTTCGGACTGTCCTCATGGTTTTTTGTAAAATATGAAGAAACTCGTTTTTTTAGATTTTTTGCCTTCCCTACATATATGATTACTCCCTTGTCGTCATAATATTGATAACAACCAGGCTTCTGGGGGATATTTCTAATGATATTTTTTAAATAATCATTAATCATCGTGCTCTTTTCTTTACTTATTGTATTTTACGTGAAATTATTCATTTGTTTTCTATACTACAAATGAATATCTATTTATAATCAAAAAGAAAGGGAAGAATTCTTTTTTCTCCCCTCCTCCTAAATTTTTTGTAGAATTTAAATCTCGTAATGAATCAAAGAATTAATATCAATCTCTGCAGGAAATAGCTTTCTGCCTTCTAGTGCATCCAGTTCAATGATAAAGTTGACATATATTTTTTTCACTCCCATGTCCTTTACTAATTTGTACGCAGCATACATTGTGCCTCCTGTAGCTAATAGGTCATCATGGATCAACACCACGTCGTCTTTTGATAGAGAGTCTTTATGTATTTGAATTTTATCTACTCCATATTCTTTTTCATATTCCTGTTCGAATACTTCTGCTGGTAATTTTCCGGGTTTGCGAATTGGGACGAAACCGGCCCCAAGTTCTAAGGCCATAATTGGCCCCATGATAAATCCTCTCGATTCTATACCAACAACTTTTGTTATTCCTTTATTCTTGTATTCGTCTAAAAGAACTTCTGTAAGATTTGATAGAGATTCTTTTGTTTTAAATAATGGAGTGACGTCCTTGAATTGAATTCCGGGTATCGGGAAGTCTGGTATGTTTCTTACCGTTTCTCGGAGAGTTAAAAGCTTTTCTTCCTTTTCTTTTTTGTCCATTTTTTTTGTTTAATATTAGTCGTGTTTCACGTGGAACAATTTTTATTTTAGCATACGTTCCACGTGAAACATGTTCATTTATCTGCCTAGTAGCACAAGAAGAATAGATATGTCGTTGGGTGAAACGCCGGGGATTCTGCTTGCTTGAGCAATTGTTTCTGGGTTTATTTTTGATAATTTTTGTCGTGCTTCTGTTGATAGGGAAGAGATGTTTTCGTAGTCAAACTTGTCTTTGATTCGAATGTTTTCCAGTCGTGTTATCTTTTCTGCTATCGTTTGTTCACGTTTTATATAGCCATCATATTTTATTATGATCTCCGCTGCTTCTATTATTTCTTCCTTTCTGTTCGGGATTTTATCAAGTTCTGCTTTGAAGGCAGGGATGTATTCTGCGATGCTTTTTATTGTAATTTGTGGGCGTGTGATTACATCTTTTAGCTTCATGCCTTGCTTAAGAGGGTTGGTTCCGAGGTTGGATAATCCTTCGTTGATATATTCCGGCTTGAGGGAATAATTAGCAGCGAAGTTTATTATCTTTTGAACCTCTTCTTTTTTCTCATTTAATAAAGCAATTCTTTCTTGTTTTGCCAACCCTATGTTGTATCCTTTTTCTGTTAGACGTACATCAGCATCGTCTTGACGAAGAAGAATTCTATACTCTGCCCTTGATGTAAACATCCTATAAGGTTCGTCTACGCCTTTTGTTACAAGGTCATCTATCAGTACGCCTATATATGCTTCGTCTCTTTTTAAGACAAATTCGTTTCCGCCATGGGTATTGATATGCGCATTTATTCCTGCTATTAATCCTTGTCCTCCCGCTTCTTCGTAACCAGTAGTCCCATTGATTTGACCGGCAAAAAACAGGTTTTTAACGAGCTTCGTTTCCAACGTATGTTTTAATTGAGTAGGGTCGAAGAAGTCGTACTCTATTGCATATCCGGGTCTATATATATGTATATTTCTGAATGCCGGTATTTTCTGTAAAGCCTCAATTTGAGTGTGGAGTGGGAGAGAAGATGAGAACCCATTTAAGTAGTATTCTTGTGTGCTTTCACCTTCCGGTTCGAGAAATAGTTGGTGAGATGTTTTCTCTTCGAAAGTAACTATCTTTGTTTCTATACTTGGACAGTATCGTGGCCCGATGCTTTTTATCTGCCCGTTGTATAGTGGCGAATCATCCAATCCATCGCGTAATGTGGCATGGGTATCATCGTTTGTATACGTTATCCAGCAGCTAAGTTGTTTCAGTGTGCGTGGCGCATAGTCAAGGTATGAGAACTTGTGAAAGTCATCATCTCCTTTTTGCTCTTCCATCA
Source organism: Dysgonomonas sp. UBA7630 (assembly GCF_002483985.1). NCBI lineage: Bacteria > Pseudomonadati > Bacteroidota > Bacteroidia > Bacteroidales > Dysgonomonadaceae > Dysgonomonas > Dysgonomonas sp. UBA7630. The sequence goes on from NZ_DLIY01000018.1 coordinate 67,676, forward strand.
GGCTAAAGTCAACGCTTCTTCCGTCTATACGGGCTGGGGTTCCTGTTTTCATCCTGTCGGTAGTGAACCCAAAATTCCTCAATTGTTCGGTGATTCCGAATGAAGCGGGTTCAGAAACACGTCCTCCGCCGAGTTGTGTTTTACCAATATGCATTAACCCATTCAAGAAAGTTCCGTTGGTAAGAACTACGGCTTTGGCTGAAAATTCAACACCCATCGCTGTTTTTACTCCGGTTATTGTTTTGTCTTGAATAATCAATGAGGTTACAGTGTCTTGCCAAATAAAAAGATTATCGGTGTTTTCAATAATCTCTCTCCACTTCATAATAAATCTGGCTCTGTCACTCTGAGCTCTCGGGCTCCACATTGCCGGCCCTTTCGACTTATTAAGCATGCGAAACTGTATTGCTGTCTTGTCTGTAACGATGCCCATTTGCCCACCAAGCGCATCGATCTCTCGAACGATTTGTCCTTTTGCTATTCCCCCTACTGCGGGGTTACAGCTCATCTGGGCAATCTTATTCATGTCCATTGTTATGAGCAAAGTCTTCGAGCCCATATTGGCTGCCGCAGCGGCTGCTTCGCAGCCTGCATGACCTGCCCCAACGACAATTATATCATATTTGAAATTCATCTTATTTAAAAGGGGATAATAATTATTTGCACTGCAAAGTTAGCACTTTTTGTTTTCTTTTTTATGTGCTAGTTTACAGTACAATATAAATTAACAATATTCTTTATGCTTTGTTGGCATTTTCTATTGCTAATTTTATTTTTTCGGCGTCCGATAGCAATATCGAATACTCTTCATTGAAGTTGTCGAAGACGGGAGATTGGTATTGCATTTTTCCTGTATACCGGCTTCTGAAAGAACCGTGAAACTCTTTCAAGCCTGTAGCCTTTGCAAGATCTGAAATGTTATTTTCTGTAATGCCTCCACCCGGCATAATGATGATGCGGTTATTTGCTTGTTCTATTAATTGCCTTAAAATATCTTTTCCTTCAGGGGCTGTTTTCATTCCGCCGGAGGTAAGTATTCTATCGCATCTCAGTTCGATAATATCTTCGAGAGATTTATTCAAATCAGAGCATCTGTCAAATGCTCTATGGAAAGTAGTACTCATGCCATATTGGTGAGCAATCTCAACCAGTTCCTTATTTCTTACTTTGTCTATTGTTCCATCAGGATTTAAAATACCAAAAACGACCCCGTTACATTTCGCTAAACCGCAATGATGGATGTCTCTTTTCATCATTTCAAATTCGAGATCATTATATAAAAAATCACCTCCGCGTGGACGTATGATTACATTCACCTGTATATTCAAATTTTTTCGTGTGAATTCTATTTGCGAAAGGGCAGGGGTTGTTCCCCCTTCTTCGAGATTATCACATAATTCTACCCGAACAGCTCCTCCCTTTTGAGCTTCGATTGCTGATTGTGCTGAATTTGCACAAACTTCGGCTACTATTTTCATTATAACTTGCTTATTATTAATTAATTATTCTGTTTTTTTGTTTTAGAAGTTCCAAATATAAAGAATAATTTATTATTTGAACAAATATTCAGATGCTTTGGTTATGCGATGCTTAATTGTCTTAATTATTATAATTTTTTGATTTTATTATTGTAATTATAATATAATCAGAATGTTATCTGTGTTTGTTGCGTGGCGATATTGAAAATATGATAACAATGAAAATGAAATATTAACTTTGCTTACTTTCGCACTGAAAATATAATGAGTAAATCAAAAGGAATTGCATTGGCGTTGATATCATCCGGAACTTTCGGGCTGATAGCATTTTTCTCTATTCCCTTATTGAAATCAGGGATGCATATTCCTTCTATATTGTTTTATCGTAGTTTGTTGGCCGCAGCTTTTCTGGGTATTGTATGTCTTATTCGGAAAAGGAATTTTAGAATCTCTCCTAAATTGGCTACTCAGCTGTTATTCTTGGGGTTGCTTTATACGATGACATCGATGGGTTTAATTTACTCTTATAATTTTATCTCCAGCGGAGTTGCAACTACTATCCATTTCCTTTATCCTGTGGTAGTTGCGTGCATGATGATCATATTTTATAAAGAGAAATTATCTCGTAACTTGTTGTTTGCAGCCCTCTTGGCTTTGGTTGGAGTTGCTTTGTTGTGTTGGAGCGATACAGGATTTATTAATACCAGGGGGCTTTTGTCTGTATTAATGACTGTTTTTACATACTCTGCTTATATTGTCAGCTTAAACAGGAATAGTATTAAAAGTCTTGATCCGGAGGTGTTTACTTTTTATGTAATGCTTTTCGGTGCATTTATTTTCTCTGTATTTTCATATTTTACCACAGGCATAGAAATAGTTCCGAATGCCATGTCGTGGTTCAATCTGATAGGATTGTCCTTATTTGCGACCGTTCTTTCAGGACTAGCCTTGGTTTCGGCTGTTAAGTATGCCGGATCTACCATTGCATCTATTTTGGGATCGATGGAGCCTGTAGTGGCTACTTTAGTCGGCATATTACATTTTGGCGAACCATTCGGATGGAACAGCTTCTTCGGCTTGGCTCTTGTGATAGGTGCTGTTACGTTGGTAATAGTCACAAGTAAAGAGAAACCCTTAGAAGATTGATAATAAAAGGGTATCTATTGCTTTTACTATCTCGCTACGTGATCCCGTAAATTTATTTACCATAATTGTAAATGCATACTTTTCGTCCCCGTTCATGTAATAACCTGCAAAGCATTGCACTCCTCCGATACTCCCGCTTTTCATCGATATTTTTCCTTCTAATCGGGTGCCTTTCAATCGATTTCTTACTGTACCGTCTTTTCCTGCTTTTGGTAGAGATTCTAAGAAGGCATCAGCATATTTGCTTTTTGTCTGCATATAAACGAGAAGGTCACACATAAACTTGGGGCTTACTGCATTAGCAGGAGATAATCCGCTTCCATCGTACATTATTAGTGCTTCCGAGTCTAATCCTCTGCTTTTCCACAGGTCGTTTACTCTTTCTATTCCTGCATCGAGAGCCGAATTATAAATGTCGTTGTTTTTATCTCGTCCTATTGTGCGTATCAAGTACTCGGCATAGTGGTTATTACTTCTTACATTGGTATCCTTTATAATATCTTTCATCGGGAATGAAAGGTGGGTATAGAATACCTTCTCATCGAAATATTTCTTTTCTTTCTGATACTTCTGACTAAAATATTGTTCATAGGTAGTATTCACCGTGCCGACTTGATATTTGTTTTCTTGCAATAGCTTACTTATTGTCTGACCTAAATAAAGCCCCGGATTCGGGATATCTCCCTTTATGCTGAATGATGCCTTTCCTGCGGGGATATCTCCCGTTAGGCGCCTTTTATTTGACATGGGAGACCCATGTATGTATCCGTTATCTGCATCATTATTGTTTAGCTTGAGCCTATTTTCGAAGTCGATGTTTATTTCCGGTTCGGTTTTTACAATCAGAGGGCAGGTGTCTGCATTTAGCGTATTGAAGTAAAGCTTATAGGTATTGTCGAAGATACTTATTCCGTATGACCCTGAAGCATAATAATTTCCGATATCCTGATAAGTCCATTGCTCCGAAATTCCGTCATATCCAAAGTAGTCATCTATAACGGTAATATCGATTTTGTCGTTGGAATGAAAGTTTTCTTTTATTTTTTCTATCCACTGAAAAAGAAATATGGAAGGGGTATTATCCAGAAATTCTGTTCCTAAAGTAGGATCTCCATATCCATGAATCAACAGGTTCTTTTTATTGTTTTTATCCTTTGCCAATGTTGTTTTATATCTATAGTCAGGTCCAAATACTTCGAGTGCGCTGGCTGTAGTTACTACTTTGAGTATCGATGCCGGAGTATAAGCTTTATTCGCATCGTTTGATATTATTTCTTTTCCCGAAAAATCTTTTACGCAAATTCCAACAGAGGCGTGTTTTAAACCTTTGTTATTTAAAAATTGTTGTAAACTTTGTTCTCTTGTTTGTGCTGACAAAGTGTAATATCCTAGAACAAAGAATATTAATAAATACTGTATTTTCAACTTCTTCATGAGCAAAATGCTGAAATTAAATTAGAAAAATAAATATCTTTGTAAAGATATATAAATAAAATAATTAAGAAGCTAAACAGATTATGAACCAGCCTTTTGAAAAACCTTTTACATTCGACAGGACCATCCGTATGCTCATTAGTGTTCTTGCAATAGGGGGAGCTTTATATTTTCTGTATATTTTGAAGGATGTTTTGCTGCCCTTTCTTATTGCATGGCTATTGGCGTATATGCTAAATCCTTTGGTTCGATTCTATCAAAAGAAATTGAGATTGGCTCACTCTCTGGCTGTTGTTCTAACGCTTCTTTCCGTTGCCGGGTTTATTACTCTATTAGGTTTTATATTAGTTCCGCTTATAGAGAATGAAATATGGCAAATAAATGGTCTTATCGCTACTTATGATTTGTCTTCTATCAGTCATGATGGTATTCCTATGAGTATTGCAGATATATTTTCGCGTTATGTAGATTTTAAAGAAATACAAGATAGTTTATCCAGAGACAATCTGATAGAAATTGTTCAATACCTAAGCCCTGCTGTTGAAGCGATATTCTCCAATACGATTTCTTTCTTAGTTGGTCTTACTGTCGTTTTTATCGTCCTTTTGTATTTAATATTTATTCTTCTCGATTATGATAAAATAAACGAATTGTGGAGATATCTTATTCCTCCAAAATATCGTCCTGTCGTAAATCGTATTACTTTGGATGTGGAGACCAGCATGAATAAATACTTCAGACATCAGGCCTTTATCTGTGTGATTCTTGCTATTCTGTATGCTACGGGATTTCAGCTCATCGGATTGCCGTTGGCTATTATGTTCGGTATTATTGTAGGACTTGTGCACATGATTCCATATTTGCAGGTTATCACCTTCCCTCCGGCAATATTGCTTTGCTGGTTGCGAGCTTCACAGACCAACGATAGCTTTTGGGTAATGCTCGGACTGGTTGCACTTGTATATGTTGTAGTTCAGTGTATCATGGATTTATTTCTTGTGCCTCGTATAATGGGTAAAGCCATGGGGCTGAATCCTGCAATCATTCTTCTTTCACTTTCGGTGTGGGGATCATTGCTCGGCATCGTGGGAATGATTATCGCAATACCTCTTACAACGTTGCTTTTGTCATACTATAAAGAATTTATAGCTTCCGCAGAAAGGATACAGGCAGAAGAGAATGCAAAGCACAATATCCCTACCAATGAAACTTGATAGGTGCGGATTTTTTTGTACTTTTATGCTCCAATTTGAAAAATATAAAAGAAACTAACTATAATGCAATTAACAGCGAAATTGATTCAAGTGATGCCTGTACAAACAGGTATGGGAAAGAACGGCGAGTGGAGAAAACAGAGTATAATACTCGAAACAGACGGTATGTACCCTAAAAAAGTATGTGTTACATTCTGGGGAGACAAGATTAACGAATCTGTTTTACAGGTTGGTAATATTCTTAATGTATCGTTCGATATAGAAAGCCGCGAATATAATGGTAACTGGTATACAGACTTACGTGCATGGAAGATTGATCCGGCAGGAGCAGGAGCTCCCGAAGGCCCTCAAGCAAGATACGGTGCTGCACCCCAACAATCGGCTCCTTCTACACCTGTAGATTTTAGTAGTGGTGGCGATGGCGACGACCTGCCATTCTAAGTAGAAATATATAATATATATAATTTAAGTGTGTAAAAGCTTGTTATCCGTTTTGGATAAGACTTTTACACATTTTTTGTGTATAAAAGTCATATTTTATTCTAATTTTAAAAGCTTAACGAATAGACAATTAGATAAATGCGGAATAATAAGGTAATATAAAGTCATATGTAGAATATTTAACTCTCTTCTTTTCCTTCTTATTTGTATTTTTGCCAGACAGCGTATATGATTGATCTATAACAAACAAAGTTTATTCTTACCTGATATGAAGAAAATACTGATAGCACTTTTACTGACCTTTTTTAATCCTATTTATGGACAAGAGCAAATAAACTTTACTCCTCCTGCGGAAATAGATTGCTTAAAGGAAGATCCTAACATGATTTTCTTTATAGGGTTGATACAGAACGTTCAGACGGATTGGGGGAAACTTGGTGTGCGGGGAAAGATAAAGAAATTGATAGAAGAACAATATGCGAAGGATAATAAGACAAGGTTGTCTAAGATAATATATGATTTTGACGAAAAAGGGAAAATAAGGGCTATCAAGGTAGATTCTCTTTTTAGTAGGACCTACATATATTCAAATAAAGGACAACTCGAACAAGAAATAACTTATCAAAAACCTTTAAAGGAATTAACTCACAAGTATGATTATAAAAACGGGAAATTAAAAAACGCTTTATATGAGTATGATGTGGTTACTGGCTATGGAAATGATAAGTTAAATTTGCGTTATAATTCACAGGGGCAAATAATAAAATCTGAAAATTTGGAGGATAGTGTATCTACAATTTATGATTATAATGGTGAAGGCCGACTTGTAGAAAAAAGAATAAGGAAGAATAATCAATCGACTTCGGAGGTATATGTAAGTACGCTGATAGATTATAATGATAAAAGAGATATTGAGAGAAAGTTTACTAAATACCTTTCATCTAATCAAGGAGATACTTCTTTCATAATTGATCTGTATAAATATAAATACGACGACAATGATAATTGGATTGATTGTAAGCGTTTAGGCGGAGGTGATGTTCTATTTACTCATCGACGTATATATTATCATGATGGGACTTATTCGGGAGATACATTGGATTCCGAAGACCGTAAACGTATTTATTCTATGAAGGAAGTCGATATTCCGGCATGGCATTCTGATGGAGAATTACCTATTGTGGATTTTTTGACAAAAAATATAAAGCTATCCAGAGCCGTTCGATCTGTAGGTAGAGGTAAGGTGAAGGTAAGCATGATTGTATCGGACAAAGGAATTATTTCTGATGTTAAGGTAGAGGGTCTTAGTGCGGATCATTTAACTGATATTTTACCTGTAATTCCTAAGAAATGTATACCAGCTAAGAAAAATGGTATAGACATTGCTACCTATTTAGAAATAAATATAACATTCGGATTGGTAACATTGCAATAAATCAAATGTTTTGATCTTAAAAAAGGTTTTCTAATTCTTTGTCTGTCAAAAAATAAATCATATCTTTGCACCTCGTTTATAAACAATTAAATAATTACTATGTATTTAGATTCAGCTAAAAAGCAAGAACTCTTCGCTAAGTACGGAAAGTCTAACACTGATACTGGCTCACCTGAGGCTCAGATAGCATTGTTTTCATACCGTATTTCGCATTTGACTGAACACTTGAAGTCAAATAAGAAGGACTATAACACAGAAAGATCACTTAAACGCCTTGTAGGTAAACGTCGTCGTTTACTTGATTATCTTACTGCAAATGATATCGAAAGATATCGTGCGATAATCAAAGAACTAGGTATCAGAAAGTAATTCTTTCCAGCGAAATTTTAAAGAGATTGTTTCATCCGATTCAATCTCTTTTTATTTTTGTGTGCTCTGAGACCAAGTTTCTTTATTGTTTTGATGAAAAAATATCTAATATTGTAATACGTTCTGTAATTGGTAGAAAAAGTAACACCTAAAATAAGCGGTAAAAAGTGTCACTTTTGTCACCTTTTTATCAAATGAAGTTTGAACAGCATAAATTATTTAATTGAAATGGATAAGCTTACGATTATAAAAGTTGGAGGTAAGATTGTAGAAGAAGAACAATCTTTACGCCAGTTATTGAAGGATTTTTCCCAAATAGAAGGTTACAAAGTACTAGTGCATGGGGGAGGGCGTTCTGCTACCAAACTAGCAGAGAAACTAGGTATAGAGAGCCGCATGGTAAATGGAAGGCGTGTAACTGATCGAGATACATTAGAGATTGTAACAATGGTATACGGAGGCCTTGTAAATAAAAATATTGTTGCCGGGCTGCAAGCTCTAGGAGTAAATGCCTTAGGCCTTACCGGTGCTGATATGAACATCATACGATCGGAAAAACGACCGGTGAAAGAGGTCGATTATGGCTTTGTTGGTGATGTGAAGGAGGTAAATACTGAAACGTTGTCTTCCCTTATCCAACAAGGAATAGTACCTATTCTAGCCCCGCTAACTCACGATAAAGAAGGAAATATGCTAAATACCAATGCTGATACCATAGCCGGAGAAACAGCGAAGGCTTTAGCTCTTAAGTTTGATGTAACCCTTATTTATTGCTTCGAAAAAAAGGGTGTACTCATGAATGAGAATGATGATGAGAGTGTAATTCCTGACATAAATAAAACTATGTTCGAGCAATTGGTTAAAGATGGGATTGTACAAGGAGGAATGATTCCAAAATTAGAAAATGCCTTTCAGGCGATAGAAAAAGGAGTGAAAGAAGTGATTATTACAAGTGCATCCGAATTTGGAGAATATGCGGGTACACGAATTTGCTAATATTCAGTAAGACAGATATTTTTTTATAGAATATTCTTTTTTTAAGAAAAATTAATTATATTTACATCTGTAATACTATATCAAACTAAAATAGAGTTAAATTATTTAGTCATTTTTAAACTTTCATTACTATGAAAAAATTATTACTAGTCGCCGTTTTAGCAGTATTCAGTGTGAGTGTTAGTGCGCAAGGGCTTAAAGGTACTTGGTTTGCGGGTGGAGAAATCTCTTATTCAGATGTTAATGATGTTAAATCAACAATGATTCTNNATTCTACCTGTTATTGGAACCTTTGTTTCTCCTAGTGTAGCTGTTGGTATAGGAGCCGGCTACCTAAGTGTAAAAGAAGATGGAGAAACAAGTGATGCTTTTGTTGCAAAGCCATTGGTTCGTAAATATTGGAATATAACAGGTCCCGTTTATCTGTTTGGACAAGTTGCCGCCCCATTGATGTTTTCTGATGGTGTAAACAGTTATGGTTTGCAAGTTTCTCCAGGTATCGATATTGTAGTGACATCTTGGTTGACATTCGAAACATCATTTTCAATTTTTGGCCTTAATGTTATTGATTCTGATGGATCTACAGATTGGAATATAGGAGCAAATCCATTCAATTCTTTGACAGACAGGAAAGTCGGTGATTTACAAGTTGGTGTTAAATTCCTATTCTAAATATTAGATTAATCAATAATGAGGATAAAATAAAAGTCTCACATTATGTGAGACTTTTGTTTTTGTTACAATAGCAGGGTATATTAAAAAAGAGTATATTTGTTTTGATCTTATTTAATTTACAAACTTAACTAAATTAACGTATGAAAATGATTGCTAGAACTACCTTGATTGTTGCTGCGATTTTGCTTACTATCGGAGTAAGTGCCCAAGACAAACCTTTGACTTTTGGAGTAAAGGCTGGAATGAATATTTCTAACGTCAGTGGAGACTTTGAAGATGCAAAAGCAAAGATTGGATTTAATGCCGGGGTAACACTGGACTTCGCTTTAACTAACGATCTCTATTTACTTACCGGCTTGGAGTTTACATCAAAGGGTGCAAAAGTAGAAGAGGATACTAACCTAAAAATGAGTTTGTCGTATATACAATTACCTGTTCATGCAGGGTATAAACTGACCGTAGCAAATGATACACGTATTGTTTTTCATGCAGGGCCATATATAGCTTATGCTGCAGATGGTAAATGGAAAGCGAAAGAGGGAGGATTAGAAGAGAGTGCAGGCGTTTTTAGCGATGAGGCAGAAGCTGCAGGTCTAAAAATGAAAAGATTTGATTTCGGATTAGGATTTGGTGTTGGTGCTGAGTTTGGTCAGTTTAATGCAGGGGTTAATTGTGATTTTGGTCTAGTAAATATTGCTGATTTTGGAATAGTGGATTTTCCGGGATTTGGTCAAATTGATGCTAGCAGCGTATCAGTAAAAAATATGAATGTAGGTATTTCTCTTGGATATAAGTTCTAATAAAGTATACCCATTATATACACAAATAAGCCCGATAAAATCGGGCTTATTCTTTTTATTTCAATAGATATTCTTTAAACTCTTCAAATGTTTTTCCCATACTGATGCTTTTCTTTTCACCTTTCATAAAGACTTGCAGTTTTTCGGGTATGGCAACCGATTTCTCTATAATGGCTTCTACAGTTTCCAGAAACTTTGCAGGGTGAGCCGTTTCTAAAAAAACGCCCGTTTCGTCTGCTTCTAGGGAATCTTCCAATGCTGAATATCCACATGCCCCATGAGGATCGAGTAGATAGCCTGTTTTTTGGTATGTGTCTTTCAGCACTTTCCTGATTGTATCATCATCATACCATTCTCCGGTAATTTCTTTTTTTATCTTGTCCCAAGAATGTTCGTAAAGATCAAGTACACGTACAAAGTTACTGGGATCACCTACATCCATTGCATTTGCGATAGTCTGTACAGATGGGCGAGGATTGTACTTTCCTGTTTGTAGATATTCATAGAAAATATCATTGCTGTTATTGGCTGCAATAAATCGCTTTACAGGCAATCCCATGCGTTTGGAGATAAGTCCTGCCGTAATATTGCCAAAATTGCCGCTAGGGACGCAAAAAACGATATTTTCGGCCTTTCCTTGTTTCTTTAGTTGAGCGTAAGCATTGAAGTAATAAAACGCTTGCGGAAGAAAGCGAGCAACATTGATCGAATTAGCAGATGTAAGATTTAGCTTTTTATTTAATTCTTCGTCTAAAAAAGCTGTTTTAACCAGAGCCTGACAGTCATCGAAAGTGCCATCTACCTCAATGGCTGTTATGTTTTGTCCCAGTGTTGTAAACTGACATTCTTGTATCGAACTTACTTTTCCTTTCGGGTATAGCACATACACATGTATTCCGTCAACTCCTAAAAATCCGTTTGCAACCGCACTGCCCGTATCTCCCGATGTGGCAACAAGAACTTTTACATCCTTTTGTCCTTGCTTTTTGATAAAATATCCTAGCAGGCGAGCCATAAATCGACCTCCTACATCTTTAAAGGCGAGGGTAGGGCCATGAAATAGTTCAAGGCTGTAGATATTATCATTTACATGTACAACAGGCGTATCGAAGCTTAGCGTGTCATATACTATTTCTTTCAACGTTTCGGCCTCTATCTCTTCGCCAAAAAAAGCATTAGCCACGGTATATGCTATTTCCTGAAAGCTCATATTGCCAATATTATCGTAAAAAGATTGTGGCAATACTTTTATTTTTTCAGGCATATAGAGCCCTTTATCGGGGGCCAAACCTTTTACTACCGCTTCCTGTAAACTGACATCAGGAGCAAGTTTATTTGTGCTGTAATATTTCATATTCATCAGGTTAATGAAAGGCGAAAGTAATAAAATGAAAGGAAAGAATCAATTAAAAGATTTTTTTATTTGTAAAAGGACTATAAATAGGTTAATTTGTATTGATAAAAAAAGCAGTGACTAATCACTGCTTCTTCTTATTCTTTCTTTATCTACTTTCTTAAAAGGGTTAGTATAGAATAGCTCGAACCTGTCTTATAAGGCACGTCCCTTAAATACATTCGAATCTTCTTCCTGATAAAGGCTTCCGCGGAAACTTATTCTATTACTGTTGAAATTAGGGGTTACAACCGCATCGCATTTATTGTCTCCTTTATATATTCTGATGAAGACATTCGCTGACACTCCTATGCCCTGCACCATCATGCTGAATGTAACAACTCCTTTCTTATCCGTTTCCATCTTTACGTTCGACGCGTTTCCGTCTACTGTAATTCCACCTATCCCATTTGGACCCGCATAAGGAGAGTTAAATGCCATTTGAATAGTTGCTTTATCTCCATTCATGGAAATGAAATTAGTACTAGATGATACATAGGCAAAATTTCCATATTTAAAGTCAATTCTGTCTGCCTCTAATACAAATTTCCTCTCATTTAATGCCTGGATTGCTTTTTCTCCCCAATAAGCTCTTTCAGCATCAGCCACGGCCTTCTGTGCAGGATCCTTCTGTGTTTTACACCCTGTGAAAAACAACAAGCTTGTAACTAAGATAAATACAATTTTACTCATAGTGTTTACTTATATTATAATAATTATATAACGCTATAGAATAAAATTAAGTTTTGTGTTTTTGAAATAATCATTCCCAATCTATATGAATGAAGGATTATTCCCTAATTTATTAATATACAATGGTCTGTTTATTTCTGTCGATTTTTATTTGCAGTCTTCTCTCGACTTCTGGCCTAAATACCCGCCGTGATGACGTTTTGCATAGTCAACCTTCGTAAACCCTATTCTTTTCATGGTTCCCACTACAAGGATATCTCCTATAACGGTCATTACTGTCGTTGAGGTAGTTGGCGTTAAACCTAGTGTGCAGACCTCCTCAGGACGTCCTGTGTGAATAAATACGTCTGCCTTCTGAGCAAGTAGACTTTCCGAATCACTGGTTATGACAATAAATTTTATGCCCGGAATCAGATCTTTTGCCAATGTAATAAGCTCAATTATTTCTCTTGTCTTCCCCGAGTTGGAGATAGCTAATACAATATCATTTTCTTGTAGGATACCTAAATCTCCATGTTGAGCCTCGCTCGGATGTAGAAATACAGCCGGTGTTCCGGTAGAGCTGAATGTTGTGGCAATGTTCTGCGCTATCTGTCCGGCCTTACCCATGCCGCTTGTCACAAGCTTGCCTTTTTTCTGATTAACTTGTTCTACAATAAGGTCTATGGCTCTGCTATATGCATCGCTGATAGGAATATTCAATATGGCAGAAGACTCATGTTCTAAAATAGAGCGTATTTCGTTTGTATCCATTTAAATTTTTTTTGCCAAAGATACAATATTATCCCGACTTTTTACAATAAGTGCTCTGGCTGATAATAAGCCTAATTTTACAATTTAAAATAAGAAAGCATGGATAATATCCATGCTTTCTTCTCTATGTTTTTACTTACCGGAAAGAATCCAAGAAAGGAGTCTCTTAGTTTGTCTTGAATTTAAACTGAATTTTTGACAAGTCTTCGTTTGCCTTTTCAATTTTTCCTTTCAGATTTTCTTTGTAAGCAACCAGCTTATTGTACAAGGCTTCGTCGCCTGTCGCAATCATCTGCAATGCAAGGATTCCCGCATTTAATGAGCCATTTATACCTACAGTAGCAACCGGTATTCCCGGAGGCATTTGTACGATAGCCAGCAACGCATCCATACCATCTAGCGAAGCATCGATAGGAACTCCGATTACGGGAATCGGTGTCATAGATGCAATCACTCCGGGTAAATGGGCAGCCATACCGGCAGCAGCGATAATTACTTTTATACCTCTCTCTTTTGCTCCCTTAGCGAAAGCTTCTACACGTTCGGGAGTACGGTGTGCAGACAAAGCGTTGATTTCGAATGGAACTTCCATCTCGTCAAAAAACTTTGCTGCTTTTTCCATTACGGGAAGGTCTGATGTACTTCCCATAATTATACTTATAACAGGTTTCATTTTTTAATTATTTACCAATTAGGTTTTTGTAATCAGAAGCAGGAAGCAAGGTTTCTAATTCAGAAGCATCGCTTACCGCTATTTTAATAATCCATCCTTTTCCGTATGGATCTTCATTTATTAGTTCGGGTTTTTCTTCCAATTCAGCATTTACCTCCAAAACTTCTCCGGATACAGGCATCAAAAGGTCTGATACTGTTTTCACAGCTTCTACACTTCCGAATACACCGTTTTGTTCTATAGTTTCACCTTCGCTGGTTACATCAACATATACGATTTCGCCCAACTCACTCTGAGCAAATTCGGTGATACCTACAAGGGCAGTGTCGCCTTCTACTTTTATCCATTCGTGGTCTTTGGAATACTTCAAATTCTCAGGAAAGTTCATAATTCTTTTATTTTTAGTTTATATATTATAAGTTTCTCAGAAACAAAATCAAACTCCAGTATGTGCCGATATATACCCACAGATAGGAAACAACCGATCCGATCAGAAAACCCACATATACCTGTGCCGGAGTACTTCTGTTGAGCATCAGACGCGATACCCCTAAACACCCTGCTAAGATAAACAAAATCATGAATAAAACAGGTAGGTTGAGTCCTTTTATATTGTAGCAAACTGACAAGATGCAACCAATCATTCCTCCTATAGCCATCATATACGCGCTTATCTTCCAAAATCGTGAAATAATAGCATATATAACCAGCAATATTAAAGGAGTAAGGATAACGGCAAGGAACCAGATATACAATTTGGCAGAGAAGAAATAATAGAACAAAAGGGCATAAGAGAGGAAGAATACACTGAGAGGTAAAATCCACTCGCTCCTGTTGTCCAGATGATAATCCTTGATAACATGTGTCAATCGCAGGAAGTAAATACCCGAAACCGGAATAATGCACGAGAAAAAGATTACAGGAGTCATGAATCTTATAAACTGATTGGCAAAAAGGAATGTAAAATCAGTAGATAAAAAGATAATAGCCACACTGTATATAACCATGAAAACAGGATTTAGCACAAACGAAATTATTTGTGGTAAAATAGGCTCTTTCTCTTGTGGTGGACTGTATATAATAGATGCTCTCTGCTCTATATGGTTATTTTCTTCAATTAACGTGTACTCCTTTTCTTCTTTCATATTTCTTTTCTTAGTCGGGCGACAGGCAGATTCATCTGTTCCCTATATTTTGCTACAGTACGGCGTGCTATGATGTATCCTCGTTCGTTTAATATTTCTGATAGCTTATCGTCTGTCAAAGGTTTCTTTTTGTCCTCATTTTCGATGCATTCCTTTAGAATTGCTTTTACCTCACGGGAAGAGATTTCCTCTCCTGTGTCGGTTTGCATAGACTCCGAAAAGAAATACTTTAACGGGTATATTCCAAAACTTGTTTGCACGTACTTGCTATTACTAACCCGAGAGATTGTAGATATGTCATAGCCGGTTCGCTGCGCAACATCTTTTAGTATCATGGGTTTTAGCTGTGATTCGTCTCCCGTAAGGAAGAAGTCATATTGCATATCCATTATTGCTTGCATAGTCCGTTGTAGAGTATCTTGCCGCTGTTTGATGGCATCGATAAACCAACGGGCTGAGTCTAGCTTTTGCTTTACAAACAATACTGTATTCTTACTGTCGAGAGACATACTCTCTTTGTTGTCCGAAAAACCTTTAAAAAGTTCAGAATATTCGCGGCTGACTCTCAGATCGGGTATATTTCGGTTATTCAAACTCAGAAATAGTTCACCTCCATACGAGTCTATCGTAAAATCGGGTACAATCGTGCTGAGAGTAATAGATAACGAATCGCCCCAATTATTTCCCGGCTTGGGGTTTAGAGTTGTGATTTCCTGAATCACTTCTTTGAGTATCTCTTCGTCTATATTCAGTTGTCTGATTATCTTATCATAATGCCTTTTGGTAAATTCATCGAAAAGGTTGGTTATGATATTTATTGCATAATCTACAATCTCTGATTTTTCTTTTCTTCCTAGCTGTAGCAGTAAACATTCTTGCAGGTTGCGTGCAGCAATTCCGGCAGGTTCAAAGTCTTGAATCACTTTAAGTATCTCCTCCAGCCTTGAAACGGGGATATCTATATTTTGCTGAAAAATGAGGTCATCTGAGATTGCCGATAAAGATCGGTCGAGATAGCCGCTTTCGTCAATGTTGCCGATAATATATTCTGCTACCTTTTGGTTTTCATCGTTCAATTCACATTCGCCGAGTTGTTCGATAAGGTACTCATGTAAAGATGCTGCTACTGAAAACGGAATTTCTTCTTGTTTTCCTACTCCTTGTCTGTTGTTGTCGCGAAGTTGGTAATCAGGTATTTCGTCTTCGTTCATGTAGTCGCCTAGCGTGAGGTCTTCCTGCGAGATATTTGTATCGTCCTCCGAACCATATTCATCGTCATATTCGGAGTTATCGTTGGGTTCGAGCCCTTCTTCCAAAGCCGGATTTTCTTCGAGCTCCTGTTTTATTCGTTCTTCCAATTCAAGTACAGGCAATTCGGTTAGTTTTATAACCTGCATCTGCATAGGCGAAAGCTTCTGCTGTTGTTTGAGCTGTAATTGTTGTTTTAGAGCCATAAATACTACTGAATTCTATTAAAACAAAGATAATAATAAAAACAATATTACATTATCGATAGTTTTCTAACTAATAAGAATTCACAATCTCTCCTAATATTTTCCATTCTTCTATTTTTTGATCCAAAGTCATTCTTGCATTCGCCGAACTGGGAGAGGGCAGGGTGGTAAACTTCTTTTTTGCATCGAAACCTACATATTTTTTATAAAATTCTTCCGCTTTTTTACTGGTGAAAAATATGTGTTCGATCTGAGGATATTCTTTAAAAAACTTCTTGAAATTGTTAGGCTTTTCATTTTTGATGCTGCTGTCTAAGCTTCCCTTTCCTTCACACGATTCGAGTACATCCCATATTGCTATATTTTTCTTTATCAGGAAATCGCTTTTTTCTTTGTAGCTATCCGGTAATTCTTCCCCAAAGAGGGTGAAAATTATTCTCCAAAACTGATTGCTTTTGTGCCCGTATCTTTCTTGTTTGCGTAAAGATTCCTCGCTCGGCATTGTTCCAAGAATCAATACCTTACAATCTTTATTTACGATAGGGTCAAATGCAATTTTTCTCATATCTCACTATTTTATGCCATCCATCATTTTTAGCAATCTTCTGGAGAGGAAGAAAAGAATGACTGAAGCTGCTCCTGCCATGAATACGAATAACATGAAGAAGTCGTAAAGATTTGATATCTGATAGCCTATGAATGTTTTTGGATTTTCCAGTTGTTGCTTTTCCAAATTTCGTTGTACTTCAGTCTTCAAATTCTGATTTTCTATTTTAGAAAATGTTATTCGATCGAATGGAATAACCGCTGTCCCGTCTTTTTGAGTTACCAACTCCTTAAAATCTTCAGGTAATAAAGTTAATGAATTTTCTTTTTCTACCGATTGTACCAACGAAAGCTCGATAATTGGCTCAGGATAATAACTGCTTAATGTACCTGCAAACTTATTTGCCGCAGCCGTACTCAAATACCAAACAGCCATAAGCAGCGAAGCAAATCGGAGTGGAGCGAGCTTGTTAACCATGGATAATCCTATTGGCGATAAACACAATTCGCCGAAGGTGTGAATAACATAGAGGCTGATAAGCCACAGCATACTTACTTTTACTCCCGGAGCGAGACCTTTTACTCCAAAAGCGATAATCAAATATCCTAATGCTAATAGAAATAAGCCGATAGCCTGCTTAATAGGCGATGCCGGTTCTTTTCCTCGTTTGCCCAGCTTTGTCCATAAAAACACAAACACAGGGGCAAAAACAATGATGGAAAGAGCATTTATTGCCTGAAAGTAGGATGTAGGAACAGTCCAGTTGAATAGTTGAATATGTCTTTCGGTCTGTTCTTCGGCAAAATAGGTAAGAGATGCTCCGGCCTGCTCGAAGGCAGCCCAAAAGAAAATAACGAAAAATGCGATGATATATATTACCCAGATACGTGACTGTTCTATTTTTGTAAGTGAAGAGTCTGAAATAATATATCCGGGTGCGGCTACAGCTATAGAGAAAATGATAGCTCCGATAATATCTGTTTCGAGAACAGAATAAAGCAGGAAGAATAATAAAATCCACACCATCCCCCAGATTATTATCTGTCTCGCATTTCCTTTTTTGTTCTTTGTTTCAGAGATGATATTATCTGTGGATTCTTTTACTTTTGTCTTCAGTAGGTCTTTGTTGTTCGGGATCACCCCGATGGCCTCTCCTGATGGAGTCACCAGATATTTATTTTTGAAAAAGATGAAAACTACGATACCTAAAAGCATGCCTATACATCCTGCAAGAAAACCCCATTTGAAGTCGGACGGATGTCCCGTATCACCGAAGAAACCACAAATTAATGGTGCAAAGAACGATCCTACATTTACTCCCATATAGAATATCGTATATGCAGAATCTTTGCGACTATCTCCCGGTTCGTATAGCTGCCCAACCATTGAAGACATATTTGGTTTAAAAAAGCCGTTGCCTAAGATGAGGAATCCCAATCCCGAGAACATTAACATGGTGGCTACGTCTATACTTTCGAGGAAGCTGCCCGATAGAAACAATAGAAATTGTCCGATAGCCATAAGCGAAGCCCCTACGATTATAGAGCGTCTGTTGCCCCAATAACGGTCGGCGATATAGCCTCCGATGAGGGGTGTTAGATAAACAAGCCCTGTATAACTTCCGTATATCTGCCCGCTATATGCTTTGTCAAACAATAACGCTTTGAGCATATATAGAGAAAACAAAGCTCGCATGCCATAATAGCTGAAGCGTTCCCACATTTCGGTCGCAAATATGAGATAGATACCTTTAGGATGCCCTTTGGGTGAAGCTTTTAATTCTGTCTCAGAATTCATGGATAGTCTAAAATTATAAATGATTATTATTAAAATGAATAGACCCGGATTTTTGTTTATCCGGGTCTAATTCTTTATTTCTTTATGTTTGGTAATTCAAGCCCGTAGCCCTTTGCCTTATCCTCTCGTTTGAGTAATATGGCGACTATAAGTGCCAATACCCCAAAGGAGGTGAATATTATCATGGGTAGGGTATAGTCGTATGTGAAACTTCCATCAGGTCGCTGTCCTGTAACACAATACTTTTCTAATACTTTTCCGATCAGGTAAGGAACGCCCATTAATCCCCAATTTTGTACCCAGAAAATCAAGGCATAAGCTGTACCCAATTTATTTTCAGGAATGATTTTAGGGACAGAAGGCCACATAGCTGAAGGCACAAGTGAAAATGCAATACCCAACAATACCATCAAGGCTGTTGCAAACCACCATACATTAAGGAATGGAATAGCAAATAAGAAATGGACAACGATAAGCAAAATAGCACCTATCATCATTATAGATGCGCCTTTTCCTTTTTTGTCATATACACCTCCAAAGAACGGAGTTAAGAATATTGCTCCAAGTGGAAGTATTGCCGGAATGTTTCCTGCAAATTCAGGCTCCACATTGTATTTGTTTATCATGAGGTCAACAGCATATTTCAGAAATGGAAATACTGCCGAGTAGAAGAGTACACATAACAATGCGATTAACCAGAAGCCTCTGTTTTTTACGATATACAGAATATCTGATGCTTTGAAAGGATCTTCCTGACTTTCGCTTGTCTGAGCAATTGAAGCATCCAGCTTTCTGTCCATTACGCTGAATACGAGAAATGCGATTAATCCGATACAAAGTAAAACAAGTCCGAATAAGATAGGTGCAGAAATACTATTGAAATATTTAGCGATAGGTATAGCGCCTGATAGAGCCAACGTTGTTCCTATACGTGCAACTGATACTTGGAGACCCATTGCCAGAGCCATCTCATAGCCTTTAAACCATCTTACAATTATTTTAGTGACAGTAATACCGGCGATTTCGACTCCCATGCCAAATATTGCAAAACCAATACTTGCTACCATAACCTGAGTACTGACTCCGAAGATAGAACCCTCGAAAACTTGTCCATAAGCTACTGCGTAGTATTTCAGAGCACAGCCTACAACCATTAGGATACATGCTCCCAGCCCTGTAAAACGCACACCCATTTTATCGAGAATAATACCTCCGAAAATGAGCATAAGCAAAAATACATTGAACCATCCGTATGCACTGGTGAAAAATCCGTAGTCAGAACTATCCCATCCCAGCTGACTTTCAAGCATTGGTTTCAATGGAGCCATAACGTCAGTAATGAAATAGCCACAAAACATAGTGAGTGCAACAACTCCCAATACGGTCCATCGGGCTGCTTTGGAGTCACTCAATTTTTGCCTTAGTATTTCGGTCATAATTAATTGATTTTTGAGTAATAAATATTCGGTTTTTGATTTTTTTTGTGCAAAAGTATCGAAAAGAATTATAATAAAGTGGCAATCTGCTAAAAAACATAGGTTAAAACTAGTTAGCAGGGCAGTCTTTTAGTACTTACACAAGGTGCGATATCTATGTTTATAAAGGAAGGAGGGTGCAACTTATCTTTCGTAATGGGCTACTTATTATTCAAAAAATGTATCTTTGTTTCTAAAAATAAAACGAAGGGTATGACCTTAAAGGATAAACATATTGTATTGGGTATAACCGGTAGCATTGCAGCATATAAGGCTGCTTCGCTTGCTCGTTTGCTTATAAAAGCAGGAGCCGAAGTGCAAATAGTTATAACACCTGCAGGAAAAGAATTTATCACGCCTGTTACATTATCAGCACTGACAGGTAAACCTGTTGTTAGCGAGTTTTTCACGGCAAATGACGGTACATGGCATAGTCATGTCGACTTGGGACAATGGGCCGATTTGATGCTTATCGCACCCGCTACTGCTTCCACACTTGGCAAGATGGCAAATGGCGTTGCCGATAATATGCTTATCACTACCTATATGTCGATGAAAGCACCCGTAATGGTAGCCCCAGCTATGGACTTGGATATGTTTGCTCATCCTGCTACTACTCGCAATTTGGAGATTCTTCGCTCTTATGGCAATATTATTATTGAGCCTGCTGCCGGAGAACTAGCAAGCCATTTGATAGGCAAGGGACGGATGGAAGAACCTGAGAAAATATTATCTGCTGTTGAGGATTTTTTCAATCAGCAAGAAACTCTTTCAAAAAAAAAAATACTGATAACGGCCGGACCGACTTATGAAAAAATAGACCCTGTACGTTTTATCGGGAACTATTCATCGGGTAAAATGGGTTTTGCCTTGGCTGAAGAATGTGCACGTCGTGGTGCAGAAGTCGTTTTGGTTGCAGGCCCTGTTTCACTGAAGGTAAATCACCCCAATATAAAAAGAATTGACGTGGAGTCGGCAGAGGAAATGTATAATGCCTCGGTAAAAGAATTTCCGGGAATGGACGCCGCTATTCTTTGTGCTGCCGTTGCCGATTTTCGTCCATCGGAACAGTATTCTCAAAAAGTAAAGAGAGGAGAAGATTTATTGACGATCTCTCTTGTTCCTAACAAAGATATTGCCGCATCGCTTGGCAAGATGAAGAAGGCAAACCAATTGTTGATAGGCTTTGCCTTAGAGACAAACGACGAAGAGACAAATGCTCTGAAAAAAATGGCAAAGAAAAATCTCGATTATATTGTCCTTAATTCGCTTAATGACGCAGGAGCCGGATTTAAGTATGATACGAATAAAGTTGCTATTTTGAAGAAAAATGGAGAGCGAAAAGATTTCGGGCTAAAATCTAAATACGAGGTTGCTTCTGATATTATTGATCATACTATGCAATAAACTATAGTTCTTTACTTCTATTTTTTTGATATATAATTATCTAATATAATAAGGCTTTGCAGAGTATGTA
>NZ_DLIY01000018.1:89200-89411 GCF_002483985.1 Dysgonomonas sp. UBA7630
ACTATAAAATGAATACATTTATCCGTATATTGTCACCTTCTTATTTGCAACTTGTGTGAGATGGCTAAAAGTAGAACCAAAATATTAAAAATTTCACTCTTTGCACTTGCTTTGCTTGCTGTGATTGGCCTTTCTGTGAACTGGTATATGACTTATCGCCTTAAAGACAAGTTGAATAAAACATTGGCGGAAGCAGTATCGAATGCAACGA
>NZ_DLIY01000018.1:89456-233896 GCF_002483985.1 Dysgonomonas sp. UBA7630
TTTCTTTCGGGAGAGCTTTCTATATACGGTCTACAACTTGTTCCCGACTCTCTTGTATTTGATCAATGGCAACAGGGAGATAGCCTTCCCAAAGTATATTATAAAATTAATATTGAAGAAATTCACTTCAAAGGCGTTAACCTGACTTGGCGCCGAGATTATAAAAAGTTGAAGTTTAATCTCTTTGAGGTTAATTCGCCGGATATAAAAGTTTTTGAACCTACATATTCAACAGATACTCTCGATGAGCAGCATAAAAAAAGAAAGTCGCAAACACTATATCAAATTGTATCTCCTTATATAAACCGGCTTGCAGTAAGTAGGATCAACCTCACAAATATGAATGTTTCTTATACTGTGGTCGATTCTGTATCACCTGTCGTGTACGGATTGAAGGAAGCTAACTTTTTTGCGTTTAATTTCTTGTTGGATGAAAATTCTTCAGAATCGGGAAAGCTTCTGTTGTGTGATAATTTTGAGTTCTCGGCAAGTACTCCGCAATCTCTTTTGTATAGCGACGAAATTATTCTGAATACGAAGAATATTCAACTGAGTACGATTGATTCCATTATTCAAATTGACGGCGTGGATATTCACCCTAAAGATGAATTTTGGGGACGTCGTCTTGAGAAAACGGGAGATTATCTAAAAGCTACAGTGGATGAGGTGAAGGTGAAGGGGGTTGGATTCGAAAGGAGAAAAGGATTAAATCACCTTCATGCTCGTACCTTCGATATCAGGTCTACAGATATACAGTATCATAGCGTACAGAGAGCATCGGACGACTCTATCCCTGTGGAAAATAAGAGTCTGCAAGACGAGCCTTGGTCTTTATATACAATACTGTCTCCTATTCTTTATCGTACATCTATAGACAAGATAAGTGTAGAAGAAACCAAATTTAATTATGTACATACTCAAAATAACATTACCGATGTTTATACTTTGGGTAATTTTGATTTTCATGCCAATGATTTTCTTGTAGATTCTCTTCCCGAAAAGTTGAGGAAATTCTGGTATGTGGATAATTTCACAATGATAGCGGATAATATTAAAGGAACACAAAGAAGCAATAATTCTGAGTTAAATGTAAAACGCTTGTATTTAGATACAAATACTGAAAAATTTGAAATATCAGATATAAAAATCAAACCTTTATCTACCAATACGAAGAAGGATTATTTGTTTGGAGAGGTGAAGTCTATAAGTGTTGATGGACTCGAATATACCGCAGGTGTTTCTGCTGAGCTTCTTAATATTGAATCGCCTAATATTGAATATTTTAAATTAACGGAAAAAAATAACGTAAAATCGAAAGACAAAAAGAAGGTTTCACCCGAGAATGTCCTTGATTTTTTTACTCCGTATTCCGATTTCTTATCTGTAAAAAGAATAAATCTGAACAATGCAAATCTGATATATCATAATAAGGAAGATGATGAAACCTTTCGTCTGAAAGATTTGAATTTCCATGCATCCAAATTTCTGATCAGTAAAGAGACTCGGGTGACTTCACCCTATTTATTTACAAGTGATGATATAAGTCTTTCCTTTAGGGATTTTGATAATCTCCTATTCGGGAAAAAATATCAATTGCAGATAGCTGCTGCTGATGTATCTACCAGCACGGGGGAAATGGTGTTGAAGGATATAAAGCTAATTCCGCAAGCCAAATCTTGGAAAGAGGCTTCCGTAGTTTATGATATTGCCTTGCCTCTGATACGGATTACAGGATTTGATAATATTGACTACTTCAAAGATAAAACAATCGCGGTTAAAGACTTCTTTATACAAGCTCCTCAGATAAAAGTCATGAAAACAAAAATAGATGGAGGTGATAATAAGAAGAAAGCCCTGTCTCCGGAAAAGTCTTCTTTTTTAACGAAGCTTTCTGTCGATAATTTGTCTATAACTGACCCCAATTTTATTTATATCGGTAAAGATGAAGATAGTTTGAGAGCTGAATTGACTGCGTTTAGATTGGATTCTTTGAAATGGAATATTCATCACAATTTGAATATCGCAGAGTTAATGTTGCAGTCTCCACAGGTATATTATGCGAATAATAGCAAAGAAGAAAAATTAGACAAAGGGGCAAGTCGTAAACTAAATCCTGAATTCCTCGGGAGAAACGTAAATATAGGCAAACTTGTAGTTTCCAATGCAGGGGTTAATCTGAATCATCCTTCCGATACGCTTGATTTCAAGATTGCACAGTTTGATTTTTCAGGTCTTAGCTGGATCAAGAAGGAAGCTGGATCTTCGTTAGGTTTGGCTGCTATCAATTTTTATAAACCGACCTTGGATATACGCAAGCACTCTATAGAAAAGCAAGATATAGATTCGCAAACTGTTTCTTCACGAAAGGATATTTATTCTTTTATTGCGCCCTATTTTCATAATCTGTCAGTGGGAGAGTTCAATCTTTCGGATGCAAATATCAGTTACTCTAATTCTAAAATAGACAACATAGAGGAAAGGCAAAAGCTAAACGAGACAAGCCTCTTTCTTCGTGATCTGACTTTAGATACACAAAAGAGGAAATTTGACCTCGCTGATATTCGTTTTAATACCAAAGACCTTTCTTTTCCAATCATGGATGGATTCTATACTCTTAGTTTTGGGAATATCAATATAGATAGGAGAGGGCAGATAGCAGAAGTGTCGGATGTGAAGATGAAATCTACTTATCCCAAATTTGAATTTGCATACAAACATCCGAAGCATAAAGACTGGTTCGATTTTACAATGGGTAAGTTTCAGCTTTCAGGACTCGATTATTCGGCACTGACTGCCGATAATAAGATAAAGGCTAAGCATCTAAAGATAGATGATGTTGTTTTGTTGAACCTTAAGAATCAGCAAATAAAGATAGGGCATAATATTATGCCGTTGATCTATGAAAAAATACAGAAACTTCCTGTTCTGCTAAATATCGATTCAGCGAATGTTAATAATTTCTCCGTGCTGTATGAAGAACTGCCCAAAAATGGAAATATATCTGGTAAGATTCACTTTGACAATATGAATGGTAAAATAAGCGGCTTGACAAATATAGCTTCTTACCCCCAGCAATTTATCCGTTTAGATGTAGATGGTAAATTTATGGGAGGTCCTTTTACTGCTCGCTGGGATATTCCCGTAAGTGCTGATTATGATTGTT
Organism: Dysgonomonas sp. UBA7630; assembly: GCF_002483985.1. Classification (NCBI taxonomy): domain Bacteria; kingdom Pseudomonadati; phylum Bacteroidota; class Bacteroidia; order Bacteroidales; family Dysgonomonadaceae; genus Dysgonomonas; species Dysgonomonas sp. UBA7630. Next base: position 92,620 of record NZ_DLIY01000018.1, read on the forward strand.
TTGTATTAGAGGCAAATATGAAGCAGTTTGATATGACGAGATTGAATGGAGTATTTCTCCCTTTAGCAAAAGTTGAGTTGCAGAGTGGTATATTGCAGGATTTCTATTTTAGGACAGAAGCTTCCAGTATAGATGCCAGGGCCAATATGTTGTTTAGGTATAACGACCTTAAATTAACTATCTTCAAAGATATAGAAATTGAAGAACAAAATAAGTTTTTGTCACGGATTGCCAATATTCTTGTACGGTCTAATAATCCCAATAGCAAGCGGTCAAAACCTCGTGTGGCTGATGTAACGCTCGATCGTGACCCTTATCACTCCACATTCAATTACTTTTGGCAGATATTGCAGCCTGCTCTTGCCGAGTCGGTAGGTGTTTCGCAGCAAAAACAAAACATGGCGAAAAAAGTAACTCAGTTTTTCTCAAAGGTTAAGAACTTCTTTACCGGAAAAAAAGAGAGTAAAGAGAAAGAAGATAAAAAGTAATTATTTACTATACAACCGTCCCTGCCACGAGTTTCTTTCCTCAAACTTTTTCAATACTTTGGCGGTGAATTCGAAGTTTTTCAACCCCCAATCAGGTGCTATCAGTAGTTGTTTCGGCGATTGAGAAATAAAACGCTCTATGATAAAGTCGGGATTAAGTTTTTCGGCAAAGTCGATACATAGGTCGATGTAATCGTCTACCTCGAACAGATTGAACCATTCGGGATGTTCCCGATATTGCCTTGCCATTACTGTTCCTTTTATCAGTTGTAGCTGGTGAAGCTTTATAGTTGTCAGTGGAAGCTTGGCTACTACGTCGGCATGTGCCAGTACCTGCTCACGGCTTTCATGAGGCAGCCCGAGAATAAGATGTGCTCCTGTGTATATTCCTTTAGCTGCTGTTTTGAGTATGGCCTCTTCACTTTCCTGATGTGTATGGCCACGATTGATAAATTCGAGAGTGGAATCAAGCGTTGATTCCAAGCCGTATTCTATGATGAGGAAAGTTCTTTTATTTAGCTCAGCGAAATAATCGAGTAACTCGTCCGGCATGCAATCGGGGCGTGTGCCGATAATCAATCCCACAACATTGGGATATGATAATGCCTCTTCATACAGTTCAATCAGTTTCTCGATACTATCATAAGTATTCGTGTATGACTGAAAGTATGCGAGGTATTTCATTTCAGGATACTTGTAAGAGAAGAAAGCAATACCATCTCTGAGTTGGTCGCTAACACTGCGTTGCTTTCCTCCATACCCCGGGCTAAAGCTTTGGTTGTTGCAATATGTACATCCTCCTACGGCTTTAGACCCATCCCTGTTTGGACAAGTAAATCCCGCATTTATCGATATTTTTTGAACCTTATATGGGAAGTGTTTTGTAAGAAGCTCTCCAAATTCTTTATAGAATTTATTTTCCATTCGTCTTTTTTATTTTGGATGCAAAGGTAATGATATGCGAAATGAAATTATTATAAAGGTCATATTTTAACCACCTGGCGTATATCATTACCCTATTCCCTTAATCGCATTTAGTACATTGCGTGATAAGCTGTCTTAGAAATTTACATGATCCGGATCTGGTCCGATACGCAAATTTTTATTTAGCGAATTTATGCTTTTGATTTCATCATCGTTCAGACTAAAGTCAAATATATTCAGATTCTCGACCATGCGTTTCTCGTTTGCTGATTTAGGTATGGTTACTACTCCACGTTGGTAATCCCAACGAAGTATTATCTGAGCCGGAGATTTTGAGTATTTGTCTGCGAGATCAGTCAATATCTTTTCGTTGAACAATCCCGTCTGATTCGCTGCGAAAGGACTCCATGCTTCTACACAGATACCTGCTTTCTTGCAATAGCTCAAATCATTTTCTTGTACAAGATATGGGTGCAATTCTATCTGATTTACGGCAGGAGTTATGGTCGATTCTTTTGCCAATGCCTCCAAGTGGTATTGCTTGAAATTGCTGACGCCAATTGCTTTCACTTTACCAGTTTCATATATTTCCTCAAACTTTTTCCATGTTTCTATAAACTTCCCTTCTACAGGCCAGTGAACCAGATATAGATCGATGTAATCGAGATCAAGCTTTCTTAAGCTGGTCTCAAAGGCTTCTTTTACCTTGCCGCTTCGCTGGTCAGAGTTCCACATCTTTGTGGTTACGAATATTTCTTCCCGAGGAATCCCCGAGTTTTTAATTGCTTTACCTACAGCTTCTTCGTTGTGATAATACATGGCTGTGTCAATATGCCTGTATCCAACTGACAATGCGCTTCCGATCACCTTTTCAGCTTCCTTGTTGTCTTCCAAGCGGAATACGCCTAGTCCAACCCATGGTATATCTATACCATTATTCAATTTTACTTTTTCCATTTTCTGTGTAATTTATATTTGATGTTTATACATTATTCGGAGAGTAACTAATTTAACAAATAAAGCAAGGGAATTGTTCCTTTTTAAAATTATGACTATTTGTTTCAAAAAAGAAATTAAAGCGAATAAATTTTGCTTATTAGCCACTTCCTTGCATCTTTTTCATTTGTTTATCAGATATTTATTTATAAATTGCGAAATCTAATTTTTAGCATTACTATAAACTAATATCATGTCAGAAAACTCTTCTAAGATTAAATTCTACAGTGGAGAAAGTATTCCGCTGGAATTGCACAAGGTGCGTGTTGTACAAAAATTACATTTAGTCCCAATTGAACGTCGTTTGGAAGCCCTTTACGAAGCCGGATTCAATACATTCAGGCTCGACACAAAAGATGTTTTCCTGGATATGCTTACCGACAGCGGTACCAATGCATTGAGTGATCGCCAGATGGGTGCTATGATGATAGCCGATGATGCTTACGCCGGATCGCAAAGTTTTGTCCGCTATCAGAAAGCTGTGGAGGAAGTACTCGGTAAAAAACACCTTCTTCCCGTACATCAGGGACGTGCGGCGGAGAATATCATATCCAACGCCTATATTCGCAAGGGAAGCATTGTGCCGATGAACTATCACTTCACTACAGCAATGGCACATATTACCCAATATGGCGGTAAAATCGAAGAATTGCTCTATGATGAAGCCTATGTGATAAATAGCAAGCATCCCTTTAAGGGGAATATGAACCTTGAAAAGTTGGAGAAATGTATCAACAAACATGGTGCTGCCAATATTCCTTATATCCGCATGGAAGCATCTACCAATCTTATTGGCGGACAGCCTTTCTCGATGGAAAACTTTCGGGGGGTGCGTGCTATCGCCGATAAATACAAAATACGCCTTGTCCTCGATGCTAGTTTGCTAGGAGAAAATGCATGGCTCATCAAGCAACGTGAGGAGGAGTTTAAGAACAGCTCGATGGCTGAGATTATCCTTGCGATGACCGATCTTGCTGACTTGGTTTACTTCTCGGCACGAAAGCTGAGCTCGTCTCGTGGGGGTGGTATCTGTACGAATGATTACGCCATCATGAAGGAATTGGAACCGCTAGTTCCCCTGTTCGAAGGATTTCTTACCTATGGCGGTATGTCGGTTCGTGAAATAGAAGCTATTGCCATCGGACTGTATGAAACATTGGATGAAGGTATGATATGCCAAAGCCCGCAGTTTATTGAATATTTGGTTAATGCTTTCGAAAAGAAAGGCATTCCTGTAGTGACACCTCCCGGTGTATTAGGTGCACACGTCAATGCGATGGAAATTTGTTCTCATATCCCTCAGAAAGAATATCCGGCGGGTGCCTTAGCCGCTGCGTTTTTCCTTATCTCGGGTGTACGTGGTATGGAGAGAGGGTCGGTATCTAACCAGCGTGATGAATATGGCAACGAGACTTATGCAGATATGGAATTACTTCGCTTGGCTGTTCCTCGTCGTGTGTTTACTCTTTCACAAATCAAATATGTGGAAGATCGGATGACATGGCTATATGAAAATCGCAACCTGATAGGAGGGCTGAAATTCGTATACGAACCGCCTGTTCTTCGCTTTTTTATGGGAGGGCTCGAACCGATAAATGATTGGCCGCAGCGATTGATGGCGAAATTCAGAGAAGATTTTGGCGATAGCTTATAAAAAGCACAAAATAATATTATCACGGCATGGGCTTTATGGCTTATGCCGTTTTTGTTTTCTATCTCTTTTTCGAGAAGAGGAATTGTTAAAAAGTGACAACCACCGGTCACAGGAGCGAAGCGTATGTAAAGGTGACACTTTTTACCCTGTTTTTTTATTGTCACTTTTCTTTATTGTGTAACTACCTAAAATATCCGATTATATCAAAGAGCTCTTTATAATGAGATAATTTTAATAAAATGAAATACAGGCTTTCTATGAGAAAACTTTTTAGGAATATGCAGAGGCTATTAAGTCATATATTGAGAAATAAATCTCTTTTGCTAACTAATTAATTTACAATTATTTTTCTTAGTTTTGTATTCAAAGCAAACTATCAAAAAAAATAATAGCATGAAAAACATCTTTACGTATGGCATTCTATGTGCCCTTATTTTCTCTGGTTTCTGTTCGTGTGGTAATAAGTCAAAGACATCAGGCGAACCCTCACGCCCGGTTATCATCGCTTATGTAGGAGGATATAATGGTTTAGTGGATGTAGACAAAATCTCGCCTAACAAAATTACGCATATCAACTATGCCTTTGTCGATGTAAAGGATGGAAAAGCATTTCTTACCAATGAGGCGACCGATACAACCAATTTTAGGAAGCTAAACGAATTGAGGCAGCAAAACCCTGATCTCAAAATCCTGATATCTATCGGAGGCTGGTCTTGGAGCCGTAATTTTTCGGACGCCGTACTGACTACTGAAGGACAGAAAACATTTGCTAAATCTGCGGTGGAAATTATGAAAAACAATAATCTTGACGGGGTAGACATCGATTGGGAATATCCTGCTCTTCCGGGTGATGTGGGGAATGTATACCGTCCCGAAGACAAGCATAATTATACGTTGATGTTTGCTGCTATCAGAGATGAACTTGATGCGTTGGAAAAAGAGACTGATAAGCAATATCTATTAACAACGGCTGTTGGTGGTTTTCAGCAGTTTGTAGATAGCACCGAAATGAATAAAGCACAAGAATATCTCGATTATGTAAATATCATGACCTACGATTCGCAAAGTAATGAACAAGCAATACACCATACTAATCTCTATCCTTCCGACAAATATCCTCAAAAGCAAGGGGCTGATGTTGCCGTAAAGGCTTATTTAGCCGCCGGTGTTCCCGCCGAAAAGCTAGTGATGGGTATTGCTTTTTACGGACGAGCTTTTAATCTGAAGAAAGGAGCGTCTAAAGGTATTGGCGATCCTGTTGCAGAACAAATAAGGGGTAGGGGATATACTTACATCAAGGATAGCCTTGTAAATCAGAACGAATACTATCGATATTGGGATGAGAGTGCACGTGCGCCGTACTTGTTCAATTTCTACAAAGGAGTATTTGTTACTTACGACGATGAGGAGTCAGTAAAAGAAAAATGCAAGTATGTATTGGATAATAAAATGGGAGGAGTCATGTTTTGGGAATATAGCTCCGATCCTAAAGAATATTTGTTGAACGAAATAAACAAGGTACTTAAATAATAAAGTTTAACAGTATCAAATTTTCATATTGAACTTCTGTTTGTACTTTTGAGAATAAAGTGCAACGAATGATATAGCAAGCCACTTTATCTTCAAATAATGTGGTTTGCTATATTTAATAGATTATAAATGAGGAAAAGACGGATACTTTGGGCTGACGATGAGATTTATATGCTACGATCGCATATCCTTTTTTTAGAAGAGAAGGGATATGAAGTCACTCCAGTAAATAGTGGTCAGGATGCTATTGATAGTATAAAAAGCGAATCTTTCGATATTGTTTTTCTTGACGAGAATATGCCCGGTGTTTCGGGGCTCGATGCATTAAGCATCATCAAAGAGATCAACCCCAATATTCCCGTTATTATGATTACAAAAAGCGAAGATGAAGGGATTATGACTCATGCCATTGGGAAAAAGATAGCAGACTATCTTATCAAGCCCGTCAATCCCAATCAAATCCTCCTTTCCATCAAGAAAAACTTGCACAAGGACGATATTGTTTCAGAGGTTACAGTTGAAGGCTATCGCGAAGAATTTAATAAAATCAGTGCACAGATAAATGATTCGAATACGTACGAGCAATGGGTTGACATTTACAAAAAGCTTGTTTATTGGGAGATTGAACTGGCAGCATCAGACAGCCCTTTAATGGAATTGCTTCGGATACAAAAAAATGAAGCTAATAATAGTTACTGTAAGTTTGTAAAGAAGAATTATGAGTCGTGGGTACAAAATCCGGATAAGAGACCTTTGATAAGCCCTCAGCTTTTTTCGCAAAGAGTATTTCCACTTCTGGATAATGGCGAAAAATTATTCTTTATCCTTATTGATAATTTTAGGCTCGATCAGTGGTCTGATATAAAAGGCCTTTTGGCAAATGATTTTACAATTTCCGAAGACGAATACTTAAGCATCTTACCCACTGCGACTCAATATGCACGCAACGCTATTTTTTCGGGATTGATGCCTTCTCAAATGGCCAAATTGTATCCCGATCTTTGGGTGGATGAAGATGAGGAGGAAAGTAAAAACCTGAATGAGGAAGCCTTACTGCAAACCCAGATTGAGCGATACAGAAAAAATTATACTTTCTCATACAATAAGCTACTGTCCTCTTCATCGGGAGAAAAGCTGCTGCAAGGGATGGACCGGCTAAGCAATAAGCAACTGAACGTAGTTGTTATCAACTTTGTGGATATGCTTTCCCATGCCCGTACAGAATCAAGAATGATACGGGAACTTGCATCCGACGAAGCAGCTTATCGCTCTTTGACTCGGTCTTGGTTTAAACATTCGAGTACAATGGATATTCTGAAGAAGGCAAAAGCAATGGGATATAAAATTATTTTGACTACCGATCACGGAACGATACAGGTAAAAAATTCGCTCAAGGTCATTGGCGATAAGACAGTGAATACGAATATTCGTTATAAGGTAGGACGCAATTTGGATTATGACCGCAAAAAAGTATACGACATCCATTCTCCCGAAAAGATAGGTTTGCCCGCATTGCATATCAGCTCTAAGTATATCTTTGCTACAGGAGACGATTTTTTTGCTTATCCGAATAATTATAATTACTATGTGTCTTATTACACAGATACATTTCAGCACGGGGGTATTTCGCTCGAAGAAATGATTGTTCCTTTTATTACTTTGATCGGGAAATAACAGAAAATTTGTTTTCCAAAATATATCTTTGCAATCAGAAGTTACATTGTAGAATAATTTTGAATATGAATATAAAGATAGAATCACTAGATAAAATAGACGAGGCGGCTCTCGAGTTTATCCGTGCTATGGGCGATAATACTGTATTTGCTTTTCATGGAGATATGGGAGCAGGCAAAACGACATTTATAAAAGCTATTTGCGAGAATCTGGGAGTATCTGATACCATCAACAGCCCTACGTTTGCTATCGTAAACGAATACCGTTCCGACAGTGGAGAATTAATCTATCATTTCGACTTTTATCGTATCAATAAAATTGAGGAAGTTTTTGATTTTGGCTACGAAGATTACTTTTATAGCGGCAGCCTTTGCTTTATTGAATGGCCTGAGAAAGTTGACACTTTACTGCCAAAAGATACGGTAAATGTTTATGTCAAAGTACAAGAGGATGGAAGCCGGGAGGTAAGTCTGAGTATTTAATTGTATTCTAGTTCATCTATATCGCCATCATTACTTTTCCCCTTACTCTTGATAATATTAAACTTATAAGAGAAGCTAAACATGAAGTATCGGTTGATACTATTCGTGCGCGAGTCTGACATGTAGTTACTGCTTACATAGCGTGACAGATTATTTCTGTCGTTCAGTATATCATAGAATTCAACCTTCAGTGTACCTCTTTTCTTTTTCAGGAATAGTTTTGAGACAGAAGCATTCCAAAGTATTTCTTTCTTCTTAAAATCATCGCCATACCCTGCATAATATGTCATATTGAGGAAATTCTGTATCGAAAAATCGTAGGGTAGTTTCCATAACACAGAATGTTGGATATTGTAGTTGGATGTGTTTCTATCCTGCACATTCGACAAGTTATTCTTTGTTATGTTATATGTCATACCCAGTTCGAGGCGTGTTTCAAGTTTGTCAACCTTAAACTTTCCTGAAACTTTTTCGCTAAGTACTATATTATGCGTTTTCGCTTCTTCACCGTTCGTGTAGCCAATATTTTTGTAATAGTTGGCATAGGTGCTGTTGTCGATCGTGAATTTCTTGTTTCGTAATGGGGTATTGAATATAAAATTGATATTTGCGCCCATATTACCGCTTACATTTCTATATGTATTCGTACTGTTCCCCAAATCATCGATCAGAGTATAGTCCACAATGTTGTTGAATGTATAATTGAATCCTCCCGAAAGCATCATATAACGATTTGAGGCGTAGTCAGATTTCCGATAATATACATTGAAGTTGTTGCTATAGCTTGGTTTCAGATTTGGATTTCCATAATATTTAGATAATGCACTAACGATAACCGTATCGGCAGATAGCTGGGTGATCCCCGGTTGACTGGTCGATCCCGAATAGCTGATATCTAGGTTGGTGTGATCGTTTGGCTGGTACGAAAAGTTTAGAGTTGGCGAAAAGTTGATGACATTCTGCTTCAAATTTTCGATGATAGAATCGGCAACACTTACCTTGCTTCGCGAATATGACGGATCAATGCTCAACCCTATCGTATAATTATACTTTTCTTTAGTAGTCTGGAAGTTCAAACTTATATTTTGGTTCACATATCTATTCTCGGTATTTCGTGCATAAGCCGTATCCAGAATTGTGTAATTGCCTGCACCATCTTTTTTACGGACATCACGCATCCGTTCTGAATTATTTACCCCATACGAATATGCAAACTGTAGTCTATGGTCTTTCCCCAATGGTTCTACATACGATAGGGATAAGGTGTAGTTGCTGGTGTTATTATCAGTCTTGTTTTGTTGATCTATTATTTTATCATCCTTGCCTTCGCTATAGGTGGTGCGGGAATAACTGCTTCCTTTGCTGTTATCTTTTCTGATCGAATTGTTGAAAGTAAAGCTCACCGTCCTCCCTTTATCATTTAATTTTCGGCCGATAGTTACAAAATTATTTATGTTGTAACCATCACCTTTCGATTGGCTATTCGAATATCCCGACGTAGTATCCTTTTCGGCTACGTACGAAAGATTGGTCGAACTTTGAATATTCTTTGTGTTGTTAAGACTGATATATGACCGTGCAAAAATCGTAGTGAGCGAATCGGGTTTCCATTGCAGGTTCATTCCTAAGTTTGCATTTTCTCTTTTGCTGCGGTACGATGCATCCTGTTTGGAGAAACGATCGCCCGAAGATAAGAAAGTCTGAGTATTGGTTTTTGTTTCCATCAGGTTGTCGTTATTTGCATAGCGGATACTGCCGCCTACTCTGATTTTTTCTGAAGGCTGTAGAAAAATATTTGCACCCAGATTTTTATTCTTCTCAATCCCGTTGTCCACCCCCATCGGATACCCATTGTCATTGGTATTACTCATTTCTCCTACCAAAGACACCTGATTGTCGTTGCGCATGTAGTTTGTTATTGCTTTGTTGGCGTATCTGTCGTCACTGCCATATCCGGCTTTTACTTCTCCAAAGATGCTCTGTTTCAGTTCTTCTTTTACAACTAGATTGAGTACCTGATCGGGATCTTTATCTTTAAATCCGGTTACTTTTGCTGTTTCAGACTCCTCTTTATAGAGTTGGAGCTTTTTTATCATGTTTGCCGGGAGGTTTGCCAATGCCATCGGAATATCATTTCCGAAAAATTCTTTTCCGTCTACCAGTATTTTTTTTACAGGCTTTCCATTTGCCGATATATTACCCTGTGCGTCTATCTCTACTCCGGGCATATTTTTTATTATGTCTTGCAGCATATCACTCTCCTGCGAAGTATATGATGTTGCATTATATTCCATGGTGTCGCCTTTTACCAATATATCGGGAACCTTCGCTTCTACAATGGCATCTTTGAGTTGAATGGTATTTTCTACGAGATAGATATTCCCAAATGAATAGCCGGGATTTTGTGTAGAAATATTAAAGTTTTGTAAAAATCTTTTATATCCTAAAAAAGAAGCTTCCAAAATGTATTTTCCTGTCGTAACCGATAGCTTGAAATTACCCTTTTCGTTTGTTGCAACCCCTTTTATGTAGCTGCTATCTGCCTCATTGAGCAACCTGACGGTGACAAATGGGATGGGATCTTTTGTTATTGAATCATATACAGAGCCTTGCACATATCCTGATGAGTTGCCTTCAACTGTTTGAGCCACAGCTGAAAGGGTTGTAAAGATGAATAGTAAAAGATATAAATATCTCATCAGAATATATTTGTTTTAGTGACAACGAAGATAAGTTTTTTTATATAGAGTGTAAAATCAATGGAATTCGTTAAACACCCTTCTGTTTTATATCAAAAAAAAATGCTTACTTTGTGCAACTTATTCATTTTAGGTCAGATCTGTTTATTGCCTATTTAAGTATAATCTCTTTCAGAATGATTATAACTTACAATATAAGGCATTAGATATGTTCTGTTTGTTTATTAGATAACGTAAAAAAGAGTCATAGGAATATGTCAGAAGATGTTTTTAAGAAGATAGTTTCCCATTGCAAGGAGTATGGTTTTGTTTTTCAGTCTAGTGAAATATATGATGGGCTAAGTGCCGTATATGATTATGGGCAAATGGGTGTAGAATTAAAAAACAACATCAAAAAGTACTGGTGGGACAGTATGGTACTTTTGAATGAAAATGTTGTTGGTATTGATTCTGCTATCTTTATGCACCCTACTATCTGGAAAGCATCCGGACATGTTGATGCATTCAACGATCCTTTGATTGACAATAAAGACAGTAAAAAGCGTTATCGTGCCGATGTTCTGATCGAAGATTATTTGGCTAAGATAGACGACAAAGTAAATAAAGAAGTAGAGAAAGCAGCAAAACGATTTGGTGAGAGTTTCGATGAAGCCATGTTTCGTCAAACCAATCCTCGTGTATTAGAAAATCAGGCTAAGCGTGATGAAGTGCATGCTCGTTTTGCAAAAGCATTGAATGATAGCAACCTTGAAGAACTACGTCAGATCATTCTCGATTGCGAAATAGTTGACCCTATCAGCGGAACACGTAACTGGACTGAGGTTCGTCAGTTCAACCTTATGTTTTCTACAGAAATGGGATCTACTGCCGATGGTGCAATGAAAGTATATCTTCGTCCTGAGACTGCACAGGGTATTTTTGTAAACTTCCTGAATGTGCAAAAAACAGGGCGTATGAAGATTCCTTTCGGTATTGCCCAGATTGGTAAAGCATTCCGTAACGAGATTGTAGCTCGTCAGTTTATCTTCCGTATGCGTGAGTTCGAACAGATGGAGATGCAGTTCTTCGTTCGTCCGGGAGAAGAGCTCGATTGGTTTGCAAAATGGAAAGAGGTTCGCATGAAATGGCATAAGTCGCTTGGTTTCGGTGATAATAAATATCGTTTCCACGACCATGACAAGCTTGCCCATTATGCAAATGCCGCAACTGATATCGAATTTGAGATGCCATTCGGATTTAAAGAAGTGGAAGGCATACACTCTCGTACCGATTTTGACTTGGCAAGCCATGAGAAGTTTTCAGGTAAAAAATTACAATATTTCGATCCTGAACTCAATAAATCATACACTCCTTACGTTATTGAAACGTCTATCGGTGTAGACCGTATGTTCTTATCTACACTTTCGGCTGCGTATGCAGAGGAAGTACTAGAGGATGGAGAAACTCGTGTAGTATTAAGATTGCCGGCAGCACTGGCTCCTATCAAGCTTGCTGTATTACCTTTGGTAAAAAAAGACGGCCTTCCGGAGAAAGCACGTGAAATTATTGATGCTCTGAAATTTGACTTTAAATGTCAATACGATGAGAAGGACAGTATCGGTAAGCGTTACCGCCGTCAGGATGCGATAGGAACTCCTTACTGTGTTACTGTAGATCACCAGTCATTGCAGGATAATACTCTAACAATCCGCTATCGTGATACAATGCAGCAGGAACGTGTGGCTATAGACAAATTATCGGATATTATTGCTGATAAAGTAAGTATGAAGAATTTATTGAAAACAATTGGTTAAAGCCGATTGTAACCCATATAATGAATATATGAATAGAAGAATTTTAATATTAGCTGTTTTATTTGGTGTTCTCATCTCTTTCGGCTCATGCGTGAATGATGATGATGACAGCACTGTAAGTCAAGAATGGAAAACATATAATGAACAGCAGGTAAGAAATGCCTCTTCTTCAGGATATACAGCCCGACCTTCACAAAGTGGTAATGGAAGTGTATATTGGAAATCGATAACTGATTTCGTTCCCGGAGATGAGCCTTCAATAGATCGATTTCCGATCTTTACGGATAGTGTTTCTGTAAGATATGAAGGTTGGTTTTTCCGCTTGGACGATACTAAATATACATTTGATAGTACCGAAGGTGACAAAAATGGTATGGTGCTTAGAACTAGAGTGAATGGTGGATTAATTGATGGGTTTGCTACCATGCTTCAGAATATGAAAATAGATGAACAAGCTGAGGTTTGTATTCCTTACCTACTTGGTTATGGAACTTTAGGATCATATAGCAGTGGAGTCCAAATAATACCCGGATATACAACACTTTGGTTCAAGATTAAGCTTCTGAATATCTATGATGAAGTTAAAAAAGAATGGGTGAAGAAATAAGGCTATAGAGAAAATAATTGAAAAGGAGAAGGTTCAACCTTCTCCTTTTTTCATTTATCGCTAAATAATGTTTCCATAAATTCTTTCCCGCGTATCAATCCGTATGCTCCCTTCGGAGATTCGAACTCATCGTAAACTTGTACACTGTCAGCTTCTCCGTTCGAACGGTATATAACAAACGGTATAGGCTTGTTTGTATGAGTTTTTATAGCACATGGGGTAGGGTGGTCAGGTAGAATAGCAATTGTTACAGGTTCGTCCCAGTCTTTTGTTGCTTCATATATTGTTTTTACAACACGATTGTCAAGATATTCGATTGTTTTAGTTTTCAGTTCATAATCTCCTTCATGCCCTGCCTCGTCGCTAGCTTCTATGTGTAGATATACGAAATCGTCTTTTTTAAGGGCTTCTATCGTAGCTTGCGCCTTTCCTTCATAGTTGGTGTCGTACAACCCCGTTGCTCCTTCTACGTGGATTAATTTAAGCCCTGCGTATACACCAATGCCCATGATTAAGTCTACAGCAGAAATCACCGAGCCACTTTTGATTCCGAACAGTTCTTGTAATGTCTGCATCTGCGGGCGGTAACCCGGAGACCATGGCCAAATACTATTTGCAGGATCTTTACCCTCTGCAATGCGCTTCTTGTTTACCGGATGGTCTTTGAGCAGTTCCTGAGATTTTAGAATGAGCTGATTCAGATAATCGGCTGTTTCTTGTGCTTCCGCTGTTTCCGCTTTTATTAAAACCTCCTTGTATGGTGTTCCTGTAACATCGTGGGGAGCAGTACAATCGAGATTCTTATTTCCGCCTTTTAGTTTTAAAAGATGACGGTATGAAACTCCCGGATAGAAGCTTACTTTCCCATCGTTTAGTTCTTTATCTAAGAAAAGAATCAATTCTTTGGCTTCTTCACTTGAAATATGTCCCGCTGAATGATTCTTTATTTTACCATCTTCCACACAGATCAGATTGCATCGCATAGCCATCTCTCCCGGCAGTATATCTACCCCCATGCTTGCTGCTTCGAGTGAACCTCTTCCTTCAAATACTTTGGGAACATCGTATCCCAGTACCGATAGGTTGGCAATCTCACTTCCGGGTTTGAAGCCCGCAGGGATTGTATCTAGTTCTCCACTTTTCCCTTTAGCTGCCAACATATCTATATATGGTTTTTTTGCAGCTTGTAACGGAGTCTTACCTCCAAGTTGGGCAATAGGTTCATCAGCAGCACCGTCTGCTAAAATTATAATTGTTTTCATTTAGGGTCTCCTTTCCTTCCCCTATTGTCTTGACGGGGGAGTTCGTTATGTTATAAGTTTAAATAAAATCTTGCTATTTGAAGTTACCTCACATTTGCAATGCTGATAATATCAGAGAATACCCCTGCTGCCGTGACACTTGCTCCCGCACCATATCCTTTTATTATCATCGGATACTCGTTATATCTTTCGGTCGTTATTTGTATAATGTTGTTGCTCCCTTCCAAATCGTAGAATGGATGGTTTTGCCCAACTTCCTGAAGCCCGACTTCACAGTGTCCGTTCTCGTATTTGGCTACAAATCGCAAATGCTTGTGTTCGTTTTCCAACTTTTTGCGCCTTTCTTCAAACTCGGCATCCTGATCTCTGATCGTAGCCCAAAACTCTTCTATTGTACCGTCAAAATACTCTTGAGGTATGAATAGATTCTTCTTAACTTCTGTTTGTTCTACTCGGTAACCAGCCTCTCGGGTTAAGATAACGAGTTTTCTTATAACATCCATACCGCTGAGATCGATACGAGGGTCAGGTTCGGAAAAACCGCACTCCTTAGCCATATAGATCGCCTTGCTGAAAGGTATATCGGCGCTGATTGTATTGAATATATAATTGAGTGTTCCCGAAAGTACAGCTTCTATTTTTACTATTTTATCTCCTGAGTTTACAAGAGAGTTCATCGTATTGATTACAGGAAGCCCTGCACCTACATTTGTCTCGAAAAGGAATTTAATATTTCTCTCACGAGCTGTATTCTTTAGTTTTATGTAATTGTCATAAGCCGAAGATGCAGCTACCTTGTTGGCTGTAACCACAGAAATACTATGCGAAAGAAGATCTCCGTATATCTGGGCAACGGTTTCGCTGGCAGTACAGTCTACAAATACTGCGTTGAATATATTCATGTTGAGGATCTCGTCTCTCAGAATTTCTGGAGAGCTTGGTATTCCTTTTTCGTCCAGTTCTTCTTTGTACTTATTCAGGTTAATCCCTTCACGACAAAATAAAGCTTTCTTTCCCCGGGCAATACCCACCACATTCAGCTTGAGGCTGTATTGCTCTATCAGCTTCGGTTGTTGCTGCCTGATTTGTTCAATCAAATTTCCTCCAACTGTACCAATGCCGACAATAAAGAGATTGAGTACCTTATAGTCGGACAAGAAAAACGAGTCGTGAATAGAGTTTAAAGCCTTCCTCAGATATTTATTCTTAATAACAAAAGATATATTTACCTCCGATGCACCCTGGGCACAAGCGATGACGCTAATACCGCTCTTACCTAATGTTTCGAATAGTCGGCCGGCAATTCCCGGAGTATACTTCATATTTTCGCCAACAATAGCTACTGTAGCAAGGTCTGTCTCCAGTTGTACACGGTTGATACTTCCCAATGCTATTTCTTTTGCGAACTCTTCTTCGAGAACATGTACTGCCAGTTCGGAGTCGGCAGTGCGTACCCCAA
The DNA here is from genome assembly GCF_002483985.1 of Dysgonomonas sp. UBA7630. Classification (NCBI taxonomy): domain Bacteria; kingdom Pseudomonadati; phylum Bacteroidota; class Bacteroidia; order Bacteroidales; family Dysgonomonadaceae; genus Dysgonomonas; species Dysgonomonas sp. UBA7630. The sequence continues at coordinate 108,188 of NZ_DLIY01000018.1, forward strand.
TAGACGTGCTATTCTCGGATGATGCCTGAGATACTAAGAAAACACTGATACCATTATTTGCCAGAGCCCTGAATATTCGGTAGTTTACGCCGATAATACCTACCATTCCGAGTCCAAGAACTGTTATCAGACATGTGTCGGATATGGATGATATACCTTTTATCATCGCCTTTCCTTTCTTTATATCCCCGTCGTGAGAGATATAAGTTCCGGGAGCTTCGGGCTTAAAAGTATTTTTTATGCGAATGGGTATATTCTTGTGATAGACAGGGAAAATCGTTGGCGGATAAATTATTTTTGCCCCGAAATTACAAAGTTCTGTTGCTTCGGTAAATGTTAGGTTCTCTATCACATGAGCGCCATTGATTACCTTCGGGTCGGCAGACATAAAGCCGTCAACATCAGACCATATCTCTAATATATTAGCATCGAGTGCTGAAGCAAATATGGCAGCAGTATAATCTGACCCGCCACGCCCCAGATTGGTGATCTCTCCTGTTGTTTTGCATGTAGAAATGTATCCTGCAACAAGAATCCTTTTGGATGAGTTGTCAAAAGCATCTCTTATCAATTTGCTTGACAGTTCGATATCGGGTATATGTTTTCCGAACGAAGAATCTGTTTTTATTAATTGTGTGGCATCCAGAAAATCGAGATCGGAGAATGCAACGCTTATTATCAGCGACGACAAGCGTTCGCCATAGCTCACGATCTTATCCGATGTTTTTGCCGAAAGGTCGTTGATAAGAAATACTCCTTTGAATATATTACTCAACTCTTCCAATAGTTTATTCACATCCGCCTCTAACGAGGGGCGAGCCTCTTCCGGAATATCCAGCTTGCTGACTACAGTAATATGCTGCTCGATAATTTCACGAAACTCCCGTTCGTAGGAATAATCACCGGCTGCAGCCAGATTGGATATGAGCAACAATTTATCTGTGATTCCTTTAAAAGCAGAGACAACCACAACTATAGGCTCTTCTATTGTCCCTATTATCTTTTTTACATTCGCTATATTCGTAGCGGAACCTACGGATGTTCCGCCAAACTTCATTACTTTCATTCGCTATTATGGTCTTATTTACTTTTGTTTAGAGTTGAGAACTTATCTTGGTCTATTATAATTCGTTGAAGATGTTCATTATGACTAAGTTTAGGAACTCTAATGGCTCCTTGACTAGATTTCACAGTTTTTGCTGCTTTCTTCACGCGAGAAGTTCCCGTTGTTATTTGTGCAATTGCCTCGGCAAGGAGTGGTTCTGAAGTATCACCTAATTCAGTAAGTCCACCTATCCAATCTGATAGAAGAGGGCACTGAGTTTCAACTCTATTTCCGTTGTTATCATCATAATAAGCAGACTGCATCGTATATCCTTCCTCCCATTCAGAAACCTCAGAATCAGGTGTTAAACCATTAATATATTCACCTTTCCCATTTGCATCCGTAAGTCTGGAGATAAGAGGCTGTAGCTGCCATTTAATTCTCGAATTATCAGACTTGACGGTCATGGATGCTTTATCTTTCCCTACGGTTGTTGTTCCAATTTGGAAAACTGTCATATAAGGTTTTAAGCCATGTATAATCAACTCGCTGGCTGAAGCCGTATATTCAGTAGCAATCACGTATAGACGACTAAGGCTCAGTTGCGGGATTGATGTACTCGTGCCATATACTTTATCCAGAAAATACTCATTAAGGACATCATTACCATATTTTTTTACTATAGAGTCTTGGAAATGAGTGTTGTATTTTTCTTTTGCAAATATATTACTGGTTTTTCTGTTTGGAACCAAAGCACTAGCTAAATCCATAGCAGAGGTAAGATATCCTCCGGGATTGTAGCGAAGATCAAGCACAAAGTCTGTTATTCCTTGACTGTTTAATGATCGAATGCTTTCAATTAGTTCGATGTCATATTCGTAGTTGTTTTCGTCACTTTCATCAGCACTTCTTTCAAACCCGTTATACATCAAATATCCTATTTTAGTTCCGGGTATAACTTTACTTATGAATATTGGTGATTTTTTAGACTCTGCAGCCTGAAATGTTTCCAGCTTCACTTTTTCACCTTTATTATTATATATCCACAGGGAAAGTGATGTATTTTCTTTCAGGATAGTTGAATAGTTATCGTAGTTTACATCTGTATCATTCACTTTGTATATTACCTGACCTCTTCTTAGCCCTTTTTTATATGCATCGGACTCTTCGTAAACGTACACTATAAAGAATCCTATTGAAGTATTAGTACCTCCTGTTTGGTTAAGATATGGAAAATAATTCATTGGTATATATTCAAATCCTAGGTTTGCATCAGCATATAATGCCTTTGTTTTTTTAGAAGTGTCTTCTTCTATCCAGGAGAAACGGTCACCGTCAACCTTTCCATAATTATAGAGTATACCATAAAAGAATTTTTCAGGATCTTGCGTGTAGTCGGGGGATGAAGGCAAATTTGTATTCCAGAGGTACAAACTTTTCATCTTGTTGTAAGCCCACTGGTTTGTGAGTTCGTTGTCGGTTAATTCTTTGGGAGGAGTAATCGGATCTTCCTCTTCCTTATCTCTACATGCATTGAAAGATAATAGAATTATTGCTAATAAAAATATGCTTTTTGCTTTCATAAATGACAAAATAGTTAGCCTTGGGTGGATTTTTGTCCTCGAAAGGCAGAATTTTACAAATGTATGTATTTAATGGTTTCTTACAAAATTAATTCACCTTTCCCCTGACGAATTATTTCCGGCTCATCGCTTGTGCAATCTACGACTGTAGAGCCTTCTATACCTCCAAATCCGCCATCGATAACGATATCTATCTTCTCTTGATATTTCTCGTAGATGAGTTCGGGGTCGGTCGTATATTCAACCACTTCATCTTCGTCTTTCACCGAAGTGGTAAGTATTGGGTTTCCTAGGTTACGGACAAGCTCTCTTATTATGTTGTTATCAGGAATACGTATCCCCACCGTTTTTTTGTTTTTATATATCTTCGGTAGAGATGATGTTGTATTAAGTATAAATGTAAAAGGACCCGGTAAATTCTTCTTCATCAGTTTAAAAATAGCATTATCTACTTTTGCATATTCACTGATATTGCTTAAATCATAGCAAATGATAGAAAGATTGCTCTTTGCCGGATTTATATCCTTCATCTTGCATATCTCTTCCACCGCGCGTACATTGAGCGCGTCACAGCCGATAGCATAAACTGTGTCTGTTGGGTATATAATTAGTCCGCCATCTTGCAAAACAGATACAACCCTGTCAATTTCTTTCTGATTGGGGTTTTGTTCGTATAATTTTATAAGCATGTCATCCTTTATATTTTTTTATTAAAATCAAAAGTAATGATTAATATGAAAAAACGGCCCATAAATAATTATTTATGGGCCGCTCGTCTATTTTATTGTTTTATCTGCTTATTTCTTCTCGATATAATCTTCAACAATTGCCTGAGTTAGACCCATATTAGAAAACCCTCCGTCGTGGAACAAGTTTTGCATCGTTACCATACGCGTCAAATCAGAGAACATGACAATACAGTAGTCGGCACAAGATTCTGCACTTGCATTTCCTAGAGGAGACATTTTTTCTGCAAAGTCGAAAAATGCATCCATTCCGCCAATACCTTGTCCGGCAGTAGTTAAAGTAGGCGACTGTGAAATTGTATTCACACGTACCTTCTTATCACGACCGTATATATAACCAAAGCTGCGACCGAATGACTCAAGCAATGCTTTTGCATCTGCCATATCGTTGTATCCGGTAAATGTACGCTGCGCAGCAATGTGAGTAAGAGCTACAACGGAGCCACCTTCTGCAATTGCATCCAGTTTTTTTGCTACCTGCATCATTTTGTGGAAAGAGATAGCTGAAATATCCAATGTTTTATCTAAAAATCCATAATCAAGGTCATCGTACTGTCTTCCTTTACGGAGGTTGAGCGACATACCAATTGAGTGAAGTACAAAATCAATTTTTCCGCCAAGGGCTTCCATAGACTGAACAAAGACTTGCTCAAGATCTTCTACGCTAGTTGCGTCAGCAGCAATAACCTTAGCATTCAGCTTTTCGCTCAAAGCCTTGGTCTCACCCATTCTTACAGCTATAGGAGTGTTTGACAATGTTATGATTGCACCTTGTTCTACAGCTTTCTCAGCTACTTTCCAAGCAATAGACTTCTCGTTTAATGCGCCGAAGACAATTCCTCTTTTGCCTTTTAATAAATTGTTACTCATGTTTATATCTATTTATTGATTATTAGCTACTTACAAAAATACGATGATAGCTTATAATAGTTTATCGCACAAAAATAGTAAAAATGTGCAATAATGAGATGCTATTTCATTTATTTTGTTTGATTATTTATCGTATCATCAGAATTTATAGCCTAATGTAAGGGTTGCATTACGATTGCGATACTTCATTCCATCATAGGCTGCAACGTTAAGCAATCCATGCTCATACCCTAAACCTACGACGATTTTTCCAAATTCAGCACTTACATTCAACCCCAAGCCCAAATCAAACCTTTTCAGTTGCTCGATAGCGTCTTTGGCATTTCCAAAGGTATCAAATTCTCGTTCGGTACTACCATCACCAAATACAGCTTTGTGTAATTTCTTTTTCGTTTTTCCACCTATTCCATATGCCATATAAGGTCCTGCTCCTATAACAACACCAAAGTTTTCGGAAACATTTACTTTATATGCAGCATATAAAGGCATTTGTATATATAGCTCATTGAAAGTATGAGTTGTTCCTCTACCATCACCTCCAATTGTTCTTCCGGCATCGAAATCGTCTATTTTAGACCCTTTGGCTGTGAAAGATAATCCTGACTGGATCAACCACTCTTGGGTAAGAGCATAATCTACTGTTGCTCCCACTTGGTATCCTATCTTTAATTTGGGATCAGCGTCTTTATTATCAATAGTAGCGTTAGACATATTAACCCCGGCCTTTATTCCGAATGTAAAAGGAGTTGTTTGTGCCATGGCATTTAAACCTGATAATAGAACCAATGTAAAGAAAAATAGTCTGTAATGTACTTTCATAATCTGATGTTAGTTAAGTGAAATATTTAATTTAAATGTTTTGCATTCGATTCAATAATTCTCCAGATCGATTTCCATAAAGTCTGAAACCTCTGTTTCCCATCTCTCTTTTACAAATTTTACATGCTCAGGATTATCGTTATATGTTTTATACGCTGTAGAATCGGCAAATTCCATATAAAAACAGAAGTTGAAATTCGTTTTTTTACTTACTTGACGGAATACCTGGAAATTTTTTACTTCGGGTATAGCTGTTAATATCTCTTTGCCTTCTTCCAAAAATTTAGCTGTTTTAGGATCATCTAACTCGTGTTTAAGATTAAAAACAACTACGTGTCTGATATTCGTATTCGTGCTTTCAGCTTCTTTCTTTTCTTGTTTACTCTTATCGGAGCAAGCATACAGAGGAAGGAATAGTAAAATGAGCAGAATCAAGTTTTTCATAAGCGAAGTGTTTAATAATTTAAGATATTACTAAAGTAAATAATTCTATGTAGGTCTTAATACAACCTTTTTAAAAGATCTTCTCTTTTCAATCTCTTTAATTCTTTTATGATTTGCGGACGGTAGCCTTTATCATACCAAAAGAAGAATTGACGTTGTGCCAATTTTTGTTCTTTTGTCCGTGCTGTATATATTTTTTCCAGCGTATATGGATGATAGCCTGTATAGTATATCTCTGTAGCTACGGTCATAGGAGATGGGGTGAAATCCTGTATTTGTTCCAGTTTGAACCCCAAAGGCTTCGTCGCAACGGCCAGCTCTGCCATATCTATCTCTGTACACCCGGGGTGTGAAGATATAAAATAAGGAATGAGCTGTTGCTTGAGTCCCGACTCTTTATTTATTTTCTCAAATATTTTCTGAAAAGTGTAAAACTGCTCAAAGCTCGGCTTGCGCATATAGCTGAGCACTTTGTCGGATGTATGTTCCGGAGCAACTTTAAGACGTCCTGATACGTGATTTACAATCAGTTCTTTGGTGTACTCTTCAGATATCTTATTTAGCCTATCATCTTCATTCCGATGCAGTAACATATCGTAACGTACCCCGCTACCAATAAATGATTTCTTTATCTTAGGTATTTTATCTACAGCCTTGTATATTTCTAAAAGATGAGAATGATCTACATTCAAATTCTTACATATTTTGGGATGAATACATGACGGGCGTTTACATTTTGCACAGATGTTTTCATCTTTACCTTTCATCTTATACATGTTTGCAGAAGGGCCTCCAAGGTCACTTAGGTAGCCTTTGAAATCGGGCATGTCTGTTATTTCCTTTACCTCTTTGAGTATAGATTCCTTAGATCGTGAAGCGATAAATTTACCCTGATGGGCTGATATGGTGCAAAATGCACAGCCTCCAAAACATCCACGGTGCATATTGACCGAGAATTTTATCATCTCGAAAGCCGGAATTGTCTTTCCCTTATATTTGGGATGGGGTAGGCGTGTATATGGAAGATCAAACGAAGCGTCCACCTCTTTTTCCGACATCGGAGGGTAGGGTGGGTTAATAATGACAGACTGCTCACCACATTTTTGAATGATGCGGGAAGCATTTATCATATTTGATTGTTCTTCTACAATCTTGAAGTTTTTTGCTTGGTTCAGTTTTTCTGACAAGCATTCTTCGTGTGAAAAAAGATAGATATCCTTTTCCTTTCCATCCGGCGTTTTGTCCAACAAATAAGCAGTCTGTGGAATATCTTTCAGGTCTTTTATCGATTTGCCGCTCTTTAGTTCCCCGATTATAGCTCTCAGAGGTAGCTCTCCCATTCCATATACCAACAGGTCGGCTTTGGAATCTACTAATATTGACTTATGAAGTTTATCGTCCCAATAATCATAATGTGTTACCCGGCGCAGTGATGCTTCTATCCCTCCTAGAAGGACAGGGATATCGGGGAAAATTTCTTTTAGAATATTGGTGTATACAATCGAAGGTCTATCTGGTCGCATGTCAGCTCTGCCATCGGGTGTATAAGCATCATCAGACCGTAGTCGTTTGTTTGCCGTATAATGATTGATCATCGAGTCCATTGCTCCGGCTGTTACTCCGAAGAAAAGGCGAGGCTTACCTAATTTTTTAAAATCACGCAAATCGTCCCGCCAGTTAGGTTGGGGTACGATTGCCACTTTTAGCCCCTCGGCTTCTAGAATGCGGCCGATCACAGCAGCTCCAAAAGAGGGGTGATCTATATATGCATCTCCCGAGAAAAGGATAACGTCGAGTTCATCCCATCCTCTGAGGTCAATCTCTTTTTTTGTTGTAGGTAACCAGTCAGTAAGACGATATTCTTTCATAATCAGATGCAAAGGTATTGTTTTTTTATAGTTGAGGTATTTTTAAGAATGATTCTTAACATTTTATTTATTCATCTTTATATCCCAGATAGCTTTATTTTCATTTTCTTGAAGAAAGGGAAATTGTCATCAAAAGAACACGATTCTTTCAGCTTTTATTATAGATAACATGGTCACAATAAATGAAATTTAGTATTTTAATGTTATCTATTTATTAAACATTATATCTTTGTTGTATGTTAATATTTGTAATGAAAAAAGTTTTATCCATATCATTTATCCTTGTTTTAATTCTTACGGCATGTTCTACTACCAAAAACATTCCGGACGGAAGCTATTTGTTGGATGATTTTACCATAAAGCATGATACAAAGAATGCAACTTCAGACTTGGAAGATTTTGTTCGGCAACAACCAAACACAACGCTCCCCCTTTTGGGAAAGGTAACCCTAAAAATCTACAATATAGCTGGGAGCGATTCTTCATGGATAAATAGGAATATCCGTAAACTAGGAGCACCTCCTGTAATATATAGCTCGGGGCAAACCTGGCAATCAAGGAACCAACTTCTTAAACAGTTGAATAACCAAGGATATTTGAATGCCGAGGCAGATACTATATTGAAGATAAAAGGGAAGAAAATATCTGTAACGTACGACCTTAAAGGAGGTAAACCCTATACTGTGCGTGACTATAAATATACACTTAGCGATACCACTATGACTCGCATTTTGACACGTATCCCAATGAAACCTTACATAACCTCTGGGGATATGTTTGATATGGAGCTCCTTGAGGAAGAAAGGCAAAGAGTGAATAGCATAATGCGAAATGTGGGTTATTATAACTTTTCGAAAGAATATCTCTATTTCAAAGTGGATTCTACACTCAACTCACATCAGGTAGATTTATTTCTGGATGTGTACCCTGCAAAAGATAGTTTACCTTACCCCCGTTATAAAATAAACAATGTAACGATAATATCCGGCTTAAATTCAACTGCTGATGCAAGAGGGCAAAATGATGGGTTGGTGAGTGCAAACAGGTGGTTTTTCAGGAATGCAGATACTGTGGACTATAAAGGAATAAAAATTATCAGGGGACGAAATAATTTTTTACGAAGTTCTACCATTGTTCGAAATAATTATCTGCGTAAAGGAAGCTACTTTTCAGACATGGCTCTGAATGGCACATACGAGGCATATACCAAAATGGGAGCAATAAAGCAGGCGAATATATCTGTATCTCCATCTCCGCAAGATAGCACCCATTTGCTGGATGCAACGATAGTCCTACTACCGGCTAATGCCCATTGGTTTAAGGCTGGACTTGACGGTACTAATTCGGCTGGAGATATTGGTATTGCGCCAAGTATAACATATCAACACCAGAATCTTTTTAATGGAGGAGAGCAGTTTAATATAAAACTGAAAGGAGCCTATGAATTTATTGCCGGCAAGGAGAAGAATGACTTGTTGAATCAAAACTTTTACGAGTATGGGATAGAGACCGGACTTACTTTTCCGATGTTCTTATTCCCTTGGTTGAAAAAGAGTTGGAGAGAACAGCCCTCCGCTTCTACCAGAGTTTCCGTTGGTCTTACCAATCAGCATCGTAAGGAATATACACGTCAGTTTTTCAATACCTCATTGAACTATGGTTGGTCTACATACAAAAATAGATTGCGGCACACTCTTGATCTGTTTGATATTAACTTCATGCGGATGCCTAGTATGTCTGACGATTTTAAAAAGTATCTTGACGATGACAAGAATGCCTTGCTACGAGAGAGTTATCGAGATCAGCTCGTTTCACGCATGGCATATAGCATTACGCTGGTGAATGCACGGCGATTGAATGCACTTTATCCGACATATGCTATTCGCAGTTCTATTGAATTTGCGGGAGGGTTGCCTCGATTTGTTACCACTCTGAATGGAGCAAAAGTTGATCAGGAAACAGGGCAGAAAAAGATATTGGGTGTTGCATACGCCGAATATATAAAAGGTAGTGTAGAATATTCCCGAACTTTTTATTTCTCAAAAATACATTCATTGGCTTATCGTGTCGGGCTCGGTTTAGCTCACCCTTACGGTAATTCGGATGTTTTGCCTTTCGAAAGGAGATTTTTTGCCGGTGGAGCAAATAGTATCAGAGGGTGGAGTACCCGATCTCTTGGCCCGGGATCTTATAGACGTGCTGAAAAAACAGAGAGTGATTTTGTAAATCAGACAGGAGATATGAAACTGGAGTTTAGTATAGAGAATAGATATAAGCTGACTCCTCTTTTCGAATTTGCTCAGTTTATTGATGCCGGTAATGTTTGGACTTTAAAGAATTATGAAACTCAACCCGGAGGGCAATTCCAGTTCAAGAACTTTTATAAAGAGATTGCGGTTTCGTACGGATTGGGTATTCGCTTAGATTTGAGTTTTCTGTTATTGCGTTTCGATACAGGGATGAAAGCTTATGATCCGGGGCTTTTACAGTCTGAACGATTTGTGTTGTTCAAGCCACGATTGAATCGCATGGCATGGCATTTTGGTATAGGATATCCATTCTAAATAATATATAAACAACAAAGCCAATCGTAACGGATTGGCTTTGTTGTTTATGTTCAGTCTTACGTATTAGTTATCTATTCCTTGAAATTTGAAAGGCTTGGCATCTACAAAATCTTTGATTGTATTTCCTGAATAGGAATTTCCGTTTACCAAATCCAGCATCTTTACCGGAGCTTTTTCCGAAAAATTTATGTCTTTGAAATCAACCCAAACAACATTGGGGTATAAAGTCGATTCGAAATAATACACTTTGTTCTTCTGATCCGAAACTGTTCTCCATCTTGTAGAAGAAATATTCGGCTCATTCGGTGTAGTTATGCCATAAGGAACAGAAGCGTTGCGAATAACACTAAATACACTGGCCACAGCGATACGTGTATCGTCTGTTTGAGGGATAGTGTTGATATAATAAGATGCTCTTACAAAACGGTCTGCTGCACGGTTTGTGCCGGGAAGGAATGTTAGTCCTCCAATATTTTTCCAGTAATCGTTTAATGCCAATTGCTGATCAAAAACAGGCGAATTGGTCATTACCTGATACGATCTGTCGTGGTGTATTTTCAATTCTCCGTTGATATACTCAAATATAGCATTATCGCCTGTGGCATCCGATATAGATAAGTGTAAAGTAGCCATACGAGAACCATCATGCATCATGTCGGATATGACTTCGAAATCTCTCTTCTCCATTGCTGTAACGGCTTCGCTTACTGTCCCGAAGTTGTCGAGCATATATTGCACCCAAGCGGCGATTGACAATGCAGGCTTCTTGCCGTCCCAATTCGGATACGAAGATTCAGCTAACCAAAGAAGATTGGCTACCAATCCCTTCTCATTCATGCCGTCGGTGCTACAGATATCATAGGCAGAGGCTATAACACTGCCATACTTTGAAGTCCATTTCATAGGGTTTTTGCCCACCTCGCCACTACGTTCCATTCCTCTTGGGAATATCCATAGGTTGCTACGGCTGTCCTCTTTCCAGTCCATAGAACGGGCTGTGAGGATCGTGTTGTTTGGGCCTTGATAAACAACTCGTGTACAAGCATCTATTCTGCCAAACTGAAGCGCAAGAATGAAGCTAAGAACAATACCAAACTTTTTCATAATTAGATTGAAGTTTATGAGTGAATTACTCTCTATTTAACAATTTAACTTAAATGAAAGTTTCGTATTATCCCTATTTTATCCTAGTGATCTTATGCTTTCTCTTTTTTGAACGATTTTTTTTGAGTGAATAGAAGTTATCGATCAAACTTCAACATTTCGCCTCTTACTTCGTTCACCACTCCGTTTTCGAATGCAATTTTTCCGTTCAAGAATGTTTTTTCTATCGTGGTAGACATTGTCTCACCCTCTAGTGGAGCCCATTTGCATTTATACAAAATATTATCTCGAGTAATCGTATATGGCTTATTGGGGTTTACGAGTACAAGGTCTGCAAAGTACCCTTTGCGGATGTATCCTCGTTTATATATTTGGAACATTATGGCAGGAGCATGACACATCTTATTTACAACCTGCTCTTTTGATATTTTGCCTTTTTTAGATAGTTCCAGCATCATCTGCAATGAGTGTTGAACCAATGGTCCTCCCGATGCTGCTTTCGAGGCTCCTCCTACTTTTTCTTCTATCAGATGCGGAGCGTGATCTGTTGCTATCACATCTAGCTTTCCTTTTAGCAGGCCTTGCATAAGAGCACCTCTGTCTTGCCTTGTCTTTACCGAAGGGTTCCACTTTATGCGCGTGCCGTACTTTGAATAGTCTTCGTCCGAAAACCAAAGGTGATGTACGCACACTTCTCCTGTTATTTTCTTTTCTGTAAGAGGTTTGATGTCAAACAAGCTGATTTCTTTCTCGGTGGAAAGGTGAAGAATATGCAGACGGGTCTGATACTTATCCGCTAATTCGATGGCTTCGGCAGAAGAGCGATAACATGCCTCTGCGCTACGGATGAGCGGGTGGTACTGAATTGGTATATCTTCGCCGAATTCTGCTTTATATTTTGCCAGATTTTCTCTGATGATCTCTTCTTTTTCGCAATGTGTAGCAATGAGCATATCTATTTCGGCAAAAATAGCTTGTAATACTTTCTTATCATCTACAAGCATATTGCCGGTTGACGATCCCATAAAGACTTTTACACCACACACTTCTTTTTGGTTTACCTTCTTTAGCTCGGCGAGGTTGTCGTTTGTAGCACCCATATAGAAGGAGTAGTTTGCGTAGGACTTTTGTGCGCCTATCTCAAACTTTTGTTCTAGTAATTCTATGGTTGTCGTTTGCGGGTTTGTGTTTGGCATTTCCATAAATGACGTTACTCCACCTGCTATCGCAGCACGGCTTTCGCTCGCAATATCTCCCTTGTGAGTTAGTCCCGGCTCACGAAAGTGCACCTGATCGTCTATTACTCCCGGAAGCAACCATAAGTCTTTGGCGTCTATTACTGTTGCTTTGTTGAGAATTGTTTCAGGAACTTCTTCCGATCTATATATTTCAGATATAATGTCTTTTTCTATCAATACGGAGCCTACAAATGAAGTTCCTTCGTTGATAATGGTGGCTTTATGTATTAGTATCATATTGGAGATATTTCTTGCAAAGATAAGAAAAAGGAATATTATTGAAAGGAAGTTGCAAATTACTATCAGTGAAATAAATCGTAATAGAATTTAGATTATGCGATGGAGGTAAGGGGTATGTGTATTTTATTAGCTATTCTGATTTTTCATAGTTTGGAATATAGCCTTTTGCAACTTGCGGAGTGTGATACTCATTTTTTTTTAAAGAATTTATTTATGATTAATAAAGCTCATAATATCAGTTTATTACCATTTATAAGAATGTCTTCTAGTGAAACTTATAGCATTTGCAAAATATTGATAAATGCGTGGCAATTTGATGTTTGATTATCTCATGAAAAGAGTTTATTGAAAAAAGGACTGTGCCGTTGCTCTGCAAAATCTAACAGTTTTCTGAACGTTAATACTTCTAAATGCAAATTTTCTCCTTCCGTAATTTTGAAAAATGAGCCAAATGGTGTCTTTTTCCATCCTTTTCTAAGATTATATTCTTCTAAACTTTTAGGTATAACATCAACCACGATATAGCCAAACTTAGGGGTCGTTTGTTTTACAATAACCTGCTTCCCTTTATAATTCCGTTTGTCTTCTGTATATAAAAAATCATCAAAATATTTTTCAACCAACTCTGAGAACTCCCAACGATAATCAGTTTTTCTTTTTTGATGAGCAGTTTCTCCTGGTCTTTTAAATTCAAAAATAACCATGGAGGACACCTCTCCTGCATTGCTTGCTCCAAAGCAAATTGGATTGTCAAACATTAATAAATCAGGTTCTTTCCTGCTCTTTTTCTGGGAAACTGATGTTATAGATTTATCTGATGCAATAAAATGATAATTTACAAATCTTTCATCTAATAACCACAGATTATGTGCTTCGTATGACGCTTCACTATTAAATATTCCCATCGGAAATATCAAATTATGGATATCTTCTTCTAATTTATAATCACCACCTTCATCTGCTTCTAAGAATTTATCAAATAGATTGATTACTGCTTTTCTTCGTATCATATAGTCTGCTAAGCTATCTGAATCATAAGCTGTTTTCTCTTTTATTTGTTCTTTAATATCTTCAATACTTGCTTCTGAAATATTTTTATTAGCAACAAAATTTTGGATATTTTTTTCAAGTCTTCTACGTTCATCATATGATATTTTGTATAGATATTCTTCTTTTTTATCATCAGATAAACCAAAAGGAATTGATTTTATTAATGACTCATTTTTGAGCAAACTTCTATAACGAGGAGCAGAATTTATAACATAATCTTCTATTTCTTTAATGTTTTTTGTTTTTGCATCTTTAATGAAATCACTATACTCTTCTTCTAAAATAGAAGACAAAATTTGTTCTATTTCTTGAAAAGATGGCTGATTATCTCCAAATATATTGTTTCCTCTCTCCATAGGTATTTTAAACCCATTTCTTGTGCGATATGCAGTTTTATCAAGATAATCAGATACAACATATACATCAATAAAATATGAGTTTCCATTCACTGTTAGAGGAAAGCTGAATAAGCTATTTACATTTGCTATGTTTCGACCATTATTGACAACTCTTGAATTGGCACAGTAGTGTATATAGTGATTTTTTCGATTCCTACCCTTCAATGTTTTTAGGATGTATGCCTTGAATGAATAATTGTCAATTGTAAAATCTCTTTCTCTTTCTTTCGATACCTTATCAAACAATTCATTAATAACTTCTCCTTTAATTTCTTCACCGTCAATATCTAACAACTCTATCCGAGGGAAATCATTGCACAGATAATATATAAGACAATGATTCATTATTGAAGTAGATATTTCTTCTAACGTTTTGGCTGTTTTTTCTTTTATAACAGGATTAAAACAACCAATTAAACTAACAGATGTCTTATTTTCCTTTAATTTAGATTCTTCAATAGTTTTTTTTACAATTTCATTGCAGGCATCAAATTCAAAGCTCCTATCCATCCACTTCCCATTTTCAAAAAAGTTGCTCTCTACTTTGATTTTCTCAAATGCAGCTAATGCAGTAAAGCGACCAACGCCTTTACATCCAAAAGATTTATTTACTTTACTAAATGGAGTTTCAAATGATTGAAAATTTTCCTCATTAAATCCTTGTCCGTTATCTGTTACGACAATATCTTTTATCATTTTAGACCCCGTGATATCAGGTTCTGTAGGTAAGGCACCTCGTATTATTTTTATCTGAATTTTTCTTTCACCAAGAGGTATATTGCCTTTCTTTAACGCAATGATAGAATTTACGACACATTCATAAAGTGGCAGAAGTGCGTCATTTGGAGTTAGGTCAACAGATTCAACAATATTTTCAACAGGTACTTCCATTACATTTATATAATTTTATGTGTTTTCAAAGTTAGCACATTACCTTTAATTTCATATTATAGATAAAGAAATATACTATTTATACCTTTCATAGCACCTCATCACTTGTATCATTCCAAACATACAGCTTTTACGAGTTCTGAAACCATTATCATTTAACGTTGAGGTTATCTCATTCCATGTTTTACTATTACATAGAGGCACCATAAAAGATACAAAAAAAAAGAGATTAGAGTAATTACAAACTACCCTAATCTCTTTTTTATTTGTTTTTATAACCTTTTACAACGTGTGGAGCTTAATACTCATCCTCGTTAAAAAAGAAATCTTCTTTGCTTGGATAATCAGGCCAGATGTCTTCGATGGTATCAAAGATTTCATCTTCATCCTCAATTTCCTGTAGATTTTCTATTACTTCAAGAGGTGCACCCGAACGTTGGGCATAGTCAATCAACTCCTCTTTTGTTGCAGGCCATGGTGCATCTTCTAGTTTAGATGCCAATTCTAGTGTCCAGTACATAATATTTTTATTTATTTTTATTTTTTGCCAGTTTGCTTATATTTTCCGCAAAAATATAACAATATTTCTTATATCAAAGCCTGATTCCAAAATATTTCATTTCCTTTCTTATTGCTCTCTTTTCTAGCGAGTAAGAAAAAGTAGTCGGAGAGCCTGTTTATGAACATTAAGACCAGATCATCCACCGGATATTCTTCCTTCACTTTGTATACGCAACGCTCAGCACGTCGGCAAACGGTACGGCAGATATGTGCCCGTGCAGCCGATTCGCTTCCTCCCGGTAAGACAAATTGCCTCAACTGAGGTAGCTCGCTATCCATCCTGTCCATTTCATTCTCGAGGGTGGCTATATCTTTGTCTGTAATGATGCTGGCTGCTTTGGGTGGCATGGCTTCTGTCTCCGTTGCCAGATAAGATCCTACAGTAAACAACTTATGCTGAATAAAAGATAATATTTTCAAGTCGTGCTCATCTTCTATCTTTTCTGTAAGAAACCCGACAAACGAATTGAGCTCATCCGTCGTACCATATGCATCAAGCCTCACATGAGCCTTTATCACACGTTTACCTCCTACAAGGGAAGTTGTTCCTTTGTCTCCGGTTTTCGTATATATGCCACTTTTCTTCATTTTCGTTTAGTTTAAAAACTGATTTTATATTCCCATCGGTAAAGAGTATTGTCAAAAAATACAATACCAATGTTGAATAAGTCCAGTATTACTGTTCTGCTATCCATGCTTGCGATGCATTTCCATAACGCTTGGTTGCGTCTATTTGTTCTTATGCCTCTTACAATTATAAATGTTTTTTCGTGACAAATATCATCCAAGTATCTACAAACATCTGATGGTAAGAGACTATAGTTGTTTAAATCGATAAGAATACAGTCTTGCTTTTCTTGTAGTTCGGGTAGCTGTGGATTCGTCAATAACTCTATATTTCTGTTCCATTCACTGTATAAACGTTTGGCAATACTATATTTTCTCTCGCTTGTTTCTATACTTATACACTTTGTATTGCTCGATGGTGCCGTCATACAAAGTGTATTCACTCCATATCCTGCACCTATTTCGAGTATTCTCTCTGCATTGAAATAATTAACCAATCGAAATAAAAGTAAGTTGTACTTCTTCAAGTGCAAAAAAACATAAGGATCTATAATGGTTCTTATATCATCATAGATATGATAAGGTGTTTTTTCTTCAATTACTTTATTTATCAGGTTGAAAACAAAGGGAGAATGTATACCATGACCTCTATGATGGCGTATCTTATAAAGTATTTTTAACCCTGCTTTCGAGAGCTTGTATATGCGTGGCATATCAGAATAGCTTGACGTAATAGGTTAACTTACCGTAAATAACTCTGTTTGCCGATCTGGAAAAGTAGTCGGCCTTGCTGCTTTTATAAATATCTCCTAATCCGAAAGAGTATCTTCCTTCCAAAGCAAAATTACCGATACCCGTACGGAATTCTAGTCCGAGACCTGCCATTAAGGCATAATCGATTTTATTCTCAGCCATACGATAATATTGGTTGGTTTCGAATGACGGAGAAACTCCGCTAGCCAAATAGTTTTCGAGTTTGTCGTTTATTTTCTCACTGTCACTTATCAGAAATCCAATTTTAGGTCCCAGATTGAAAAAGAAGCGTACTTTGTTTCCGAAGTAGATATGCGTGAGTACGGGTAATTCAAAATAATTTAATTGGTGAGAATGTTCAAAACCTAAATTTGCAAATGCGTCATTCTTGCTGAAATTTTGTTCCCAACCTTCCTGACTATAGTTGAGCTCAGCAATGATACCGATGTTTTTTTCAGAGATGTATCGTATAGCTATACCTCCGTGATACTGCATCTGGTTTTTTGTCGAAATGCGCATCTTGTTGGCGTTTTCAGAGTTTGGGACGGATTGAAAATCCACAGATGAAAATGTGGGTCCGAATCCTACGCCTATGTTCCACTCAGGTTTGAAGTCTTTATTTTGTCCATACATAAATGAACCAAAAATAAAAGGTAGAAGCAATAATAATAAATATCTATTTACCATTTAATCAGTGATATCTATTTTTTCGAGACTGGAATTATCTTTATAGTGGATAAAGTATATACCGTTGTTTACATACCCTCCATTTTTTTCATTTACTTTTTCGAAGTAAATGCAAGACTGTAATGTAGGTACATTTATTTTGGATATATTATCTTCGAAAGAACTTCCATACTGTTTTAGTGCAGTTAAGAAGTAAAGACCTGTATCATATCCAAGATATCCCCATTTAGGGAACGAGTTAATCAGATTCTTATTGTACCACTGTTTGTAGTCATCCGCAAAGTTTTGCACAGCATTTTGCTGTTCGTTGAGGAAGAATATACTGTAAATGTACGCATCATATTTATGGAGATTTTCTACCTGACTGTTATACACCTGCCATTCGGGATAACCAAAGAGGCTGAACGAGGTATCATTCGAAACATTCAGCACTGCTGTTATTCTTCTTAATGTTGCTTCGGAAGAAGATGTCGGTACGATTATATTGTTTGTAGCATTTGTAGCAGCTTTGAGGTCTTCGCCCAAATTGCTCGATTTTGTGATTGTCTTTGATGGAATTCCCGCCTTGCTGAGGCTTTTCTTTAGATCGTTTACAAAATCTATTTTATCATTATTTGAGCCATCTTCCGACACGAAGATTATATTGTAATTTCTGAATCTTTTTACAAAAGCAGAAGTCACTTCAGGATACAATGATGAATGCGATGACGTCATTTGGAATAGCAGAGGTGTGCCTGTAATCTCGCTCGAAGAGCCAAAAGGTATCACATACTTTATGCCTGTTTTCTTAGAGAATTTGACTAAGGCGTCTATCTGTTGTTTCGATACTCCTCCTATAATGAGGTGCATGTTTTTCATCTCATTTGTTTCCAAGAGGCTTTCAAGTCTTTTGGTGTTTTTTTCAGAACCAGTATCGAATGTATATATCTCAGCATTCAGTCCCTTGCTTTTCAGGTCTTTCACTGCCAGTAAGAACCCTTCGTAGTACTCGGCAAGCTTGTCTTTCGATATACTTCCGCTGTTGTCTGTGAATGGCAAGAGAATACCTACTCTTACGGTTTCGCCTTTCGTAGCACGAGGAGCTTCGCTTTTTCGGGTGTTGTTTGTTTGCGATAAGTTGTTTTTAGATGTGGCTTCACCGGTAGGTATGATTATTGTCATACCGTTTCTTAATCCCTCTGTTCTGAGTGATGGATTGGCATCCAATAAAGCTTCAACGCTTACATTGTTTGCTTTTCCAATGCTATATAGTGTTTCTTTCTTTTGTACCTTATATTCTTTGTTTGACCTGCTTGCAGCTTGTCCGGCATAGTTTGAAGTAGAAGAGCTTCCTCCAAACATCGGAATTCGGATGGTCTTACCTATGCTGAAAGTACTTTCAGTAAGTCCGGGGTTTGCATTTTTCAGGTCATCTACCGATATTTTATAGAGGCGTGAAACCGAAAACAGCGTCTCTTTTGCTTCTATCAGGTGGTTGCTGTAACTTGCTACGGCTTTCGCTTTCGATAGCAGAAGTTTGTCACCAGCTTTAATGCCTTGTTCGGCCTTGGGGTTCAACTTATATATTTGCTGTACGGAAGTATTATGTGCGGCAGCAATAGAATATACAGTCTCTCCTTTGGCTACAGTATAAGTGGTAATTTCATCCTTCGGTGTTTGAGTAACGGAAATTGATGTATTATATGCATACGAAAGGCTTGAATGACAAGCTATCAGTATGAATGATAAAAATAATATAAGCTTCAATTTCATTTCTAAATATTGTTATATGGTTAATCGCAAAAGTACAAAAAAATGAATGTTATCTTGTTATTTCCTGTCGTGATGTTTATTATGAATTAATTTTCTAACATTTATTAGGCTTCAGGGTTGCTTGTAGAAGCGTTTCTACAACGGTTCTAATTTTTGTATAGTTCTTTAAAGTTTAATTATTTATATTTTTCCCAAAGTCCCGAATATACAATCTCCCGGCAGTTATCTATAAATTCAGACATATTGTCTTCATTCAAATCTTTTGTCGAGATCGGCTCGTGTATTATCAGTTCCAGTTTACAAGGGTTCAGGAAATATGTATTTATTTTCATCAGGTCGTAAGGTCCGTTTACGGTTACAGGAACAATCTCCAGATTCATTTCTTTGGCAATAATGAAAGCCCCCCTTTTAAATCGTCCCATCTTACCTGTTTTTGTGCGTGCACCTTCGGGAAAGATCACCATCGATGACCCTTCTTTCAATTCAGCTTCAGCCTTTACTATCGTATCTTTCATCGATTTGAGGTTGGACTGATCTACGAATACATGCCCTGCAATCTCGGATGCTTTTCCTACAAAAGGAAGTTTACGCAGTTCTTGTTTTTGAACCCATTTTATATTTTGATTCAGATACCCGTAGATCAGGAATATATCGAAAGCCCCTTGGTGGTTTGGTACGAATATATATGATTTGTTTGGATCCAGTTTCCCGTTTCTGACAACATTTATTTTACACAGAGCAAGTCTGCAAGCAAGTTTAGACCAATATTTCGGAGGATAGTACCCCCAGAAAGTCCTGTTGCCGACAAGACATCCGATCATGACGGTTACGGCCGTGACAATAGTAGCTAAGATGAAGATAGGAGCAAAAATAAATAGCTCATAGAGGAATAGAACAATTTTTTTCATACTCAAAATATTCCGTTTGTAATACAAAAATACATTATTTAATTTGAATACATTTTTCATCATGAGTAGTTAATCCTATTTATTTAAGAATATAAATGCAAAATTCTTGTTATCTTTGATTTAGGAAAGAGGAAAATAACAGATGGATTTTAAATTAACTTCAAATTATAGCCCAACAGGAGACCAGCCGGCTGCGATAGCTGCTTTATCCGAAGGGGTTTTACAAAATATTCCGTTTCAAACATTGTTGGGAGTCACCGGCTCAGGAAAAACATTTACGGTAGCTAATGTTATTCAAAATGTAGACAAGCCCACCTTGGTGTTAAGCCATAATAAGACACTTGCCGCACAGTTGTATAGTGAGTTTAAGACATTCTTTCCCGATAATGCGGTCGAATACTTTGTTTCATATTATGACTATTATCAGCCGGAAGCATATATTCCGTCTACGAATACCTACATAGAGAAAGATTTATCTATCAACGATGAGATAGAAAAGTTGCGACTGGCGACTACAACGTCTCTCTTATCGGGTCGTCGTGATATAATTGTTGTATCTTCTGTGTCTTGCCTGTATGGCATGGGGAACCCCGAAGACTTTGAAAGCTCTACAATTAGTTTAAAGGTGGGACAGAAAATTGTGCGTGATGTTTTTCTCCGATCATTGGTTAGCGCTCTGTATTCACGAAACGAAGTCGATCCCAAAGCCGGTAATTTTCGTGTAAAGGGCGATACAGTGGATGTTTTCCTTGCTTATGGAGATCCTATTGTGAGGGTTGTTTTTTGGGGAGATGAGATAGAGAGTATAGAATGTCTCGATCCACTCACCGGAATAAAGATCGATAGCTATAATGATTTTAGGATTTATCCTGCAAACCTATTCGTAACCACCAAAGACCGTATGGATAGGGCAATTGGGGAAATTGAGATAGATCTGGGACGTCAAGTAGATTTCTTTCAATCGATAGGAAAACCGTTGGAAGCTAAACGCCTTTATGAACGAGTAACTTATGATCTGGAAATGATCCGTGAAGTAGGACATTGCTCGGGTATAGAGAACTATTCGCGTTATTTTGATAATCGAAAACCGGGTACACGTCCATTCTGCTTGCTGGATTTCTTCCCAGATGATTTTCTTTTAGTAGTTGACGAAAGTCACGTGACGATTCCCCAAATACGGGCTATGTATGGAGGAGACCACTCCCGAAAGGAGAACTTGGTTGAATATGGTTTTCGTCTTCCTGCAGCTTTAGATAATAGGCCATTGAAGTTTGAAGAGTTTGAATCTCTTGTACCACAAACCATTTATGTGAGCGCAACGCCTGCCGATTACGAGCTGTTAAAATCAGAAGGGGTAATTGTCGAACAATTGATTCGTCCCACTGGTCTTTTAGACCCTCCGATTGATGTACGTCCGAGTTTAAATCAGATTGATGATCTGATGGAAGAAATACAAATGCGTGTTGAGCAGAATGAGCGTACACTTGTAACAACTCTTACAAAACGTATGGCCGAAGAATTGACGAATTATTTGTCAAACAACGGAATAAGCTGTAGCTACATACATTCCGACGTGGATACCCTCGATCGTATTCAGATTATGGATAGCTTGCGAACGGGAGAATTTGATGTACTTGTAGGTGTCAACCTTCTGCGTGAAGGGCTTGACTTACCCGAAGTTTCGCTTGTTGCAATCTTGGATGCTGACAAAGAAGGTTTTTTACGTTCACATAGATCTCTCACTCAGACAGTAGGTCGTGCTGCCCGTAATGTAAATGGAAAGGTCATTTTCTATGCCGATAAGATTACGGATAGTATGGCAAAGACTATCAATGAAACCAATCGCCGACGAGAGAAGCAGATGGCATATAACGAGGAGCATGGTATTGTACCTAAACAAATACAGAAAGCCCGCACGTCCGTCTTTACGCAGCGTAAGGAGGAAGAATTAGCTATTCCTCAGCCATACAGTCAAGATAGTATACTTTCTATAGCTTCGGAAGACCAGATGCAGTATATGAGTGCAGAGGAACTAAAGAAAGCTATTGCAAAAGCAAAAAAGCAAATGTCTGCGGCTGCTAAAAAACTCGAATTTCTTGAAGCTGCTCAATACCGTGATCAGGTGATTAAATTAGAAGATGAATTAAAAAGCAAAGGGAAGTGATCAGCTTCCTTTTTTCTTTTGTATTTCCGCCGCTTAATTATTTCTTTATTCCTACCGATTTTATCTCATATAATCTCCGAAAAATAATAGCGTTTTGTTAAGTTTTTTATTTTCATTAACTTAGCGTATGGCGGTGTTGGTAAAGTCTAAGATTTGTTATTTATCATGCTTTTGCCTCGCTATTTGTAAAGTTTCTATAAAATATTTGTAAATCTGCACTTTAAGTGTTATATTTATCTATTTCACATAAATATGACAGTTTTCCAAAACTACATGTGAGGTGATTTTTGGTGAAGTAGAAGAATATTCTGCTTCTTTAAAAATTTGCATTAATCGCACAATTAAATTAAAAAATCAAATAAAATGAGTGTACAACAAACAACTCCTAAAGCAGGGAGAAGAACTGCTATGAAAAGGTCTGAAAGACAGACTCCGGAAGATACGTTAAGAAGAATAATAGAAGAACACAAGAAAGATATGGGAGAGACAGTATGGCTGAAAATTGATGACAGAACTCATATCGAAGTGGCTGCCAGTCTGACCGAAGATGAGCGAAACAAAAGAGTAGAAAATTATCTCGAAAATATAGGTCGCAGATAGTAAGAGCGATAAAATATAAAGGGTAATTATTTTTTTCAATAACATTATAAATCAATTGTATATATTATGAAAGTAGCATTAATTGGGGCAACCGGGTTTGTGGGTTCTCAACTATTAGAAGAATTGTTGTCGAGGGATCATGAAGTGACAGCGATTGCACGAAATGCTGATAAAATCACAGTGAAGAATGATAAGCTAACCGCTGTGAGTGTTGATATCAAAGATACAGATGCCCTTACAGAAGTATTAAGAAATAATCAGATGGTAATATCTGCATATAATGCCGGTTGGGACAATCCGAATCTTTATAACGATTATATTGATGGTTATGAATCGATACAAAAAGCGGTTCGTGCAGCAAATATCAGACGCTATTTTGTAGTAGGCAATGCCGGGACTCTATATATAGGAGGAACTCAATTGGTAGATACTGATGATTTCCCCGCTAAAATGAAAGAAGGCGCAAAAGCGTCACGAGATCATTTTGATAAGCTGAGGCGAGAAACATATCTGGATTGGGTATACCTTTCTCCACCTACAGAAATGAATGAAAATATAACTACAGGGCGAACAGGCCGATTCAGAATGGGAAAAGATGAACCTGTTATGAGAGATGGCACGGCTTCTATTTCTGTTCAGGATTTGGCTATCGTTGTTGCTGATGAGGTTGAAAACAGAAAACACTCCCGTCAGCATTACACTGTAGGATACTAATTGCTTAGTATACACGACTATACTATAAATACCGAACGGGTACAATGTTAATGTTACATTGTACCCGTTTTTTATTCTATATGACGTTATTTATGACCTATAAAAGCCTTTAGGAGAGGTTATACCTCTTTTTTATCATACTCTTTCTTTTCTTTTTTCTCTAAGGTTTTTTCTCGTTTATCCTCTTTCTCGTATGCTTCAACAATTCTTTGTACCAGTTTATGACGGACGATATCTGCTTTGTCAAATTCAATATGACCAATGCCTTTCACGTCTTTGAGTACCCGTAAAGCATGTTTAAGCCCTGACTGTTGAGACGTAGGAAGGTCTATTTGAGTAACATCGCCTGTTATAATCATCTTTGCATTCATCCCAAGGCGTGTCAGAAACATTTTTATCTGAAGTACAGTTGTGTTTTGTGCTTCGTCAAGTATGATTACTGCATCGCTTAGAGTTCGTCCACGCATAAAGGCTAAGGGCGCAATCTGTATTGTTTTATTCTCAATATAGTCTTTTAGTTTGGCAGGAGCAATCATATCTTCCAGCGCATCATACAGTGGCTGTAGATAGGGATCTATTTTTTCTTTCATATCTCCCGGCAGAAATCCAAGCTTTTCTCCGGCTTCAACAGCAGGACGACTCAGAATAATCTTTTTTACCTCTTTGTTTTTCAATGCTTTTACAGCCAAGGCGATTGCCGTATATGTCTTACCCGAGCCCGCAGGACCGATACCAAATACCATATCATTTTTATAAAAGCTATTTACAAAATTCTGTTGGTTTGGTGTGCGTGCAGAGATAGGCTTGCCATTCACTCCGTATATAATCAGATTCTCTTGCTTGACAACATTGGGAGAGTTGCCTTTAACGATATCTATAATGTCTTCTTGAGTTAGCTTATTTCGGTCGACAGAGAATTTCTCCAACTCTCTGATCTTTTCTTCGAATAAAGGAACATCTTCTGCATTTCCTGTTACTTTGATAGCGTTTCCCCGTGCAACGATATGTAATTTAGATTAGTAAATCTTTGTTATGCTTTTTTAGGAATTATTTATGCCGAAAAAGACTACAGGGTCTACGTGTTCTAAAATAATTATTTGTTCTATCATTCAGTTTAATTATCAACAAAGTACCATAATGATTTTAATTTGGTTAGTCGGGTTTTATATAATGTAATGGTTCACAAATATAATTATAATCTTCAATATTTTAGGTTTTTCTTAATTTAAACAAAAATGTATTTTGGAAAGTCAATCTTTCTTGTTTCAAAGAAACGCTGAAGCAAAATATTATTGCTGTTATAGAAAACAAAAAATCGTGTAAGTCTCACTTACACGATTTTCTAAATATTAAAATTTTGGTTTTATTTTATATCATTCAATAAGCCAACTTTACCTTCTTTTACCAGTTTGAGGATTAACTCTCCAAACAAAGTGTTTTGCCAAGCAAACCATTCACGAGTAAATTTGTTCGGATCATTTACATTAAATGATTCATGCATAAATCCTGTATTTGCATCGGTGTCTATCAGCATTTTTATGCACCATTTTATTTCCTGATCATCCTTGCTTGTAAAGGCTTTCATCATAAGACTCATAGGCCATGCCATGTCGTAACCGATATGCGGACCTCCGATTCCTTCTCCCGCTTTTCCACGGAAGAAATAAGGATTGTCTTCGCTCCACACATATTTGCGTGTGTTTTGGTAGATAGGGTCATTTGCATCTACATCTCCCAAGTATGGCATAGCCAAAAGGCTTGGAACATTTGCATCGTCCATCAATAGGTGATTACCAAAGCCATCAACTTCGAATGCATAGATTTTACCATACTTCGGATGGTTATAAACGGCATGTTCTTTTAATGCTGTTTCTACTTCCTGAGCAAGAGCGCTACACTCCTTAGCCTGGGCAGGTTTTTTGTTTACCTCGGTCAATATTTCGGCTGCTTTTCTGAGAGAAGATACAGCAAAGAAGTTAGATGGTACAAGGAATTGCAGAGTGGTTGCATCATCCGATGGACGGAATGAAGAAACGATTAAACCTACAGGCTTCACCGGAGCACCCAATCCTCCATTGTTTAATGTATCCAACGCTCTGTCTGTTACACGAAGGAAAGAGTAAGGACCTACACCGTCTTTGCGTTGTTGTTCTTTAAATGTTTGTAAAACCAGTGTGATTGCTTGTAGCCATTCTTCATCGAAGATGCTTGTATCACCTGTGGTTTTCCAATAGTGATATGCTAAGCGGATAGGGTAGCATAGCGAGTCAATTTCCCATTTGCGCTCGTGCAATTCCGGCTTCATCGCTGTACCGTCCGACATCCACTGATGATCGGGGTTCGGATCATACGGATCAAGAAACGCATTTGCATACGGGTCGATGATTATGCATTTAAACTGACGGCGGATAACTCCCGCCAACATCGCTTTTAATTCAGGATCGCTATTTGCTAACTGTACATAAGGCCAAACCTGAGCTCCTGAATCACGTAGCCACATCGCATGGATATCTCCTGTATATACGACAGTGTCATCTTTTCCGTTGCTCTTTCTATGCCTTACAGTTGTGTCAAGTGTATTCGGAAAACAGTTTTCAAACATCCATGCCAGTTTTTGATTTTTCAGCATTTTTTTGATGCGTACTATTTCGCTTTCTACGGCTTTGGATTTGAATAGACGTTTGTCTACCGCAGGACGATTGCTTTTGTAAGGATCATCCTTTTTGATAGCAGTGTTATCTTGAGATAAAACTGTATTGTTTTCTAATTTGATCAAGGTACTAGCTTCGGCCGACATTGCTGTCATACTGGCTAGACATAGTCCTATGATCCCTTTTTTTATGTAGTTATTTTTCATAATTAGTACATGTTTCTAAAAAACATTTAATCAATAATCTATTTTCGGGTACCGAATTTAATCAAAAATGAGAAGATAACAATAGTCGGTTTCATCTCTAATAAGGCAGATAGATTTTCTTTTTTATATAAGAATCTAAACTGACTCATTATCAGATTGTTTTTTCTTAATGCATTAATCTCTCCAAATGCTTTCCGGAGAGGAAATAGCAGGATGGCTTGACGAGAAGCACTATAAAATGAGCGAACTACATTTCTGGATAGGAAAGCATTGCATTTGCTTTCGCCAATTCCTTTACTTTTCAGGAATTTATACAATTCTTCAAAAAATGCAATTCTATTTTTGATGGATCGATAAGCGTATACTTTCCCTGTATTGTTAGAATGAAAGACATGATAATATAAAAAGTCGGGAACAAGCCCGATCTTATCTATTTTATCGTATACATTTATGAAAAAAATGCTGTCTTCGGAACAAATGTTTCTTGAATCTAAGAAAGATAGCGCATTTTGTTTCAGAAAATCAGCTTTATACAGATGGTTCCATATAACGCACGAAATTTTATCGCTGCATATATTTTCATAAAACCACTCTTTATCCGTTACATTTGCAGAATTATCGGGATATTTATATCCTTCTTCTACATATTCGGATTTTACTTTATAAACACACAGAAAGTTACACCTTACAACATCTAAACGTTCTTCTTCGGCTTTTTGATATAACAACTCATACATATCAGGCTCGCAATAATCGTCGTGATCGAAGAAGCCGATGTATTTTCCTTTGGCTGCTTCTATTCCTTTATTCCTGCTGATTCCTGTATGCAGATTTTCGCTGTTATAAATCAGTACTATTCTCTTATCTTTTGCAGCAAAACCTTCCGCAATATTATTGCTCCCGTCGGTAGGGCAGTCGAGAACCAAGATGATCTCAATCTCTTTCAATGTTTGGCTAACAATAGAAGTCAAACATTTTTCAAGATATTTGCCCGCATTATGAACAGGAACAATAATACTGACTTTAGGCTGCTCCATCTCTTATTTTTTCTTTTTTGTATTCGTTACCTTATATTCTTTCGAGAACGAATATGGCAAGTCGCTGTCGCTTGTTCCTCTGTTTTGGTTGGCAGTAGGAGACATTTTATAGCTGATGTTTGCCCCGCCAAGAAGGTCTCCGTGTGTCACGTAGTTCTTTGTATATGGTTGTCCATTTACTGTCATGCTCTCCACATAGCGGTTTGCTTTGCTGTTGTTATCTGCCTTGATTGTTACTTTCTTTCCGTTCTCTAGGTTTAGAGTTACGGATTTGAATAGTGGCGATCCTAGGATATACTCATCTGATCCCGGACACACAGGGTAGAATCCTAATGCAGAGAATACATACCAGGCAGATGTCTGACCGTTATCTTCGTCACCGCAATATCCGTCAGGATTAGGTGTATATAATTTATCCATCACCTCACGTACCCAGTATTGGGCTTTCCAAGGCTCGGCTGAATAGTTGTACATATATATCATGTGTTGGATCGGCTGGTTGCCATGAGCATAGTTACCCATGTTCATAATCTGCATTTCGCGGATCTCATGAATCACACCTCCGTAATAGCTGTCATCAAATAATGGCGGTACGTTGAATACTGAGTCCATCATGCGGTTGAAACCTGCTTTGCCTCCCATCAGGTCGATCAATCCTTGAGGATCGTGGAATACCGACCATGTGTAGTGCCAGCTGTTACCTTCGGTGAAAGCATCACCCCATTTCAACGGATTGAAAGGAGATTGGAACTTACCATCTGCATTCTTTCCTCTCATCAACTTATGTTCAGGATCGAAAAGGTTTTTATAGTTCATCGCACGCTTAGCGTAGATTTCGATTTCTTTTTCAGGTTTACCCAGCTTCTTACCGAACTGATAGATACACCAATCGTCGTATGCATATTCGAGTGTACGTGCTGCACTCTCTTTGATCTTCACATCGTAAGGTACGTAACCCAGTTTGTTGTAGTGTTCCCAGCCTAAACGTCCGGTAGAACTTACAGTAGGATGTACAGCGTTTGCTCCGTGAACGACTGCTTGCCACAGCGTTTCAGCATCGTATCCACGAAGTCCTTTCAGGTAAGCGTCGGCTACTACAGAAGCTGAATTGTTACCCACCATGCAACCACGGTGACCGGGACTTGCCCATTCCGGTAAGAATCCGCTTTCTTTGTAGGTGTTCACTAATCCTTCTTGCATCTTGGTGTTCATTTCCGGATACATCAAGTTAAGGAATGGGAACAAGCAACGGAAGGTATCCCAGAAGCCTGTGTCTGTAAACATATAGCCGGGAAGAACTTCTCCGTTGTAAGGGCTGTAGTGTACCACTTCGTTCTTTGCATTTATCTCATAAAAAGAGCGAGGGAATAATACCGAGCGGTATAGGCAAGAATAGAATGTACGAAGATTATCGATGTTATTGTCTTCTACTTCGATACGTCCTAATGTTTTGTTCCATTCTGCACGTCCTTGCGCAGTTACCTGGTCGAATGATTTTCCGTCCAATTCTTTCAGATTTTGTTCTGCTTGTTCAGGGCTGATGAACGAAGAAGCAATGCGGGCATGTACTTTTTCTCCTCTCTTGGTAGAGAAGCCGATAATACCACCTGCGTGGCTGTCTTTAACTTCCAGACTTTTGGTAGAAAGAACTCCTCCGGCAACAGAAGCTGTATATGTAAATGGTTTGTCGAAAACGATTACAAAGTAATTTTTGAAGTTTTCAGGTACACCACCACTGTTACGTGTTGTGTAACCTATAATCTTGTTTTCGGCAGGAATAATTTTTACGTAAGACCCACGGTCGAAAGCATCAACTACAACGTATGAGTTTTGCTCTTCGGGGAAGGTAAAACGAAACATAACCGCACGAGATGTAGGAGCCATTTCGGTAACTACATCGTGATCGGCAAGATAAACCGAATAATAGTATGGTTTAGCTATTTCCGCCTTGTGTGAAAACCAGCTGGCACGTCTTTCCTGATCAAATACAGGCTTGCCTGTTACCGGCATGATAGAAAATTGACCATAATCATTGATCCATGGACTTGGCTGGTGTGTTTGTTTGAAGCCGCGAATTTTGTCGGCATCGTAGGTATATGCCCAGCCATCGCCCATTTTGCCGGTCTGAGGCATCCAGAAATTCATTCCCCAAGGCATCGCGATAGCCGGATAGGTGTTACCCGTAGATAACGAATACTTCGATTGGGTGCCGACTAAAGGACTAACATAGTCGACCGGCTCATAATTCTGAGATTGAATAGTCCCCAGAAAGCCAATTAATGCTAGGAATAGAATTCCTATTTTCTTTTTTTTCATTGTTGATTGAGGTTTTTAAGTTGCTTTTATGATTTTGTGATATTTAGATGTTTTGTTTTGAAACTTGAACTGCATTGTTTAGATAATAACATTTATACTCACTTAGAGAAGCGAGAGAAACTCATGCTAAAAAGGTTGTTGAAGTATATTAAAAATAAACTTGCAGTTAAAATTTCTATTCTCATCGGGCATTGAAAAATAATCATTTCAAAAATACATTAACAAAGGGAATTAGTACTTAGGTTTAAATTAATATTAACAAAAAAGACTATTCGTTCATGTTAATTAACAACTTCGTTTTATCTATCTTTTCTTTCATCGGTAATTCTGCGTTTATCCAATGGATATGTATTCCTCTTTTTTCCATTCCTCTAAACCATGTCATTTGTCTTTTTGCAAACTGATGGATAGCAATTTCCAATTGCGAATACATATCTTCGTAGCTCAACTGCCCGAGGACATATAGAGTAACATATTTATATTCCAATCCGTAATAAATTAGGTCGTCAGCTTTTACTCCTTGAGAGAGAATATCTTTTATTTCTTCTATCATACCATCCTCGAGTCGGGCTTTAAGACGGTCTGATATTTTCTTTCGACGTAATTCACGGTCGATATCTACGCCTATAACTAAACTATTGAGGGGAGGAAATTCGTTCTGTTCCAACGGGTGAGCCTTTTTGTACTCTTCTATTTCTATTGCTCTTATTGCTCTTTGAGCTGTATCGACATCAGTTTTGTTATGTAACGTTTTATAGCTCTCTAGTATTTGTGTGAGTGCTTGTAGACTATAGTCTGCATATTTTGATCTGAGTTCTTTATTTTCGGAAACGTTTACCAATGAATATCCTCTAAGTACCGATTCTACATAGAGCCCCGATCCTCCACATAGGATAGGGAGTTTGCCTCTGATTTTCATATGTGTGTATACATTGTGAAAATCGTGCTGATACTCGAATATATTATATTTATCGCCGGCTTCCCGAATATCAATCAGATGATAAGGTATCTCTTCTCCGTTTATTGCATAATCAGACAGATCTTTTCCTGTTCCAATATCCATCGAGCGATATACCTGTCGCGAGTCTCCGCTTATGATCTCAGTGTGGAGTGTATGTGCCAGATGGCAGGCAAATGCTGTTTTGCCTGATGCCGTTGGTCCTATAATGGTGATTAGATCATAATTCTTCATAAGTACAAAGTTAGAATGAAATTTATATTTTCACTTATAATAGGATATCTGATTCCTTCTTGTGTCTCAAAAAATGACAAAACTGACAGGCATTTATATTCTGTTTCTCATATAAAAGCTATTTCTATGTAAATAAAAGATAAAAATCCTTATTAAAGTAGGTATTAAGGTTTCTAAACCCGAAAGAAATTTAAGAACTTAGTTATCTTTACACAATTAATTATTTGTACTTCTATAAGATATGAGTGGTAAGTTAAAAAAATCACTTTGNNTTTGTAGGCTAAAACAAAAAAAGAGACTCTATAAATTAACGAATGAAAGAAGGAAAAAGCTTAGTAAACAATATTGTGGCTGCATGCCAAGAGAAGAAAGCTAAAAATATCGTCATTGTCGATATGACAGAATTACCGGGTACTATTTGTCAATATTTTGTGATTTGCGAAGGAAACACTCCTATACAAGTATCTGCTATATCAGAAGAAATTGTTGATTACCTCAAGAAAAAGAAAAAAGAACGCCCTTTACTGATCGACGGATTACGTGAAAGCCGTTGGGTTGGTATAGATTATGGTACGGTTATTGTTCATGTATTTGTGCCCGAATTGCGTGATTTTTATAATATCGAACATTTGTGGGCGGATGCAAAACTAGAATCAATCCCTGATATTGATTGAGATAAAGCATATTTAAACAAATCTTATTTACGCTTGTTATAGTTTTGAAAACAAACTAAATCACACATTGTGAGGAAAAAATATGGATAATTATAATAAAGGAGAGAATAGCCCCAAAAAACCAAATCTGAAAGGACCTAAAATTCCATTCAATCTCTATTGGGTATACCTCATTGTATTTGCTGCCATTATAGGTATGTATTTCTTTTCGGATAACACCGTAACGAAAGAAGTTCCCTGGTCCGACTTTCAGGGGTATGTAAAAAATAATAGTGTCAACAAAATAATAGTAGACAGGAAAAACAGTACCTTAAAAGCTTTTGTAAGACCTGATTCTGTAAAGAGCGTGTTTAAAGGCGAAGCCGACAGGGCAGGTACTAATCCGGCTATTATTGTTCGTATTCCTTCGGCAGACAAGTTTGCAGACTTCTATGAAACAGTGAGAGCCGAATATAAATATGATATTGATGTCAGCTACGAAGATAGTACCAACCCTTTAGAAATCCTTGTCGGGTTTTTGCCTGTGATTCTTATTTTTGGTTTGTTTATCTATATGATGCGTCGTATGTCGGGCGGAGGTTCCAGCGGAGGCGGAGGAGTATTCAGTGTTGGAAAATCCAAAGCTCAATTATATGATAAAGGTTCAGATCTTCGTGTTACATTCAAAGATGTTGCCGGATTGTCTGAAGCTAAAGAAGAAATAGAGGAAATCGTTGAATTCCTGAAAAATCCTTCCCGTTATACCGAAATTGGTGGTAAAATACCAAAAGGAGCGTTGCTTGTTGGCCCTCCCGGAACAGGTAAAACATTGCTTGCAAAAGCTGTTGCCGGAGAAGCTGATGTTCCGTTCTTTTCATTGTCAGGTTCTGATTTTGTAGAAATGTTTGTCGGAGTTGGAGCTTCTCGTGTAAGAGACTTGTTTAAGCAGGCAAAAGAAAAATCGCCTTGTATTATATTTATCGATGAAATAGATGCGATTGGACGTGCTCGTGGTCGTAACCTGAATATGGGTTCGAATGATGAGCGTGAGAATACATTAAATCAGTTGTTGACTGAAATGGATGGTTTTGGTACAAACAGTGGCGTTATTATTCTTGCAGCAACAAACCGTGCTGATATCCTGGATAAAGCCTTACTGCGTGCCGGACGTTTCGACCGTCAGATAACAGTTGACCTACCCGATTTGAACGATCGTAAGGAAATATTTAAAGTACATCTCCGCCCTGTTAAGATTGACGACACGGTTGATGTAGAGTTCTTGTCAAGACAGACTCCTGGATTTTCCGGTGCTGATATAGCTAACGTTTGTAACGAAGCTGCACTGATTGCTGCCCGTAAAGGGAAGAAGGTTGTGCAGAAGGAAGATTTTACGAATGCAGTAGACCGTATTATTGGTGGGTTGGAGAAAAAGAATAAGGTAACAACCTTAGATGAACGTAAAACAATCGCAATTCATGAGGCGGGACATGCTACGCTAAGCTGGTTCTTGCAATATGCAAATCCATTGGTAAAGGTTACCATTGTTCCTCGAGGTAAAGCCTTGGGTGCTGCATGGTATCTGCCGGAGGAAAGACAAATCACTACCAAAGAGCAAATGTTGGACGAAATGTGTGCTTTGCTTGGAGGTCGTGCTGCCGAAGAGGTGTTTATCGGTCATATATCGTCGGGTGCTGCTAACGACTTGGAACGTGTAACGAAGCAGGCTTATGCGATGATTTCATATCTTGGTATGAGCGAAAAGATGCCTAATTTGAGTTATTATGACTCATCGGGTGAGGCTTACGGCTTTACAAAACCATATAGTGAAGAAACGGCTCTGTTGATAGATACAGAAGTTAGGAATATGATCAGTGAGCAATACGAGCGTGCGAAGAAACTGCTCCTTCAACATGCTGACGGACATGGAAAACTAGCAAACTTGTTGATTACAGAAGAGGTTATTTTTGCTGATGATCTTAAGAAAGTATTTGGTGAACGTCAATGGGTTTCTCGTTCGGAAGAATTATACAAAGAAGCCGAAGAGTTGCCTGATAATATAGAAATAGAGATAAAGAAGAACGAAGATGTCCCCGGAGTTATTTCGGAAGAGGATCAGTCGGAATAATTCATTGTCTTAATTTATAAATGTTTACAAGTATATCAATTTAAAAATATACTTTAGTAAAAGAAAGGATGTTGTTAAATCCAACATCCTTTCTTTTATATTTAGGACTTAAGGTACATAACTTACACAACTACAAAAACTGATACGATATGCAAAACTAACAACACTTGTTATTGCGAGTGTATTTGCAAAAATAAGCCAACGATTGCTGATTTATTTACCTGAGAATGACGAATTAGCTGAATATCCTCTGTAATAGGGAAACATGATATTCTTATTTTTACTACTTTTGCCTCAAACTAATAAAACTTTATTATTTTGAGATTACCTAACATTGCCGTTCGTATTATTGCCGGAGCCGTATTTGTAGGGCTGTTACTAGGTGGTATCCTTATAAATGAATATACTTTTTGTATTATATTCTCTCTCATAACTGTATTGTCGTTATATGAGTTTTATGGATTGATCGAAAAAGGAGCAAAGGTTCCCCTCACCCGGGTATGGAATGTGCTTGGAGGTTTTTCCCTTTTTATCGGTAGTTTTTATTATTATACAGTCGATGCTTCTGTTGTAACTTTTGTACCTTATTGTATCTACATCTTAGTTTTATTTGTTGGTGAATTGTATCTTAAGCGTCCCGACCCTATACGCTCTATCGCATATTCTTTGTTGGGGCAATTTTATATAGCCGTGCCTTTTTCCCTCACTAATTATCTGGTTTTTGCCTACACTCCGGGAAGCTATCACTATGTATATGTCTTAGCTTTATTGGTGTTTATTTGGGTAAATGATTCATTCGCTTATCTCACAGGAATGGCTTTTGGTAAACATCGTTTATTTGAACGTATATCTCCTAAAAAATCGTGGGAAGGTTTTATCGGAGGGGCTGTAGTTTCTATCGGGTCTTCATTCATTTTTGCTCATTATTATCAAAATCTGTCCACTTTGGGCTGGATAGGATTTGCAGCTATAACAATCATATTCGGGACATGGGGCGACCTTTTCGAATCGCTTATTAAACGCACCTTAGGTATAAAGGATTCGGGCGGAATGATACCCGGACATGGCGGTATCCTCGATCGATTCGATAGCACAATATTGGCTATACCTGCTGTTTTCTTATACCTGATTTTGATTAACTATTCTAAAAGTTGCTTCTAAAAAATATTGATTTCAGATATTTTGTTGTTAACTTTACTATGCTTTAACTAGTTCTTAAATAAAACGTAATAATATGACAAAGAAAGTATTAGCCATAACTCTAGTTGCTGCGGTCTCAAGTGTTGCGGTATATGCCTATATTCAGAAAAAGAAAAAAGACAGACGTAAAAACCTATCAGTCAACTTTATTTAAAAAGCTTTGGTTTAAGACTCGCTATTATTAACTAGACAGCTACAATTAAAAGAATTGTAACAGTAAAGGTATTACCTCATACGAGTCCATTATAAAGGAAGCATATTCATGTTTTTAATAAAACCAGGATGATTGATGAACTTTACAATTTCTATTTGGATAAAGATGAGCCTCAAAAAAGCTGCTTGCTGGCATTGCGAAGTATCATATTAACCCAAGACGAGTGTATTTCCGAAACACAGAAGTGGGGAATGCCTTGCTTCTGTTATAAGACGAAAATTCTATGTTATCTTTGGGTTGACAAAAAGACAGATGAACCATATATCCTCTTCGTTGAAGGAAAATACCTGAACCATCCCCAATTGGAAGCGGGTAGCAGATCTCGGATGAAAATATTCAGAGTTGATCCAAATCAAGATTTACCTCTTGAGGTAATAAAAGAGTTTTTGAATGATGCTTTGGAGCTTTATACGAGTGGTAAGATAAAGTGAAGGATCAATTCAGCTCGCTTACGTCATTTATTCCGTTGCGGTCAAATAATACCCTATATTTTTTATAATATTCATCCTCGTCGGATTTACATTGTATAATAAAGTACAATGAATATACCTTATTTCCTTCTATCGTTTCATATCCGTTCTCTGCATCTGATAAGTAGAGTGGGATAAATGGATTATCCATCTTATGTGTGAAATTTATCAAGTGGAAACGGGTAATATCATTAATTCCCGAGAGGCGATACTCTTTGTATTTTTCTATCTCATCCTTTGATAGGTTTACCCATTTTCGATATAAAATTATTTTTTCATCATACACCTGGTTTTCTGCTTCTACCAATGGGGTTCTCGCTCTAATATTTCGTACTTCATCCGGCAACTTATTTTCCTCTATAAAATCGAATGCCTCTTTTATCCAACCAATCTCTTGCTTACGTATACTCAGCTTTAGTTTAGAGTCAAAGTATTTTTTACCCAGCTTAGACGAAAAATAGTAGCGCATCATATCTTTGATCCTATCTTTGAACATATAACTAAAGACAAGGATTACAAAAAGGTCGGTAGTGAAATTTCCAAAACGCAGTGTGGCGAAGAAAGATACCATCGTAGCAAATATCATAGCGATTCCCGCTGCAACACTGTAGTATAGCTGTTGGGCAAAAAGCCCGTCTTTCTTTCTGATAATCTGTAAGAACAGGTCGCTTTCAACGAATTTTTTCAGAATATTCCGTTGCGTGATTACTAAACTATTGTGTTTTTCCTGTCCTTTCTCAAGTAGCATAAACCCTCTTTTCTTTTTATGGGCTTTTTCCCTTTCAATTAAGGTGTATAGCTTTTCTTTGATTGTCTCGAATATCGGTTTGCCTTTTAGTATTTTCATAATCTGAAAGGCATATTGTTCTATGATATTACCCAGAAAGTCATCTCCGAATAGAAACAACTCCCGCTGTTGCTTTGTCATTTCGGGATTAGAAAGTTCTTCCCACTTTTCCCTGTACTGTAAGGCTATTTCATTCACGTTGGCAATATAAGCCTCTACGTGAGAAACTATTTTTTCGTCTGTTGCCGTGCTTCCGATAATCTGTACATGTCGCCGCAATGCACTTTTTACGATGCAGACGAACATCTTTATTTGGTAAGAAAAACTTTCTGTAAGATCTTCATTGTTCGGGTCTACAGCCAGATCATCCAATGCTTTCTGTAAGCGGGGAAGAGGGCCACGTCCTGCCTTTAGTATTTCTTCGAGAGAATAAACGGGGGTAATCAGGCGAAGGTTATTTTTTACATCTCTGTAAAAGTCATCTTTCTTATATGTAGACCTATTGATGTCTAGGCTGTTAGGGAGGAATATCCACGTATTGATCCTGAATTCATTTATATCCTTTTGGTGTTGGTCTGTTATAAAACCAATTTTGAATTCTAAGGCGAAATTATCGTGAACTTTTACTTCTGTATCTATCATACTTTCTCCTCCTTTTGCTAAATATAATTCGAATTTAAGAAGAAAAGCTTACAATCACCATTTAGAATAAGGAAGTTTTGTCAGAGAAGAATTATAGTAGCGGAGATCGCCTGTTACTTCTTCTCTAAGCCAGTTGGGCTTTTCAAACTGTTCGTTTTCTGAAGAGAGCTCGATCTCAGCCATAACAAGACCTTGGTTTTCACCGTTGAATTCATCTACTTCGAAGGTATGCCTGCCGCTCTTTATATAATACCGGATTTTATCTATAATTCCCGGTTCGCACAATTTTAGTAATTCCCGGGCATCCTTTATCGAAATTTCTTTTTCCCACTCAAAGCGCGAAATGCCTGATTCGTTGCTTATCCCTTTGATTGTGATGTATGCTTTTTCCCCTTTTATCCGCACTCTTACCGTGCGTTCCTTTACCGAAGAAAGATATCCTTGCACAATCTCTTCGTGTGCATAGGCATATTCTTTGTAGTTTCCTTCGACCAGAAACTTACGTTCAATCTCCAAAGCCATATTACTGGATAATTTGTTTTACAGCTCCCAGCTCAGGATAGAAAATCACTTTGATTGGTAATTTATTGTTATCAAACATTTTCGGTGTCAGCACATCCTGAATTCCATATTGAACGATGTCGCATTCTTTTTTTACATAATCCTTGCTGTTGTATGTTATTTGCAAGCTGGCTTTGTTCGGGATATTGTATATGATTCCGGCAGAGAATTTCTTCTCCAGCTCTTTTTGTTCTTTAGGTGTCAGTATTTGTTCTTCTCTCGGGTCTTTGTTTTTGAGAGACAAATATACCGGTGCTCCTGCCAGATCGTTGGCATCCACGACTCCCAGCTTAGACGAAAATCTGAAAATGATTCGATTCTCTATATTTTTTGTATCGGGGATTATCGTAAATTCTCTTGTGCCTGTTTCTTTTGTTTCAGTTCCTGCAAACATTGCGGTGAGTGCCTTTTCTTGTTCATCAAGTTGAGTCATTACCAGTTTGTAAGCGTTGCCATCAGGAGGCATATTGTCTGCTTCGCCTGTAATTATATTTGTGCGGCTTTCACGCAATCGGTAGATTTGTTTTGCGATCAGTTCGGCTTGTTTTGCTGTAGAACCTGCACGTAGAATCTCTTCGGAGAGGAAGCTTCGCGGGTTTAATGTCGTTTCACTCACTTTAGCCGGAGCTTGTATTGCTTCTTCTTTGGGGAAAGTATAGTCGTCGTTGATCGCACATATCACGCCATCCTTTGTCAGTGTGACAAAAGGTGCAGTTGTATTCGATCGAAATTCTACCAGATAAGACTTGTCTTTATCTACTATTCCTTTTGTGGTAGCATCTATATTGTCGATAGTGTAGGTTACGCTATTTTCGGTTATGGGATTGGTTATGCTCAAGTATCGCTCGGCATATTGATAAAATTCACCGGCTTTTTTCGTGGTCTTTGTATAGTTTACGGTGACTATAACAGAGGTTTTCGGTAACGAGTACGCCACACCATAATCATTTCCTTTCACTGCACTCATTTTAACGGTGTTCTGTGCAGGTAATGTGAGAGCTCCTATTGCAAGCAAAAGAAATAAGCTTAGAGACTTCATTCGTTCTTTATTTTATAATATTAGTCTCACAAAGCTAATTATTTTTTATGGATTTCCGACCTACAACTATCTAAACCTTAAAGCTTCTATTGGAGAGTAATGATTAAGGGTAAGTAGGTGGGAGTTACATACAGTCTATTTTTATATGAAATTTATTTATCACTTTTCTAATTAAGTAACTGGTAAAAAATAGAGAGATGCTTTTTTTATTGCGAAAAAACTCTGTGTAACTCTTTTTACTCTGTGTTTAAAAAAACATGAATAAGAGCAATGCGGCAACAAATCCTTTTTAATTATGAGAAAAAATAAAAGTACGGAAGTATTTGAATTATTATTGAATGCTTAATTCTTAAATTTATCATTTTCTTGAAAAATAATTCTTTTTTTTGTAACACTTCTATTTTCGATTCGTAGATGTTATTAGAAGGGTAACCTAAAACATTAAATGATAAGCTTCGATTCTAATATTATAGATCAGTGTAGAAAGGGTCAACATTTGGCTCAGATGCAGATTTACTCTACTTTTTATAAGAGAGTTTATAATGCATGCTATAGGGTTCTGTATGATAGTCTCGAGGCAGAGGATGCAATGCAAGAGAGCTTTCTGAAAGCGTTCTCGAGTTTGGACAACTATAAAAATTCAGTTCCTTTCGAGGCATGGCTTGTAAGGATAGGCATTAATACATCTATTGACAAGCTGAGGAAAAGAAACTTGGAAACTGTCGATTTCAACGAGAATATCAACTATGATATAGTAGACTCGGATGATAGCGAAGAGTGGGAGCAGATATTGGATCGTGTAGAGCAGGTGAAAACTGCAATAACGAAGCTGCCGGAGTCGAGCCGTTTGATTGTAAATCTTTATCTTATAGAGGGGTATGACCACGAAGAGATTAGTGAGATTCTGAATATAGCACCCGGAACGGTGCGTATACAATATATGAGGGCAAAACAAAAATTATTGGAACTCGTCTAAAAAAGGAGGGAAGGTATGAATGACATAAGAAAAAAAATAGACAGAAACAGAGATTTGTTTGACGACCAAGAACCATCATTCGGACACATGGAGCGATTCGAAGCGCTATTGAAAAGTAAGAATGAAGAAAGCTTGAAGAACGAAAAACGAGTGAAACGGGTACGGTTTATAAGTGCCATATCTGTGGCGGCATCCATTGCCATACTAATAGCCGTTGTTGTTAGATTCTCTACACCTGACAATACAGGAGGCAATATTCCTGCACCGGAGGTCATTGGAGCAACAGATGAATTTAAAACAACAAATGATTATTATAATCAGAAAATGGAAGCTAAGATTGCCGATATAATGTGTAAACTGGCATATACAGATACCGAAAATCAGGCGCGACTGACCAAGGATATACAGAGAATAGTAGATGGGAATAATGATTTTATCAACGAAATCTCTAAAAATGAAGATAAGGAT
This sequence comes from Dysgonomonas sp. UBA7630, assembly GCF_002483985.1. Lineage (NCBI taxonomy): Bacteria > Pseudomonadati > Bacteroidota > Bacteroidia > Bacteroidales > Dysgonomonadaceae > Dysgonomonas > Dysgonomonas sp. UBA7630. The sequence goes on from NZ_DLIY01000018.1 coordinate 148,294, forward strand.
ATGGCTATTCATTTTTTGGTGAAGCACTATAAAACGAATATCCATGTACTCGAGAATATAGATCAAAAATTAGGAAAATATACCAAATGCTAATATAATTAAGGGATGAAAAAGTATATATTGTTTATCGGTTTGTGCAGCCTTGCTCTAATTCAATTAGGAGCATCGGAAAAGATAAAGGGTGATCTGCCTCAAGACTCTATTAATGGAAAAGGAAGATTTAATATAGAAATTCCGAACATAGAGATTCCGGATATGGATTTGGACTTCGATGCCCTTAATTTTGATTATAAGTTTGACTTCGACTTTGATACTGCCCAGTGGTTGGCATGGAAGGAAGATTTTGAAAAATCCGGTGTCAAAAACCTCAAGGAATTGGAGAAAAACTTGAAAGTGAATAAAGAAAGATTGTCGGAATTGTGTAAAAATCTGAAGTCCAGATCCAATAATGATAATTTGAGTGTCTTTTCAAATAATCAGAAAGGCAAAACTCCCGATCGAGTTGAGACTAAAACGTACTCTAATATTTCAGAAATCGATATCTCTCATAAATATGGGAATATATTTGTAAGGGAATCCCGATCGAAGAATGTAGAGTTAGAAATTCAATATTTTAACAAACTTAATCAGAGAAATCCTGTTAGAATTTCAGAGGATAAAGGAGTGTTGGCTATAGCTAGTCTTGGTTCCAGTGTAAATCAAATCGACTTAGTGATAAGTATTCCACGCAATGTTAAACTTAATGTAGATCTAAAATATGGCAGATTGAAAATGAATGAGTTTAATGCACCTTTTTCAGCCAATCTGTCTTATAGCACCTTCGATGCAGAAAGCTTTTCGGGAGCCAGACCAACCATTAAGGATAAGTATGGAAAAGTAACGATAAGCAAATTGCAGGATGCCGTTTTGTCGACATCTTATTCGAAAGTAAAGATAGATAAGGCGAATAGATTAGACTTGTCGGGAGCTTATAGTGATTTTGTATTGAATGATGTACAAACGATCTCGGCTCAGTTGTCTTCTACTTCGGGCGATTTTAAAATAGGCTCGTTGGGAGAGATGGATGGTAAGTTTAATTATGCCGACATATCGATTGATAATCTCCGCTCCAGAATGAATGTAATTTGCAACTATTCTGATGTAAAGGTTAATTCAATATCTCCAAATACAAATATCAATGTAAAAGGTAATTACTCTGATGTGGTATTAAGCGTTCCCGATAACGTAGGAGCTTCATTTAATGTTGTACTGGTGCAAGGAGATTTGGCTGTGGCGAAAAAATATACGGTGAAATACACAGAGCAAACCGAAACCTCGACTACAGTTATTAAAAAAGGGCAGATAGGAACTAAAAGACCAACAGCTACCATTACCGTATCGAGCAATTATGCAGATGTAAAAATAAAATAAAACTAAACTAGAAATGAATATTATGAAATTTATCGGTATCTCTATATTAAGTATCATCGTATTGTTTGTCTCGTGCGGATCGTCTAAAACCTCACATGTTGAAAAAATAAATCTGAGTCCGTATAGCGGTATTGAAGTTAAGTCGGGTATTGAGGTTTATTTCTCTTACGGAAGAAGCTATACTGCTCAGATAGATAGCCCGGAGCCTATAAATGTATATGTGGAAAATGGCATTTTGAAAGTAAATAGAAAAGGTAAAAGCAATAAGAGAGTGAAAGTATATCTTACAGCAAACAATATAGAATCCATAGCACTTTCGGGAGGATCAAAGTTTTCTACCGACGAACTCAAAAATAAGACAGGAATATCTATTGCAGCTTCAGGAGGTTCCAGTTTTGATATAAAGAGACTGGAATCGAGGGTATCTAATATTGCAGTCTCGGGTGGCTCTCGTTATAATATAAATGAAGTGAGGTCAGAAACGTTAAATATTGCCTCCTCCGGTGGAAGTACTTCGTCTTTGGATATAAAGAGTGCGAGGACTGCAAGTGTGGCGGTAAGCGGAGGCTCTAATATTGTGTTGACAGGATCAGTTGAGAGTATTTCGGTTATTAGCTCGGGAAATGCCAATGTAGATATTGTAAATCTTAAATATAAAGACATTCAGGCAAATACCACAGGTAGAGGACGTATTCAAAGAAGATAATCGTAATTGAGTGAATATATACGGCCGGAAATCAAATTTCCGGCTTTTTTTATTTTCATCTCTGGCATTGTTTTTATTTCTTCTGCCACTATTCTTACTATATTGCAATATTTTGTATAATTTTGTAGCCTCTTTAAAAAAATAAAGTATGTCTCAAAAAGTTAGGGTGCGTTTTGCACCGAGCCCGACCGGACCACTTCACATTGGCGGGGTACGTACGGCATTATATAATTATCTCTTTGCAAAAAAAAATAACGGAGATTTTATCCTTCGTATAGAAGATACCGATTCGCAACGTTTTGTGCCGGGTGCAGAAGAATATATCATCGAAGCTCTCACATGGTTGGGCTTAAAGTTTGATGAAGGTACACATATTGGAGGTACTCATGCTCCATATCGGCAATCGGAGAGAAAAGAGATTTATAAAAAATATGTAGATATACTTATCCAAAAAGGATCAGCTTATATTGCGTTTGATACTCCCGAGGAACTGACGGCTAAGCGTGAGGCTGTGAGTAACTTTCAGTACGATGCTTCTACACGAGGAGAGATGCGAAACTCGTTGACCCTCTCTCAAGAAGAAGTACAGTCACTCATAGATGCCGGCAATCAGTACGTAGTCCGATTCAAGATCGAAGCAGGGCAAGAAGTGTTGGTCAATGACGTTATTCGTGGCGAAGTAAAATATAACTCATCGGTACTCGATGATAAAGTTCTTTATAAATCGGCAGATCATTTGCCTACATATCATTTGGCGAATATCGTAGACGATCACCTGATGGAGATAACACACGTTATCCGTGGTGAAGAATGGCTTCCTTCAGCTCCTTTGCATGTGTTATTGTATAAGGCTTTTGGCTGGGAAGATTCTATGCCTCAATTTGCTCACCTTCCGCTTTTGCTGAAGCCCGAAGGAAATGGAAAATTGAGCAAGCGTGATGGCGACCGCCTAGGCTTTCCTGTTTTTCCATTAGAATGGAAAGACCCGCAGAGTGGTGAGATTTCGTCAGGCTACCGTGAAAGCGGCTACCTGCCCGAAGCTGTAATCAATTTCCTTGCTCTTCTGGGATGGAATCCGGGTAATGATCAGGAAATAATGTCGATGGAAGAACTTATTCAACTTTTTGCATTGGATAAATGTAGTAAGAGCGGAGCCAAATTCGATTACGAAAAAGGGAAATGGTTCAACCACCAATACATCCAATTAAGACCAAATAGCGAGATAGCCGCAATTTTTTATCCTATACTGCAAGATAAAGGAATAGAATGTCCGTTACAATATATAGAAACAGTTGTCGGTCTGGTAAAAGAACGAGTAAGTTTCGTAAAAGAATTGTGGGATCAGGCTTCTTTCTTCTTTGTGGCTCCAACTACCTATGATGAGAAGGTTGTCAAGAAACGTTGGAAAGAAGAGTCGCCGTCTCAATTGAGCGAGTTGGCAGAAGTTCTGAAAGGAATTGAAGACTTCTCTTCTCACAATCAGGAAGAAATAGTGAAAGGCTGGATTGAATCGAAAGGCTATCATCTCGGCAATATAATGAATGCATTCCGTCTGGCTGTTGTAGGGGAGTCGAAAGGCCCTCATATGTTTGATATTACGGCAACTATTGGAAAAGAAGAAACAATAGCCCGACTTGAAAAGGCAATCTTAAATATTAAATAACAAGAAGATGCTGTTTTTTTACAATTTTGCTATATATCTATATGCGTTGATTGTCCGTCTTATTTCTCCTTTCCACAAGAAAGCCAGAAAGATGATTGTAGGGCACAAGCAAACTTATCGGATATTGAGGCAGAACATAGATGCAAATGCTGAATATATTTGGTTTCATGCAGCTTCTTTAGGCGAGTTTGAACAAGGTCGTCCGATTATGGAAGAGCTGAAAAGAACACATCCTGAATATAAGATATTGCTTACATTTTTTTCTCCTTCGGGCTACGAAGTAAGGAAAGATTATCCGCTGGCAGATGTGGTTTGCTATTTGCCTTTTGATAAGAAACGGAACGTAAAGCGTTTCTTAAAGATTGTTCAGCCAAAGATGGCGATATTTATAAAATATGAATTCTGGTACAATTTTGTAAATCAGCTTTATAAAAGGAATATTCCGGTGTACATGGTTTCAGCGATCTTCCGTCCCAATCAGATATTTTTCCGCTGGTATGGAAGCGATATGCGCAAGTTGCTCAAAAAATATACATGTATATGCGTGCAGGATGAAAACTCCCGGAAACTGTTATCAAATATAGGTATCACAAATGTTGAAGTTTGTGGCGATACCCGTTTTGATAGAGTACTGGATATTCAAAAACAAGCCAAGCAACTACCTATAGCCGAGGCTTTCGAGAAGAAAGCCAAGTCTGAGAATGAGAAGATATTTGTTGCCGGAAGCACCTGGCCAAAGGATGAGGATATACTGATCCCATACTTTAATATGACTACAGACCTTAAATTGATAATAGCTCCGCACGAGATTGATGAAGCTCACTTGAAGTACATCGAAAGCAACCTGCAACGTCCTCATATCCGCTATTCGAAGGCAACGCCCGGAATGATGGCAGACTATGACTGTTTGATTATTGACAATTTCGGACTCCTTTCGTCTATATATAGCTACGGACAAGTAGCATACGTAGGAGGAGGGTTTGGTGTTGGTATACATAACATATTAGAAGCTGCGGTTTACGATTTACCTGTGATATTTGGCCCGAATTTTAAAAAGTTTCGTGAAGCTCAGCAAATGATAGAATGTGGAGGAGGTTACTCTATTTCTGATTATCAGGCATTCCGTGGTTTGATGGATGAGTTTCTTCAGTATGAGGCAACGCTGAATGCTGCCGGGTTACATGCCGGTAATTATGTACGCTCCAATGCCGGGGTTGTGAAACGTGTAATGGCGGTAATCAATCTTTAGAGGCTTCGATTTTGGCCTGTATCTTTTCTTAGAATAAAAATAATCTTGTAGATTTGTAATTTAAACCATAGTTTTTATGGCAAAAATCGACTATTATATCAGCAAGATAAAGATACCTACATCTGTCTTGTTCATCGCTGCAATCATTATTATTGTATATTTTTTACCGCGCGAGGGTAAATATAAATACAGTTATGAAGATAACCGGCCATGGCAATACGGCTTGCTTACAGCACCCTTTAAGTTTCATATACATAAGTCTGATGCACAGATACAAGAAGAGAAAGATAGCATCATGCAGACTTATCAGCCCTATTATCTGGCAGATGCGACAATCGAAAAGAAAGCAATATCTCAGGTTGTTCAGGATGCCAGGGCTAGAAGTATTCCGGAGGATTATATAACCTATATAAACAGGAAGTTTACAGAAATATACAAAGCCGGAGTGATCTCTGCCGAAGATTATGAGCGTATTCAGCAACTGAATAAAAAACAATTAATACTTCGCAGCGAAACAGCAAACAAAATTGCTGCAACCAGGCATATTGCATCGTTTTATACACCACGCCAAGCTTACGAAAAGATCATTGATGACGCTCCCGCCCATATTGATATAGGACGTCTCAAAACTTTTAATCTCAACAATTATCTGATAGCTAATATTATATACGACGAGAGAATGTCGTTGGGTATCAAGAATGATATGCTACAACAGGTTTCTTTGTATGACGGAGAAGTACAATATGGCGAAAAGATTATAGACAGGGGAGAGATTGTAGATGCGCGCCTCAAAAATATTCTCGATTCTTATATTAAAGAAGCAGAAGGAAAGGTAGGAACAAAGTCTAAACCGGGATGGCTTATCATGGGAGAGTTGGTTATGATTACCCTCTTTGTAATGGCTCTGATGATTTATCTCCGTTTCTATCGTATTGAGGAGTACAGAAATAAAAAGAATGTCATCTTTATGTTGCTTATGGTTGTTATTTTCCCGGTGATAACGGGAATAATGGGCGACTCGAAGATGTTTACTCTGATGTATGTCATTCCTTTTGCGATACCTACCATTCTCATACGTACATTTATAGACTCGCGTACAGCTATTACCACGCATACCATTACAATACTGATATGTGCCATTATGTTTCCTCTGGCTCAGATGGCTCAGTTTATCACAGTTCAGATGTTGGTGGGGTATATGTGTATCTTTAGCTTGCGGAATCTATCTGAGCGTTCCCAGCTGGTTGTATGCGCCCTTCTGATACTCGTTACATATATTGTGTCGTTTACGGGCTGGATTTTATGTACCGAAGGAGATATTGCATTGATAAAAGAAAACTCGAGAGTGTATATTTATTTCTGTATCAACTTTGTGTTTGTCACCTTCGCTTATCTGCTGGTTTATGTTTGCGAAAGAGTCTTTGGCTTTATGTCGGAGGTGAGTATGATAGAACTCTCAAATACAAACAGGCCTCTCTTACAGCAACTTTCGGAGGTTGCTCCCGGCACATTCCAACATTCTATGCAGGTGTCTACATTGGTTGTAGCTGCTGCTCATCGTATCGGGGCTAATGCTACGCTGGTGCGTACAGGAGCCTTGTATCATGATATCGGTAAAATGGTAAATCCTATTTTCTTTACAGAGAATCAGGTTGAAGGGATCGATCCACATGCCGGACTGACAGAAAAAGAGAGTGCCCGCATTATAATAGATCATGTAGCTGAAGGGGTAAGAATAGCTAAAAAGAATAACTTGCCGCAACAGATAATAGATTTCATAGAAACTCACCACGGTAAAGGGAAAGCAAAATATTTTTATAATTCGTATGTGAATAATCATCCTGACGAGATCGTTGATGAAGAAGATTTTACTTACCCCGGACCAAATCCGTTTACACGCGAGACGGCTATTCTTATGATGGCTGATACGGTGGAAGCCGCATCAAGAAGCCTTAAGGAGAATACGAAAGAAGCTATTACCGAATTGGTAAACCGTCTTATAGATTCTCAACTGAGTGATGGTTTGTTCAAGAATGCCCCGATTACCTTTAAGGATATAGAACAGGTGAAAGAAGTGTTTTGCGACAAGCTGGTCAGCATGCGTCACTTACGTGTTGCCTATCCCGAGCTGAAGAGGGAATGAGAATAAAGTAACCCGAGAAATAGAACAATAATGTGCTCAATTTTAAATAAAATTTTAATCCATTCACTTGTTATGAGAAAATTACTTATTTTGCCTTTATTCCTGCTTATCAATCTGATTGTTTTTGCTCAGGAAGAAAACACAGCGTATCAGTTCACTGTGGTGAAACAAAACCCGATAACATCGATCAAAAATCAGGGGAATAGCGGAACTTGCTGGAGTTTTTCGGGAGTAGCTTTTCTTGAATCTGAGCTCCTTAAAATGAACAAAGGAGATCACGATCTTTCGGAGATGTATATTGTTCGTCGTAATTATGCCGATAAAGCGGATAAGTATGTAAGAGTAGGAGGTAATCTAAACTTTGCGCAAGGTGGTGCATTTGCCGATGTTGTAGAAACTTTAGATGAATACGGCGTAGTTCCTAATGAAGTGTATGCCGGTCTTAACTATGGTGAGACTATTCATAATCATGGTGAATTGGAAGCTGCATTGAGTGGCTATGTAAAAGGAATTGCCGACAAGAAATCAAGCCGCATTTCTCCGGTATGGGGTGTTGGTTTCAACAGTGTGTTGGATGCTTATCTGGGTGCTGTACCAAAAGAATTCCAATACAAAGGCAAAACATATACTCCGCAGTCTTTAGCTCAATCTTTAGGGCTTACAAGCAAAAATTATGTGTCTATCACTTCATTCACACATCATCCGTTCTATGCTCCGTTTGCTATAGAAATACCTGACAACTGGCGTTGGGCTCTGTCGTATAATGTACCTATGGATGAAATGATACAAGTAATAGACAATGCAATAAATAACGGCTACACTGTGGCATGGGCTTCGGATGTAAGCGAAATTGGATTTACCCGCAATGGTATCGCTGTTATCCCCGATGATGAGGCTCCTGAGAACATTGGTTCAGATCAGGCTCATTGGTTAGGATTGTCAAAAAGCGAAAAAACTACCCGTTTGAAAGCAAAAGTAGATCAAGGTCCTGTAAAAGAAAAAGTAGTTACGCAAGCAATGCGTCAGGCTGCATTTGATAGCCAGGAAACTACTGATGATCATGGTATGCAAATATTCGGGATTGTAAAAGATCAGAATGGTACAAAATATTATCTTGTGAAAAACTCATGGGGTGAAGCAGGTAAATATAAAGGAATATGGTATGCTTCAGAAACATTTGTGAAGTACAAAACAACCAATATAATGGTTAACAAGGCTGCCGTTCCAGCTCCACTTGCGAAAAAATTGAATCTGAACTAATAGATTTTTATTATATAGTATATAGCCGTGGGAGGTTTCTCCTGCGGCTATTTTATTTCTATGTGCAGCAGCTCTAAATTTCTTTTAGTATTTGTTTAATAGCTAGAAAGAGAATAATATAAAATTGTCTTATATTGTATTCTCTTTTTTAGTGTGTAGAAAGTGACAGATACAAAACATATCAAAAAGTGTCACTTTTGTCACCTTTTTATTGTTCATGTGGCGTTATGTGTTTTGTTGTCAGATGTTTGTATGCGTTTTTGTGATTTGTTTTATTGTCACCTTTTGGGTAGTAAAATATAGAGGTAAAGGTTAAAATAACTATTTCAGAAAAATATTACATAAAATCTGTAACCACATGAGACTATGTGTAGTCATATATTCGAAAACAGATTATTAACAACAAAAAATAGAAATATCATGGGTGAATTAGTACCAATAATTGCAATTTTATGTGCAGTAGGATTGCCGGTCGTTTTAGGTGGAATGGTTCTTTTAAAACTTTTATCTTCGGATAAGAAAGTTCGTATGGAATTGGCGAAACAAGGGATTATACCTCCACCCGAAGTAAAAACAGCTCCGAACAAATACAGATCTCTTCGCAATGGTTTTCTGTGTGTCGGAATCGCTATCGGGTTGGCTTTAGGGGTTTTCATCGCACCAAACTTTGCTTTGTCTTTAGATTTTCAATATCTGGTAATAAGCAGTAGCGTGCTGTTGTTCCTTGGTCTTGCTTACGTTGTGTTTTACTTGGTGGTGAAAGACAAGAAAGAATTTGAAGACGCTGAATAAGGATGGATGAAAAGCAACTTATACACAAAGTCCTGAAGGGAGATACGTCTGCCTTCGGGTATTTTGTAGACACATATCAGGATATGGCTATAACTATAGCCTATCGTGTATGTGGTAACAGGCAGGATGCAGAAGATATTGTGCAGAATGCTTTTGTTAAGGCTTTTCATAATTTGCATACATTTAGAGCTGACAGTAAGTTTTCGACTTGGTTCTACAGAATTGTTTATAATACGGCAATTACAGAAACCCGTAATACGGTTTACAATACAGAGTTTGTTGATTATAAACAGATTGATTTGGATAATTCTTTCTCGGATTGGGATACAATGTCTCAGGTAGAGGATAACGAGAGGAAGGCTATTGTAAATGAGGCTATGGATAAGATGCCTAGAGATGAAGGGCTTTTGCTCACATTATACTATCTGGAAGATAACTCGGTGAAAGAAATAGCACAAATAACAGGGCTGACGGATGTAAATGTGAAAGTGAAGATGCATAGGGCACGAAAGCGTTTCGCAGATATTCTGGAACAGATGATGCGGTACGAAACCTCTTAGAGATATTAAAATATAGAATTGAATAATAATAAATATAAATACAAGGATATGAATATGCAGGATGATAAAATAAGAGAGCTTCTTTCGGGCACCAGAATGAAAGCAAGCGACAATCTTAAATACAGGATCATGCATCAGATAGAAGCTGAAAGAGCATTAATGCATGAAAAAGCTAAAGTGCAAAGCTCAAGCCCTTTCATCGGGAATATGTTTGCTATTTTCGGTGTAATGTATGCCCTGATTGCGATAGTTGCTTTAGTCGTCTATTTTGCAGCAGGGAAAGATGCTTTGCAGTCTGCCATGTTTTTTGCTCCTATATTGCTAATCGCTTCTGCTTGCGGCATGTTCGGATTTATTTCGGTATATGACGATCGACGCAGGAGTAAGCATAAAGCTGTGAGCTGATAGTAGCGAAGGTGTGAGATATAAAAATGGGCTTAAAGCATTTGCTCTAAGCCCTATATATATTTTAAATGGGAAAAGAAATCAGCGATTAAAGTTCTATAATTTCTTCTTCCAATATTGTCAACTTCTCAAGGCCATCTTGTGTTACCAAGTATGTGTTTTCAATACCTACAGCTCCTACTTCTGGGATCACAAATTTAGGTTCGAGGGCAAAAACGATGTTTGGTTCCAGCAACTCTTTGGAACGAGGGGTTAGTACGGGAGGCTCATTGATCTCCAATCCTACACCGTGACCAACAAATTTAGCTTGCTGTTTTGTTCCCATAAAGTAAGGTTCCAGATTGTTCTTAACCACCGCTTCCATCGCTATATTGTATAACTCGGCACAGCTTACGCCTGGCTTTGCGATGTCCATTACCTTATTGCTGATTTCTATAGAGACCTGATGTGCACGATAAGCCAGATCGAGTGTCTTACCTAGAGAGAACACACGGGTCATGTCTGTCATCCATGGGGTGTAGTTTCCGGCCATATCTACCATAATGGTATTCCCTTTCTTTATCTTTTGACCCGACGCACCTAAAGGTAAAATGGGGCTTGTTCCGGCTCCGCCAAGAGCAAAGTCGAAAGGAGATGGGGCTTCTGCATTTTCTCCTGTAAGAAGGCTACCCATGTAGATATCCATGTTTTCGCCGTAGCTGCGGAAAAGTCCTAATGATCCATGCAGACGCATCAGACGTTCTATTTCTATCTGAAACTCTATATCCGTCATGCCGTCTTTATAAACGGAAGGGATCATCTTGTAAACTGCTTCGTGCTTGCGGGCACAAAGCCTTACTTGCTCCAACTCGAATTCGGTTTTTACACTGCGTACTTTACGCATCAGGGCAGATGCATTCGCAGCTTCCTTCAGCCCGAATGTATTGAGTAAACGGCTGCATTCACCGAAGGAAATCACATCTGTTTCAATCAAGACGGATTGAGGAATGGGGTGTCCGAGATTCTTTAGCTCATCAGTTATCTGTTCGGGTTTGCGGATATAGATTGTATTATCGAAACTGACATCTTCGGGGCGCTTTACGAAATGTACCGGTTGCCCTTCTATCGGTAAATAGTAGTAACCATTATATACCATTCCGGTCATGTAGAATACATTTACGGCAGTAGTCAATATACAGCCTTCGATATTCATCGACTGCATGGTACTTTGCAAGCGTTGTTGACGAATCAGTAAGTCTTTTGATAAATGTTCCTTATAGCTCATTTTTATAGTGTTTATATAGTCCTTTTTCTATAATATAGTCATATACGTTTTCGGTAAGAAAAGGACGCATATTCTTACCTGCCTCTATGCCCTCACGTATGAAGGTCGATGATACTTCTATGATTGGCGAGTCTAAGGTTTCTACCTTTTGCTTTAATCTATCGGGTATTTTTATCCGAAAGCCTAAGCGAGGATATATCTTAAGTTTATAATTCTCGAGAATCTTATCTGTTTCATGCCAGCTTTCGAAGATAGCCCAATTGTCGGCTCCAATAACAAGTGTGAAGTCATGCTCCGGATATTTTCCTTTCAAAGCATCCAGCGTATTGATCGTATATGATGGTTTGGGTAGATCGAATTCGAAGTCGCTCGCCTTTATTTTGGGATAACCTTCCAAAGCCAGCTTCGTCATTTCTAAGCGTACATATTTATCCGAGAGCTCATTTGCCGATTTTAAAGGATTAAGAGGGCTTACCAGCAGCCAGACTTCTTCTATATCGGTATATTCTACAATGTAGTTTGCCAGAATAAGATGCCCTACGTGAATAGGGTTGAATGAGCCGGAGAATATGCCTATCTTCATGTTGCAAGAAATTCTTTTACCACTTGTAATGCTTTTGCCTTTGCCTCTTCCAGATTGTCATTCTTGATAATAACATCAAAGTGAGAAGCGAAGGTCATTTCATATTCTGCTTTTGCTACCCTTGCTTCTATTATCTCGGGAGAATCCGTTCCTCTGCTTATCAGTCGGTTGCGTAATTCACTGATCGATGGCGGTTCTACAAATATAGACAGCGCCTTCTCTCCGTAGTATTTCTTTATGTTACATCCTCCTACCACATCGACATCGAAGATTACATTACCGCCATTATCAAAGATTCTTTGGACTTCGGCTTTTAGCGTTCCATAGAATTTATCTTTGTATACTTCTTCGTATTCAAGGAATTCGTTATTCTCAATTTTCTGACGAAACTCTTCGGGTGTATGAAAGTAATATTCTACTCCATGTTTTTCTTCTCCGCGAGGCAAACGGCTTGTGGCCGAGATAGAAAACCGGAGGTTTAGATTTTGCGAAAGCAAGTAGTTTACAATAGTTGATTTGCCTGCACCCGAAGGAGCCGAAAAGATGATTAATTTGCCCATTCTATCGCTTATTCCTTACAATACGTTCAACACCTGCTCTTTTATTTGTTCGAGCTCATCTTTCATTTTTACAACAACCTGCTGCATCTCGGCATGGTTCGATTTCGAGCCCATTGTATTTACTTCACGTCCTATTTCCTGAGCTATAAAACCAAGCTTTTTACCCTGTCCTGATCCTGATGTCATTGTTTCCAGAAAATATTTAAGGTGGTTGTTCAAACGATTCTTTTCTTCGTTTATATCCAGCTTTTCGATATAATAAATCATCTCCTGTTCGAAACGGTTTTTATCATAATCGAAATCCTCTATCTTTTGTAGGGCTTCTGAGATACGACCTTTTATTTTGTCTACACGTTCTGCTTCGAACGGTTCTATATCGGTCAGAAGGGTTTTTATGTTAGATATTTTTTCTTCGAATAGCTTCTGAAGCATTGCGCCTTCCTGCTTACGGAATGCATGCAACTGATCAATTGCTTCGCTGATGACATTCGATACCATAAGCCATTCTTCCTCGTCTACTTCCTGTGCTTCATACTTCAAAACGTCAGGTAAACGTAGCAACACTTGAAACCAATCTTGAGGAACAGCAACCCCTAACTTTTCGCAAGATTCTTTGATCTGATTATAATATCCTTCTATGATACTTTGATTGATCTGTGTAGCGGTTTCGCTGCCTATGTTTTCTATATATATTAGAAAATCTACCTTTCCTCGCTCTAGTTGGCGAGATAGCAGATTGCGGATTTCCATTTCGTGCTCCTTATACAGATTTGGTAAACGTACCGATAAGTCGAGTTGTTTACTATTTAAGGATTTTACTTCAACAGTAATTTTCCTTTTATGAAGTTCAGCAGTTGATTTGCCAAAACCAGTCATTGATTGTATCATGCTGTAATTTTTAATTTTAGGTACAAAAATACACAAATTATTACGTGAGAAGTCAACTTTAGCTAATTAAACTACGTTATTCATCCGTAAACTTTTATTTTTGTATATTGTTTAAATATAAAATGACATATACAATGACAACAACACTCTTTTTACAATACCCTAAATGCAGTACTTGCCAAAAAGCCGCTAAATGGCTTAAAGAAAATAATGTAGAAGTAAACAGCAGAGACATTACCAAAGAAAATCCGTCGAAGGCAGAATTGTCTGAATGGATAAAGAAAAGCGGACTTCCTATTTCCAGATTTTTCAATACTTCGGGGAGGATCTATAAAGAGAATAACCTCAAAGAGAAGGTGAAATCAGCATCGCAAGAAGAATTAATAGATATACTATCTTCTGACGGAATGGTAGTAAAACGTCCAATTGTAGTAGGAAAGGATTTTGTTCTGGTAGGATTTAATGAGGAAGAATGGATTCAGAAGCTGAAATGAAATAAGTATGGAGGAAATAGATCAGAATACTCATATACACGAAGAATTACCACAGAAGAAGAGCTTGATAAAGAAGTTTTTCAAAGTTCTGATGTATATAGTTCTATCGCTGATAGGACTTAATATTCTTCTCTATGTACTTCTTTCTATTCCTTTTGTTCAACAGAAAGTTGCTAACTATGCGGTAGATATTCTAAAAAACACACTCAAAACAGAAGTTTCCATCGATGAAGTTCGTCTTAGCCTATTCAATCATGCAACCCTAAATGGCATATATATAGAAGATCAGGCAAAAGACACATTGCTCTATGCCAAGCATTTGGATGTAAAACTAAGTCCGTGGCAATTAATTAAGAGCAATACACTAGCCATTACAAGTATAAGCCTCGATAATTTTCTTATCAACGTTAATAAAAAAGATAGTGTTAGCGATTTCAATTTTCAGTTTATTATAGATGCTTTTTCGGGAAATACGGTTAAGGCAGATACAACAAAAAGCACACTGAAGATTGTCATCACAGATGTTGATATAAGAAATGGCAGACTGAATTATGATGTCCTTTCAGGTTCGGTAACCCCTCACCTATTCAACGCTTCTCATATCTCATTATACGATCTGAATATTAATCTTGATCTGAATTCTATTGACCCCGATAAATTGGATATTGCTTTAAATAATCTTTCGGCGAAAGAAACGACCGGTCTTGAAATCAAAACGCTGGAGGGGCAACTTTATTCGGATAAATCGCAACTCTGGGTAGATAATTTATCTTTAAACCTGCCTAATTCGCATCTCAGGACCGATAAAGTGAGGTATAACTTATCCACGTCCGAATTTGAAATTCAAACGGAGAGTGCCGAGATATCTCCGATCGACTTATTATCTTTTCTTCCTCAGTTGAAGTTTCTAAAGAATAATATTATTCTCTCTACGAGTATTAAGGGAACATTACCCGCCGTAAATGTTGAAAATATAAATATTGCTTATGGCAATGAGGCATTATTAGCAGCAAAGGCTTCAATCTCAAATTACGAGAGATATGGAAGTGCTGATATTTTCCTTTCAATCGATAAATTCAAGGCTTCTACCTCTTCTGTCACTTCTTTTGCGAGAGTTGGAGATTCTACTTTTATAGCCCCTTACATATTCAGGGAGCTTGGAGATCTTTACCTGAAAGGAAATGTAAAGGGACAACTGAGCAAGTTTAAGCTAGATGCTGAGGCTTGGTGCCGTCAGGGAGCTATCACGGCGAAGGTAAGCGGAGGGGCAGATAGTATATTTTCACGCTTCAATGTTGCTGCAACATTAAATACTCAGAACTTCAATCTAGGCAAATTGCTGGGAGATACTTTAGGGTTGAAACGTTTGTCTGCTAAGATAGATGTGAGAGCAAGACAGGCGGAAAAAGGACCACTGATAGCACAGCTACAAGGGGAAATTGCATCTATAGAGTACGGAAAAGATACTTATCGAAATATCCCTTTTGATGCTTATTATAACGCCTCTGAAATGGGAGCATCCGCAAAAATAAATTCTCCTGTAGGAAAGGTATATGCACGAGCTAGTATGACTCAGGCGCGAGTGCCCGACATTAATCTGAGATTGAAAGTAGACACCCTGCATATCGATCGCTTCTATAAAGATGAAAACTGGGTTAATCCACGTTTATCTCTTGTGCTGGAAGGAAGTATGAAAGGGTTGGATATAGATCAGATGGAAGGCAAGGTTGTAATTGACAGTCTTAATCTATACGATGCTAATTTTAATTTTAAGCTTGGAAAGTTTACATTGGAAATGGGTAAAAGAACAGAGAATGATAAATTTATAAAACTGACTTCTTCTCTTCTTACCGCTAATATTGATGGGCAATATAAATTCACATCTCTTTCAGATGAATTTTCTGAATTGATGAATAAGTACCTTCCGGCAGTTTTCCCAAAAGTAAAAAGGGTAAAAAAAGATCAGAATAATTTTACTTTCAATCTAACGGCAAATAACACCGAAGAGCTGGGTCGAATATTATCACTGCCTGTTGATATTATTGAACCTGCAAGCATAAGCGGGAAGATAAATACAATAGATAATGTAATCACCGCTAAAGGAAATATTCCATATGTCAAATTTGGAGAATATGATATAAAAAGTACGACCATTGATGTAATTAATCTCGACTCTGCTTTCAGTATCTCGGCCGGAAGTGATATTCTTATGCAAAAAGGCATGTATTCATTGGCCTTAAATGTCAGAGGTGCAAATAATGTGATGCGTTCTGTGGTCAATGTAATGAGTAATAAAACGGATATAGATATTGGCGGAAAAGTAGATGTATTAGCACAGTTTAGCAGAGATGAGAAGAATGAGTTACTCTCTTACCTGAAGGTTAGCCCGTCTGATATAATGATAGATAAGCTTGCTCTAAATCTACTCCCTGCAGAAGTCTGGAATAAAGGAGAGCGTACCGAAGTTCACAATTTGGGAATAGGCGTCAACAAGAAAAAATACATCGGGTTAAACGGAGTTATTTCCAGAGAAGTAGGCGATAGCTTGAATATTGATTTCAACCATGCTGAGATAGGGGAATTGTTAGAAGCATTTGATGTAAAGAATATCAGGGGATGTATACATGGAAATGTGCTGATGACAAAAATGCTTGATCAGCCTGAACTCTATACCCGCAATCTGGAAATAGGAGACATTGTAATATTCGCAGATACGTTGGGAACAATGACTGTAGATAGCCATTGGAGTGATAGCTACGGAGGAGTAAGGTTAGATGCTATATTGGAAAAAGGAGATAAAACTTATGCCGAGGTAGACGGTACAGTATATACCAATCAGGATTCTCTCGATTTGCAAGTCAGAATGCAGCAAATGCCACTCAGATGGATGCAGCCATTTGTTGCCGATATGCTAAACAAAATAGATGGAAGCATAAGCACCAATCTGATGATAGAAGGATCGACTAAAGCTCCTAAAGTTCGAGGATTTCTCGGGTTTAACGATACTCAGATAGGAGTGGATTATACGAATGTAGTTTATACGATATCCGATACTATACGTGTTAGTCCCGATAAGATAGGGTTTGATAATCTTACCTTAAAAGATAGTAGGGGAAATACGGCTAATTTAAATGCGACGTTGACTCACAAGAATTTTGCAGACATGAAGTATCAGCTTGATATGCGTATGAATAAGCTGATGGTATTAGATACCGAGCATCGCACAGACAGTTTGTTTTATGGGCGGGTTTTTGCATCCGGGCAGGTGAAAATAACAGGTGATGAAAAGAATATAAATTTGGATATGCAGATAAAGAATGATAAAAATTCAACTCTGAATATTCTATTACCTCAGCGATCAGAAGCTTCTGATTACAAGAGTATTGTTTATATTAATGTTCCTGAAGAAAAATTGAAAAATACGATTGGTAATATCGTGAAGGATGCCCCTCTGCCTATTAAATTGAAAATCAGGCTGGATGTGACGCCGGATATTAATCTGGGAATAGTGATCGATCCGCTTACAGGAGATCAAATGCATGTGAAAGGAGCAGGACGAATAGATTTTACATATGATATGCAGAGTGAAAACATGTTTGCGTATGGAGACTATACACTGAATGACGGCTCTGTTCGACTCAATCTGCAAGGTATAAAAAAGCTAGACTTTAAGATACAGGATGGCAGCAAGCTCAATTTTACAGGAGATCCTTTGAAAACCAAGTTTAATATAACGGCTTATCGGAGAGTAAGAGCCAACTTGAATACATTGGACAATAGTTTTGCCCTTAATGGAAGTACAACCAAGGTAGATGTTGATTGTATTCTTAAAATAACGGGCAATATAGATAAGATGGATGTGTCTTATAATATTAGTCTTCCGGGTGCTGATGACGACACAAGACAGAGGATAAACAGCTTGATTAGTACTGATGAGCAAAGGGTGCGACAGTTTGCGTCTTTAGTTGCCACGGGGTCATTCTATTCAAGTATGGGGAATAGTGGGGTTAACTTCACCAATAGTTTGTGGTCGTCACTTGCTTCCAGTACCCTTTCGGCAGGATTGACGGCATTGGTGGGTAACATGCTGGGCGATAAATGGCAAATAGGGGCTAATGTAGAATCTGATGACGGCTCATTATCGAATATGGACATGAGTGTGAATCTTTCTCGTAAATTTTTGGACGATAGATTGACATTTAATACGAACTTGGGCATGCGCACAGATCATGCAACAGCTGCTGACAATTCTTTTATTGGCGACTTTGATTTAGAGTATCAATTAAGCTCTTTATGGACTCTCAAGGCGTATAGCCATATGAATAATCAGTTTTATCGTCAAGCACCTACTACGCAAGGGGTAGGGATAGAGTACAGTAAAGAGGCTGCAACGTTGAAGCGCTTGTTTCAATCATTCAAGCCGAGAAGGCGTAGGGTACAGCAGCAACAGACAGAAAATGGAGCAGCACAAACACCATTGCCTAGCGATTCGACACAGGTAAAAGTAGAACAGCAACCTATTATAAATGAACAAAAAAAGAAACAGTAAATAAGCTATTTACTGTTTCTTTTTATTTAAGAGATATCTATTTTATTATTGGTTCAATTTTTCTTTTAAGAAGCGACCCGTATAAGACTCTTTGCATTGAGCTACTTGCTCGGGTGTGCCTTCGCAAACAATGTTTCCACCGTCTTTTCCTCCTTCAGGACCAATGTCAATGATATGATCGGCATATTTGATTACATCCATGTTATGTTCTATAATAACTATTGTATGCCCTCTTTTAATCATAGAGTCGAAAGCTTTCAGTAATGTTTTTATATCATGGAAGTGAAGACCTGTGGTTGGCTCGTCAAAAATAAAGAAAGTCGGTTCCGGCTTCTCATCGGCTAAATGGAAAGCAAGCTTTACACGTTGATTTTCTCCTCCCGACAGAGATGAAGACGACTGACCTAGTTTTACATAACCCAATCCCACATCTTGTAGTGGTTTCAGACGTTTTACTATTTTCTTTTCGGTATTGCCTTTTCCTCCTTCAAAGAATTCGATCGCCTGATCGATTGTCATTTCCAATACCTCATAGATATTTACGCCTCGGTATTGTACATCGAGTATGTCTTGTTTGAATCTCCGTCCTTTACATACTTCGCATTCGAGCATCACATCTGCCATGAATTGCATCTCTACCAGAATCTTACCTTCACCGGCACACTCTTCACACCTTCCCCCTTCTACATTGAAAGAGAAATAAGCGGGAGTAAAATGCATCTGCTTGGCAAGCGGTTGCTCGGCAAAGAGTTTTCGTATTTCATCGTAAGCCTTGATATATGTAACCGGATTTGAACGAGACGAACGGCCAATCGGGTTTTGATCTACCATTTCGATTTCTTTTATCAAATTCAGATCACCTTCCAGTCCATTGTATTGTACGATTTGGTCTCCTTTTCCTTTATAATGACGCTCCAATGCTGTATAGAGCACATCCGTAACCAGCGATGATTTTCCTGAACCACTCACCCCCGTTACTACGGTCATTACATTCAAAGGAAACTTTACATTGATATTCTTAAGGTTGTTTTGTCGTGCTCCTTTTACCTCAATGTAATTGTTCCATTTACGGCGAATTTTCGGAACTTCTATTTTCTCTTCTCCATTCAGGTAGCGTACCGTATAGCTGTCGGTATGCTTGCGAAGTCCATCTACATCTCCTTGATATACGACTTCTCCTCCCAGGCGTCCCGCCTTAGGGCCTATGTCTATTATATAGTCTGCTGCACGTATTATTTCTTCATCATGCTCCACTACTACCACTGTATTGCCGATAGCTTTTAGTTCTTGCAGGACGTTAATCAACAGGTCTGTGTCTCTGGAATGCAAGCCGATACTTGGCTCATCTAATATATATAACGAACCCACAAGGCTGCTGCCGAGAGACGTTGCCAAATTGATACGCTGGCTCTCTCCACCTGACAATGAATTGGAAAGACGGTTAAGGGTAAGATAACCCAGCCCTACATTAACGAGGTACTGAACTCGTACGTTTATATCAGTCAACAGGCGTTTGGCGATTGCAGCGTCTGTTTCGTCCAATTCTAAGTTCTGGAAAAACTCTTGTAATTCTGTAATAGGCATCAGAACCAAATCAGCGATGGTCTTTCCTGCCACTTTTACATACAGAGCTTGAGGTTTTAGCCGTGCTCCTTTACACGAAGGGCATGTAGTTTTTCCACGATAGCGAGCCAGCATAACACGATATTGAATCTTGTACTGGTTTTCTTCAACCATCTGAAAAAATGCGTCAATCCCATGTAGTGCTATAGCTCCGTGCCACAATAGGTCTTTTTCTTTATCCGATAGTTCAAAGTAAGGTCTGTGTATAGGAAAATCATAGCGTGCTGCAGATTGGATGAATTCCTTTTTCCATTCGCTCATTTTTTCACCTTTCCAGCATACAACAGCATCTTCATAAACAGATAAGCCTTTGTTGGGGATAACCAGATCTTCGTCAATACCCATTACTTTTCCAAATCCTTCGCATACAGGACAAGCACCTACAGGGCTGTTGAAGCTAAACATCAGATCGCTGGGTTCTTCAAATTGAATTCCATCAGCTTCGAAATGTTTAGAAAAATTGAACATCTGAATTTTATCACCCGTATAAAAGCGGACGATACAATCCCCTTCACCTTCGTAAAAAGCTGTTTCTATGGATTCCGAAAAACGGCTGATATTCGCAGAATCTTTATCACATGTAAGGCGGTCGATCAGAAGAAGCAGATCATCAGGGTTTAATTCTTTTTTTGAGGCTATTAAATCTTCTATCCGTTCGAATTGACCTGAAATTTCAACTCTGGAGAATCCTTCTTTGAGTAATATCTCCAACTGTTCGGTCAGTGTTCTGTCGTTCCGAAGGATTATCTTAGTCAATATGGCTAAACGGGTATCTTCGGGAAAGGAGAGCATCTTTTCTACAATGTCGCTTACCTGATGCTTTTTCACCACCTCGCCTGATACTGGAGAGACGGTCTTTCCGATGCGAGCAAATAGTAATCGCAGGTATTCGTATATCTCTGTTGATGTGCCTACTGTTGAGCGTGGATTGCGTGCGCTCACTCGTTGCTCGATGGCTATCGCAGGCGGAATACCTTTAATATAGTCACTTTCGGGCTTGTTCATCCTGCCAAGAAACTGACGGGCGTATGACGATAGGCTCTCTACATAGCGGCGTTGTCCCTCCGCATAGAGTGTATCAAATGCCAAAGAGGATTTTCCTGAACCCGAAACACCTGTGATAACAATAAATTTATTTCGAGGAATTTCGACATCTATATTTTTAAGGTTGTTAACCCTTGCTCCTTTTATGAAAATATTTTTTTCTGCTGCCATAGTTCTAAAAAATGGATACAAAAATACGAAAAATTAAGCGCATATTTATACTCATTACAAACTTTGACATAAAAGGAAAAAGCCATCCTTTTTTAGAGAGTGGCTTTTTACAATATTGACAAACAGCTTTTTATTTTGTTATCTTGCTGAATGTATCAACTCGTATGGCTTTCTTGATATCGGCTTTGTCTATTTCCAGTTTTTCCGCAACCTTTTCTTTTACATCTTCCGAAGTGATAATATCAGTATTTTTGTAAGATAATGCTTGTAAGCTTTGCTCGTGCTTCAATGTTAGGATGTTATCTTTCAATGTGTATTTGCCTTCTATTTCTACCATTTCCTCGTTGACAGCTATCTTAGCTTTGAATGTGCTGTCGAGCTTAAATACATACACGTTATTTGCAACATCATTCATTTCTTTAATAGCAGCTACTACTTTTTCTTTTATCTCCGGCTTGGTGACTTCTACTTCAGCATCTGTTTTTGCATGTTTCCACGTCCCGGAAATCACAGCTACATCATTACCGTTGTCTTTGTCGTCATCGCTACACGACATAGCACCAAAACTAAAAATAGAAGCGCACAAAGCTAATCCTAGAATCTTTCTAAGTTTCATAATTTTTTCTTTATAATTAACAAATAATTTTTTACTCAAAGAGTGATATCAACCTCTAAAAAGAAACCTCCGGATTTGTTTCTTATAAAAAGATGATCGGGACACGCTTTTCGTTGCATAAGCGAATCCTTATAAAGCTTAAAAAAGGTTTAAGTTATGGAAATAGTGGGTGTAGTGTATTTATTATAAGCTAATTGTAAAAATTACTTAGGGTCATCTTTTTTCTTAAGTAATTCGTCTCTGAGCAATGATGCCAGTTCGTAGTCTTCTCCATCAATAGCATCTTTAAGAAGGCTCTCCAATTCTTCTTCGTTTAATAAAGAGTAATCTAATGCCAGATTATCTTTTTCGTTTTCCGACGCATTATCTTCCGACGTATTGTCATCAAATACAACCGCTTGTTCTTGCATAATAATTTCGGAGGTATATACCGGTGATTTGGTTCTTAAGGCAATGGCTATTGCATCCGATGTTCGCGATTCTATTTCTATTATTTCTGTTCCCTGGCGCAGTATCATTTTAGAGAAAAATACACCGTCTTCATATTTGTAAATATTCACCTCGAGCATTAGAATGCCAAGCTGTGCCAATAAAGTCTGAAAGAGATCATGTGTTAACGGACGAGGGGGTATTGACCCCTGTAGTTTGAAAGCGATAGATTGGGCTTCAGGTGTGCCTATAACGATCATTAAGCGGCGTAACCCATCTTCTTCAGCCAATACTAGTCCATACGTTCCGGATTGAGACTGGTTGAAAGAAAAGCCAAGCACAGATAGTTTTATTTTGTTTTCCATTTCTATTTCAAAATTATATATTTATTTCATTACTTTGATACAAAGCCTCGTTGTTTTAAAACATTTTACTTTCAGAATATCTCTAGATTCTATTTTTTTGAGATTTTCTTATGTTAATAGCAAAATTTATTATATTTTGCATTGATTTTGGTATATAACAAAATAATAAGACAATAACACAAATTAAGAGGTGCCCTATAAACTTATAAACTACACAAGGATGAGAAGACTATTTCTGATTCTTTTCTTCTTATTAGCAGTATCTACCGTCAATGCTTTTAGCATAGACAGTATATATGTGAAACACTACAACAGAGTGCACTACTTCTGCTCTGATTCTGTTTTCTATAAATTAGCTCATCATGGATTTATTAAAAGCGTGGATGACTTGTCGGATTATTACGAGGATATATTTAATTATCTTCCTTTAGACAGACAACTTCAGGAAATATCAAAGGTAAGACAAGATGCAAAGGTGTATAATTCATCAGAGTTGGATATAGAAGCAGACTATATGTATGCTTTAGTTTTACCCGTGGGTGAAAATAATGATATCTCTTACAAAATAGCCAAAATGGAGGAGGTTGTTAAAAAGGCAGAGAGACAAAACAATATAGTAATGAAAATTAGGGCAATGGAAGCCATATTTAATATATACTGGAAGTCTTCTTTATATGCTAAAGCCTTTGCTCAAACTTACGTTATAGACGAACAACTAAAAAATATCACCGGTGAAGAATATCCCGGAAGAGGGTATGCTTATTATCAAATAGGGAGGGCATATTACTTTTTTCGTAACTATGATAAAGCTATTCCATATCTGCGGCAAGCTTTAAAGCCTCCAAAATATTATTTCGATCGTTCCAATTTGTTGGCTCGAAATGCAATTGGCTCGTACTATAATTTGATTGGGAATACAGACTCGGCAGAGTATTATTTCAGATCGGCATATTTTAGTGTAGATAATGTAAAGCTGAAGCCGGTTATCGATGCAGTATCGCTTAGTAATATAGGAAAATGTTTGATTAGTAGAGGTAAGCCGGATGATGCAATCCCATATCTTCGTGCCGGACTAAACCGGATGCTCATGGATAATGATTATGAGCTGGCGTCTGATGTTAGTTTAGAATTAGCCAAAAGCTACCTTTTGAAGAATGATTTTAAAAAAACGAAGACCTTAATAGATTCTACTCAGCTTTTTATACGAAGAACCGAAAACACAGATCTTTATCAATCATTGTATCCTCTGATGTGTTGTTATTATTCCAAAGTGGGGAATAAAGAGCTGGCACTTGCTTTTTTTGATTCTACGCTGATGATTAATAAATATTTTCAGGATAAGTATAGTAGCCTGATACTTCTAAAGGCTGAACAAGACTTATATGAGACCAAGGCTCGGGTAATGAATGAGGATATGAAAGCCAAGGAAGATGCTTTTAAATACAAAATATTGTATGGAAGCATAATTATACTGATTATTTCGGTTGGACTTATCGTTTCTATCGTATTGTATCATAGAAATAGGATGGCATATAGAGCTCTGGTATATAAAAACCAAGAGTGGGCAAGCGAGATGTTGCCTTATGCTACTTATGAGTCTGCGGATGTATTAGAGGAAGAAGACAAATCAGAAGAAAAAGCGATAGAAGAGGAGCAACCTACACAAGAAGATGTTGCTTTGATGAAAGAAGTACATGAACTAGTTTCGAAAGAAAAGATTTTTAAAAATGCTGATTTGACTTTAGACTTAATGGCTAAACAAATGAGTATAAATAGAAATTATTTGTCGAAAGCAATTAACCAAACTACAGGGAAAAATTTTAATACCTATATCAACGAATACAGAGTAAAAGAAGCTATAAAGATTTTATCAAATGAAAAGTCTGATGTCATTTCTATTGATGCTATAGCCTTTGATGTCGGGTTTAATAACCGCACATCTTTTTATCAATCCTTTAAGAAAATAACGGGGCTTTCTCCCTCTGACTTTAGAAGTAATAAACCTACTGTATAAGCCTCTAAAGGTCTGTCTAATAATCTTATATTTGCTTATAAGTTGTTGTTTATTATGCATTTATGCATCTTGTGGTAAGGAATTATAAATATTAACCAATGTGTTGAATTTATAACTTACCTTTGATATTATTAAATTCCATAACAGAGGTCCCAACCTTCGTTAATTGAATTATTATTCTCAATTACACAACACACTTTACAAAACAAACTCAGTATGAGGGGCAAATCGAAAAAGATTTGCCCTTTCATTTTTTCAGAGTTTATATGAGGCATTATATATACATATGCTTGAGCTTCTTATGTAAGTTCCCAACATACTTTGACTATTAGGATTATATGGCAAAATGTGAGGCAATCTGTAAATATTTATAAATACTTATATTTATTATGCTTATTACTAGTGTTTTATTTGATGCTAGGCTTTTGCGTGCTTTTATACAAAAAGAAAAAAGCACAGATCATTTGACCTGTGCTTTTCTGTCGTTATGTAAGAATTTTATTTTAGTTTAAATCCTACCTTCGATTTTATATCTGTTGAAGATGCTCCGATGATTGCTTCAAAGTCTCCATTTTCGGCAACCCAGTCATGTTTATCCGCATCAAAGAAGCTTAGGGCTGACTTGTCGATAGTGAAAGTCACGGTTTTTTCTTCTCCTGCTTTCAGGTTTATTTTCTCAAAACCTTTAAGTTCTTTTACAGGGCGGGGAAGAGATGATTTCAGATCGCTAATATACAATTGCACTATTTCTGCTCCGTCTCTGCTTCCTGTATTTTTTACATTTACAGAGAATGTAATTTTTCCGTCTGCTGTCATTTCTTTCTTATCGGCAGATACTTTTCCGTACTCGAAAGTAGTATAGCTAAGTCCGTGTCCGAAAGGGAATAAAGGTTTGATTTTTTCTTTATCGATCCAACGATATCCCACGAAGATACTTTCTTTATAAGTAGCTTCTTTGTCTACACCCGGATAGTCGCCTAGCTTATGAGCTCCGTTGTCTTCGAGCTTCACAGGGAATGTGAAAGGCAGTTTTCCCGAAGGGTTTGCATCACCTGTAAGAATTGAAGCCAAAGCCGTACCTGATTCAGTACCGTTATACCATGTTTGAACAATAGTCGGAACTTCGTTTATCCAAGGCATTGCTACAGCATTACCCGAAATATTTACAACAACAAAGTTTTTGTTTGCCTTTGCCAGTTCTGAAATTACTTTGTCCTGACCATAAGAGAGGCTCAATGATTCGCGGTCATTGCCTTCACTATCCTGTCTGTCACTTTTGTTTAATCCTCCGATAAATATAACCAGATCAGCCGTCTTGGCAAGGCTTGTTGCTTCTGCTATCAGTTCGCTTGCTGAGCGTGAGTCGTGAAGGTCTCTCTTTAGCTTTACGCCGTTGTATTCGCTTGTAGGGTCACCTACATAGCCACGAGCGTATATAACTTCCGCTTGTGCTCCCACACGATTGATGATTCCGTCCAGTGGAGAAATTTCATATTTAGCTTTTAATGAAGAGCTGCCTCCTCCTACTGTCATTGGCTTAATTGCGTTTTCTCCAACTACGAGTATTTTTTTCGTTTTATTCAGGTCGATTGGTAATACCCCGTTGTTGTTCTTCAACAATACAATTCCTTCTTCTGCTATTTTGCGTCCTGCCGCTGCATGCTCCGGCGTTCCAAAAGAGCCCCAAGGACGTTTTGTGTTCATTGTAGTACGGAATGCAAGACGAAGAATATTACGAACTTTTTTGTCTACTTCTTCTACCTTTACTTCTCCCGATTGTAATAGTTTCAAGAATGGTTTTGCCAGGTAATAGTTGTCATAGGCATTGCTTGCCCCTTCACTCAGTCCATCAGTCCACGAACCGAATTCCATATCCAGACCATGATAAATAGCTTCCTTTGTGCTGTTTACTCCACCCCAGTCGGATACAACCACTCCATCAAAGCCCCATTCTCCTCGTAAAATGTCGTTCAGTAAATATTGATTGTGGCAAGCCCATTGTCCTTTATATCTGTTGTATGCACCCATTATAGCCCAAGCTTTTCCTTCTTGTACAGCCGCTTTGAAAGCCGGAAGATATATCTCGTATAGTGCACGATCATCTACATTTACATTTACTGTATGACGATCTATTTCCTGATTGTTGAGAGCATAATGTTTTACACATGCTGCTACTCCATTGGCCTGTACTCCCTGTATATAAGGCACTACCATATGTGAAGCCAGATAAGGATCTTCTCCCATATACTCGAAGTTTCTTCCATTGAGTGGCGTACGGTAGATATTTACTCCCGGGCCAAGTAGTATATTCTTGTTACGATATCGAGCTTCTTCTCCGATGCTTTTTCCATACAGCGCAGACATATCTTTGCTCCATGTTGCAGCCAGGCATGTAAGAGCCGGAAAAGCGATACACGAATCGTTAGTCCATCCGGCCTGATCCCATTCATCCCACAAAACTTCGGGGCGAATACCGTGAGGTCCATCTGTTGCCCAATTCTCAGGAATGCCTAAACGGGGAACTCCTGCCGAACTGAATTTAGATTGTGCATGGCACATGGCGACTTTTTCTTCCAGAGTCATTCTGGAGAGTGCATCTTCAACTCGTTGTTCAATAGGTTTTGTTTCATCTAAATAGATAGGTGTTTTGTTTTGCCCTATCATATTTAAGCTTATAGCTCCCATGATTAGGATGCCTAACAGCGTTTTTCCTCTTTTCAGCATAAGTATGTAATTAATAATTTAGTATTTTCTTCTTTTTGCAAAAATTGGTCGCAAATATAATCTTTTTATTATTCAGCTTTTAATATTTGAACCGATTCATTTCCAAATGCACGAAATTACAGAACTCGCCGGTACATTGTAGCTGAATGATTTGTTCCCAAGTTGTACAGTAACAGTGCGCTGTGCAGGGGCGTCATTTAGCAATACGATAGAATAGGTTTTGTCCGGATTTTCAAATGCCGAATAATAGATCCCTTCTACTGTTTGTCCTTCCGACTTAATGCGATGGCTACCCGGTTTTATAACCTTTGACAGATGAGCCATTGTATAGTAATGACTATTTTTGTCTGTTGTTTTATAATCGTTAGAGTCTATCGTGATGCAACCCAAACAAATATCACATCCGCCCGGACGGTCGGGGCCATGCTTGTCGTCAAGCATATAGTTCCACATGATAACTGCTTTGTTATAGTTGTTGATCGTACCGATACAAACCTCACGCATGTTCCACATTAAGTCTTTTGCAAATGAATATCCTTCACCCCAAAGCCCGATTGACATTTCTGTGAAATATAAATTCTTGTCAGGACGTCCGTTGTGAATCTTCAGCAACTCCTCTTTATCACCTCCATAGGCATGAAAAGCAGCACCATCGATATATTTTGCAGCATCCGCGTCTTCATATATTTTCAGTGGATATTGTTTCTGATCGAAGTTTTCGGCTTTATCTTCATCGTAGTTGTAATTATGATCATACACCAATATTTTAGTTTTTATGCCTGCTTTTTCAAAGGCCGGGCCTAGTGCAGATTTTACAAAGTCTCGTTGCTCCTGCCAAGTCATATATAGAGACATGGAATTACCTCTGTTCAACGGCTCATTTTGTATTGTTACAGCATCTATCTTGAAGCCTTCTGCTTCCATTGCCTGAATATATTTTACAAAGTAGGCAGCATAATCTTGATAATATTTAGGATTTAACTGTCCGCTTGTCCAAGAGTCGAAAGGTTTTAGCTCTTGCAGGTTGTTTACCTTCATCCATTTAGGGCAAGACCAAGGAGAGGCCATAATTTTCACAGCCGGATTAATCGCCTTTATTTCTTTCAGAATTGGAAACAGATCTCGTTTGTCATATTCATGCATAGCGAAATTTTCTATTCCCGGTTTGTCACAATATGTGTATTCGTCTAACGAAAAGTCCGAAGCCCCCAGTGATATGCGGATATAGCTGTATCCGTACCCATTCACCGGATCGAATGTTTCTTTCAGTAGTGTAGTTCTGTCCTCTGCTGTCATCTTTAAAAGATTATAACAACTTGACCCGGTTATGGCTGCACCAAAACCGTCCATTTCCTGATATTTCTCTTCAGGATATAGTGTTATTATATTGTCAGTAGCTTTTGCGTCTGATTTAGCAGAAAACGCTACCGAGTCTTTTTGCATTGTCTTTTCTTTATCTGCCGTAGTAGTGTATATTTCTACATACTCCTTCTTCTCGGTACAAGAGAATAGGATAGAACAGAAAAGTGCTGCGTAAACAATTTTTTTCATGAGCATTTAAATTATTCAAATTTCAAAAAGGAGTCTGCATAGAATGAATTCTATACAGACTCCACCAAACAATCTTATTTCAATATAAATGACGCAATAGCCAAATTCGGAACGTTATACACGAACCGTTTGCTTGTTGCTTGATCTTTTACTGTAAGATTAATACTATTGCCCGATTTATTCACAATCACAAGGCCTTTGGTGCCATCAGGATTTAAGAAAGCAGTAGCTGTAACTCCATCAGGAAGTGTCCCAAGAAATGAAGTACTAATCATTTTTGCTCCGCTTCGGCATACCTTACCAAAGTGCCCCAATAGATAATATTCGAGTTCTTTCTTATATATATCTCCATCTATGGTTACAATTCCTCTACAATCTTCACAAAAGACTCCTCCCGGAGTAACGGGTCCATGTTGCGAATTAAGCGCAACGTTGAACATCATATAGTTGCTAGATCCGTTTTGTATACATGGTACAAGAAAGTCTGTAAGATAATAGAATAGGGTTTCCATTTCTGTACCTGTATTCCATCCTCCTCCCGATAATTCTGTTTCATATATACTTTTATCAGGAAATTCTGCTTTAACAGGATTGATAGCCGATGGATTCCCTGCATAACCATGAAATGCTGTTCCGGCGATATATTGATTTGCGGTAGCATCTCGTAATACGTTGATTGCGTAGTTGTAAATGTCGAAGTTGTGATCTAGTATTAATATTTTAGTTGTAATACCCGCCGTTTTGAATTTAGGGCCGAGATATTTTCCTATTATTTCTGCTTGTTCCTGCCATGTCATTTTCATAGAAGGGTGAACGCCTGATTCGAAATCGGCTTCGTTTTGCAATGTAATAGCATCAATTGTAATTCCCTCAGCTTTCATTGCCTCTACATATTTTACAAAATAGGTAGCGTAAGCATCATATACTTCAGGTCCTTTAAGTTTGCCTTTATTTAATTGTCCACTACTCTTCATCCATGCTGGAGGTGACCATGGGCTTGCTATCAGCTTAATTTTAGGATTAATAGCCAATATCTCTTTCAATACAGGCAATAAATCACGCCTGTCAATTTCAGGAATTGCAAAGTTTTCTATCCCTTCTTTATCACAATATGTATATAGTGCCATTGAAAAGTCTGAAGCTCCAATGCATAGTCGCAAGCTCTCTAACCCTGCACCTTCTTTCGGATCGAAAAGCTCTTTAAGTACCTTTGCCCGAGCTTCGGAACTCATTTGTTGGAGGAGATATGCCGATGAGCCTGTAAGACCACCACCAAATCCATCTATTGTTTGATATTTCACAGTGGGATCGAGGCGCAATACAACGTCTGTAATGTCATTCGAATACTTGATCGGAAGCTCTTTCATCATATAAACTTTCGATTGAGTAGTCAGCCACATTCTTACGTCATTATTCTCCGTAGGCCCATTCTGATCATCATCTGTTGATCCCGGATCGGTATTATGATCGGTGCATGCTATAGCCAGAAGTAGAGATAATACAGGTATTAAATATTTTTTCATGTTTTTTTATCTTTTATTATTGGCCTGTACGTTTTTCGTACAGGCCAATAAGGATCTAAGTTGTGCTTAATTTAAGGAAGAGTTACACTCTCTGCTGTAACTACCTTAGTTGCCAGATTGATCGTTATTTTATAGTTGCCTGATACCGCTCCTTCTGCAGCATACCAGTTACCATCAGTCTTCCCTAAATCTGTATCTTTGGCCAAGATAGAAGGCATCGTGAAGTTTGTTGATTTCTTCTCATTAGCCCAAGATCTGTTTTCAAATGGTTTGAAGTTTGCTTTAGATGCATCGAAGTAGACTACAGCCTGATATGTGTCTGCTGCCACTTTACGGAAAACAATAGCTTGCAATGGGGCGTTGAAGTCCCATGCTGTATGTGCTCCGGGTTTCACTTTCGACGGATAACCAAGGCCTTCTCCGGCGGCAAGCAATACGTTTGGATATTCTCTTACCGAAGGATCTATTATGGCTACTTTGCGAGTTTCGCTATAATACAGATCATAGCTCCCTGTGTCGCCAATAAATTTGATCTTATCGTCAGCTGTACGTACAAAGTAATTGAGATCATATACAATATCTGTAGAAGCAAGATCGGCGAATAGGTTTATTTCCTGATCTTTCTCAAACGTGCGTGATAGTTTCTTAAATGCTTCACCACTCGCTGTTACATTGCCAAAGTTATCTATTACAAGGTCATTCGGATTGTATTTATCTCCGGCTAAGCTTGTTGTAAACTTATAGTTGTCAAATACAATATTTGTAATATAGTCAATACTTGTGTTCGCAGTAGTAATAT
Organism: Dysgonomonas sp. UBA7630; assembly: GCF_002483985.1. Taxonomy (NCBI): domain Bacteria; kingdom Pseudomonadati; phylum Bacteroidota; class Bacteroidia; order Bacteroidales; family Dysgonomonadaceae; genus Dysgonomonas; species Dysgonomonas sp. UBA7630. Next base: position 179,679 of record NZ_DLIY01000018.1, read on the forward strand.
AGTCACCGGTTTCATCTACCAATTGAACGGCTCCTGATTTACTTCCCCATACATGTCCTGAGAAATCGATCTGATTATCTGTAGTAATTTTCTCCGCTATTCTGTAACGGATACTATTTGCCTTGAGCTTAAGTTCAGATGATTTGTACTTATCAGATTTCAAAGCTTCAGGAGTTAAGGTAATTACCTGTCCATTATCCAGTACAAGATATAATTTGCTATAATAAGTCCTTTTTCCTTTTACTCCTGTGATAGTACCTGTCGTTTGATCTCCTTCAACATTGGTTAGGGTTAAAAGAACTTCAACGCTTGCGTCTTCTGGCAGCTCGCTTGTATAGGCCACCTTAAATTTAGAAGATACCTCGGTGCTATTACCAGCAGTGCGTATTGATTGCTGTGCAACAAGCACGTCATTCACTATCATTTTCATTTCCAATGTCGAAAGAGGAGTCGTAGGATCAGAAACTTTCGCCGTGATAGTAACAGAATCCCCATAAGAAAATGTAGATGGATTGATTGCCGCCGACTCAATTACCGGTGTTGAATGCGGAAATACTTTTCTTGTATCTTCTTCCTCACATGAGGCGAGGAGAATACATGAGCACAATCCGCACATAATTGCTTTATATATAGATTTCATATTTTTCTGCATTTAATTTATAGATTAATAGCCAGGGTTTTGAACAAGATTAACATTCAGGTCTAGTTCGCTTTGAGGAATCGGCCACACAAGTTTATTTTCATTCAGACGAGATGCATAAGCGTTCTGATGGTCGGAAGCGGATCTCATTACCTGAATAAAACGACCTCTGCGTTTAAGATCCATCCAGCGTTTTCCTTCGAAAGCAAACTCAAAACGGTTCTCATTTTCTATTGCTAGACGCATAGCATCTTTCGTATTAGCCGGTGTGTCAGCCAAGTCGACACGTTTTCTGATTTTATTTACCAGATTTTTTGCTTCACCTATGTTACCTAGCTCATTTTCTGCTTCGGCTAATAATAATATTGCTTCCGGAAGACGGAATATAACGATATTGCCGGCCTCTTGAGATCTGAGTTTATAGCAATAAGGATATTTGTTAGAAGGCCAATACTTGTCTGTCCATTTACCTGTAACATCTCCAAACATGATAGATGCATCTCTACGTACTACATCTCCCGCAGAAGTGAATGCTTTGTACAAATCCTGACTTGGCGTATTGAATTTTTTCCAGTCGATGCCGTAGAACATCTGGGCTCCCCAGTTTCCTAAAGTAGACCAGCTATTGTAATCTACTTCGAAGATGGATTCCTTGCAATGTTCATTTACCAGATTCACACTAGGAAGTACTCCGTTAGAAGGTGTTTCGGCAACGGCGAACAAGTCATCGTAATTATCCATTAATCCATAACGAGTATCGTCTACAACCGCTTTGGCGTACTGTTTTACTTTGTTCCAGTCTGTATTTTCAAAGCCGTCTTTGGTAGCATATACTTGTGCTTGTATAAGATGTACAAGAGCTTTGGTAATTTTAAACTTGTTTGCTGAATAATCCATCACGTTTGCTTCGGCATATGCCAAGTCATTTACAATCTGGGTATAGATATTTTCTACAGTTTCTTGTTTAGGATACAACAATGGGTATATAGTATCAATATTGCTAATGCTTATTTCAGGTACATACTGTGTAATTAAAGGTACGCTTCCATATATGCGAACAAGATTAAAATAACACAATGCTCTCATAAAATGAGCGTCACCTGCTATTTGGCCTCTACGTTGCTCTGTTAGAGCTGTATCTTTAATTTTAGGAATCCACTCTATAATTGTATTTGCCTTCGATATTTGAGAATATAGATATCCCCAGTCGCGCTTTACACCACCATTCGAAGCTGAAACTCTAAGCTCATCAAATTGCATGGTCATCTCTTTCGGTTCACCGGCATAAGCGTTATCCGATTGAGCATCATTCATTATATACCAGTCTAGTTGCCAAAATTCGTTAGCATAATCACTGTATGCACCTGCTAACAACTGTTCCATCTGAGTGGCTGTGGTATATTGTGTCGCATTATCTTTACCTCCTCCTCCTGTGTTTTCATTTGTAACCGTTGTCGAAGATTCATCAAGGAAGCTATCGCATGAGATAAATGGGATAAATACCATACATATAATAGCCCTAAATAATATATTCTTTATATTGTATTTCATCGTATTTAGTTTTTAGAATGTGNNTTAAATTAAGACCAAAAATAAAAGTACGAGCCTGTGGGTAAGTTCCATAATCTATACCTAATTGTGCTGCATTATCTTTATTTGTCCAGCTTAGTTCAGGATCGTATCCTCTGTATTTTGTCAATGTAAACAAATTATTTACTGTTCCATATACACTCAGCTTAGATAGACCCAATGGTCTCAACGTTTTTTGATTGAATGCATAAGATAAAGTCAGGGATTTCAATCGAATAAATGAACCATCTTCAACAAAGCGTGAAGAGTTTAATGAATTGGTAAGAGCTCCTGCTCTTGGTACGTCTGTAATCATACCCGGACGAACCCATCTATTAAGTACAGTTGTTGTTTGATTTTTGGAATCGAACATTCCTTCCGAATCAATTCTAGAGGCGTTGAAAATATCATTGCCATAAGATCCATTGAAGAATGCACTCAGAGTGAAATTCTTCCAAGAGAAGTTATGTGTAAATCCGAATGTGAAATCAGGCTGTGCATTACCAATAATTGTTCTGTCTCCTGAATCAATCACTCCGTCGTTGTCTACGCCTGCAACTCCATTGTTATTGAGGTCTTTATAGATAATGTTTCCTGTGTCCGGATTAACTCCTTCTGCAACGTATCCATAGAATGCACCCAAAGGTAATCCTTCTTTAATCATGATTACATCATCACCAGTACTCTCTATATAGCCAGTAGTAAACTGAGGAGTTAAACCTAGTTTAGTAAGCTTATTTTTATTAAATGACATATTCAAGTTTGCATCCCACTTAAATCCACCTGTTAGTATCTGTCCATTCAGGTTAAACTCGAAACCCTTATTTACCATTTCTCCGTCATTACGCATCGGTAGTGTTGCTCCTCCTATGGTAGACGGTATTGTGATATATAACAATAGGTCTGTTGTTTTTTTGTAATAAGCGTCAAATTCAGCTGTTAAGCGAGAATTAAATAAAGACAGATCTAATCCTGCATTATATTGAGTCGTAACTTCCCATTTCAGGTCACGGTTACCTAGTCTTCCAGGCTTTAAAGCAGGACCTTGTCCTGTAGCTTCTTGTTTAACTATTTCAAATGTATCATATAAATCGTAATTGCCAATTCCTCCTTGATTACCATTGCGTCCCCATCCGATTCTTAATTTAGCATCGTCAACGACTGAGGTTAGAGGTGCAAAGAACTTCTCACTAGAGAAACGCCATCCGGCAGATAGTGACGGGAAGTATGCCCATTTATGATAAAGTTTTGAAGATCCATCCGCACGGAAATTTGCAGTGAATAAATAACGGCTTTCATAGTCGTATTGTACTCTGGCAAGATAAGACGTTAGGGAGTTACCTTCTTTAGATGTATAAGCATTATTTATTTTGTTCGCCATATTCAGAGTCATTGTTTTGAAAGTAGTACCTTTTACAAAATCCTCTACAGACATGTAAGAGTTGTTGTGTCTGTAGCGTTGCATAGTAATACCTCCTAAAGCAGAGAAATTATGTTTGTCATTGAACTTTTTGCTGTAGGACAAAATATTTTCACTCTGCCATGTCAAATAACCATCATCTGCATGTTCTCCACGTCCATTTGCTTGACGACCATATTGAGTTTTAATCGGATCGATAAATTTATCCCAAGTATGTGAAGTATAGTCTACTGAAAATCTAGGCTTGAAATGTAGTCCTTCTGCTAGGGTAAAATCTAATTCCAGATTACCCATAAAACGGTATTCTTCGTTCTTGTCATAAGTGTTTGCTTGCGCATAAGGATTTTCCCATGACGATTGGAATGGATTTGTCGAATATTGATCTGGTTTTTCAGGATCCCATATAGGCATAAATGGAGGTGTGTTGAGTATAGACATAATAACACCGCCACGACCAGAGTTTGCATTGTCTGTTGCATCCATGCGTGAATTACGAGCAAAACTTAGGTTTGATGCGATTTTGAACCAAGGCTTAACTTCGGTAGAAAGATTACTTCTGAAAGAGTACCTGTCATAGTCGGCAGGAGAAATAATACCTTCTTCTTTTTGGTAGCCTCCCGATACATAATAATTGGTTTTATCTGTGCTGCCCGAAATAGAAACCTGATAGTTTTGTTGAATACCTGTTCCATACATTTCTTTGGCCCAGTCTGTATAATTCTGATTTGTGCGGTCTACACTTATGCCGATTTCACTCATCAAATCATAGTACTGATTTGTATTGAGTGTTTTTATTTTTTTTGTAACATTTGAGAACCCTGCATACATATTCACGTCTATCTGAGTTCTTCCTTTTGCTCCTCTTTTGGTTGTAATAAGAACAACACCGTTTGCTGCACGGCTACCGTAGATAGCAGCAGATGAAGCGTCTTTTAATATCTGCATGCTCTCAATGTCAGTTGGAGAAATATTGGTAATGTCATTCGTTATGATACCATCTACAACATAGATCGGGTCATTGCCTGCATTAAGTGAAGATGCTCCACGCACGCGAACTTGTATCCCTACTCCGGGTTTTCCTGATGGTTGTATTACTTGTACACCGGCTGCTTTTCCTTGAAGAGCTTGTTGTGCCGATATAATTGGTCTGTCTGCCCATTCGTCGGCAGATACGCTGGCTACAGATGTGGTGAGGTCGGCTTTACGCTGAGTTCCGTAACCGATAACAACAACTTCGTCCAGATTTTGTAATGCTTCTTCTAAAGTGACATTGATAGTTGTTTTGCCCGCTACTGCAATTTCTTTAGTCTTCATTCCCACATAAGAGAATACAAGTGTAGCGTTGTTTGGTGCAGAAATAGAATATTTTCCGTCAACATCAGCCATTGTTCCGGTAGTAGTGCCTTTCACAGCTACACTAGCTCCGATAATAGGTTCTCCGGTTTGGTCGGTAACAATACCCGAGATGCTTACTACATCTTGAGCCATTACTGTACCGGAAACCAACAAAGCAAAAATTAGACAAATCTTATACAAGAATTGTTTACTTGTTCGTTTTTTATTACATTTCATGATTTCTTTAGGTTTAAATGTGATTTTGGATTTTTGGTTACATAATAGTGTATACTAATACTACTGTAAAATGTACAGATTAGAGGTTATAACTGAGAGTCATGCCATGGTATTATAAAAATTTAGATTATTGATTAGGAAATATTTATTTTCCGGTATTAATTATCTCAAAATTATGGGTATAAATGCCTGTAACTTTTTTTTGAACCAAAAAAGTAGTGTTTCGATATATTTATGTTTCTGTATTACAGTGTATTGAGGTTTGTTCTGTAGGCTTAAAAAGTAGTGATCTTAAGGTGTTTTAACTTATCTGTTTTTCTGTATTATGCCAATTCTCATCACTAAGTTTTCAAACTCGTCACGCGATACAGCGGCTTTATTGCGGGCCTTGGTGCGGTAGTTATAGATGGTGCTCAATGAATAGCGAAGGAAGCTTGCAATCTTTACACTATCTGTTATTCCTAAACGGATCAGGGCAAATATCCGCAATTCGGTATTGAGTAATTCTCCGGGCTTAAGAATTACTTGCTCTTCGCTTATAAGAAGGGTATTAAAGTCTTCTACAAATGTGGGATAAAGACTTAAGAATATATTATCAAAATTCTTATATAATTCTTCCAGCTCATTATCAACAAATGCTGTTGACTTTAGTGTTTTGAACAAATCATCCAGCTGATTATTCGCAGCTTTCTTATTCAGAGACTTACGATAATCCTCCAGTTTGGTGATGTATGTTGAGCACAAATCGAAGAAGTGCGCAATATATTCCTCTTTTATATGATTTGATTCAGATAGCTGAATATTTACCTCTTTGAGCTGCTTGTTGGTATCCGTAATTCCCTGATTCAAGTCGATCAGCTTTACATTCGCTCGATACAATTCTTTCCTTATTCGCGAAACTCTCTTCATTTGTTTGTATACATATATCACAGCAACGATAAGGAATACCGTGAGGATACTAATAAGTATAAGGTATAATTGCAGTTTACTTTTTTGTTTTGCCTCTTTCGCCTGATAGGCTGTATTGATAATTGAATAAAACTCTGAAATACCTATCGTCCTGAATCTTACATTGCAAAAAACAGCGTCATCGATAGACGACTTGGTAAATTTATAAGCCTGATCTATGTCTCCTTCTTCATAGTAAACCAACGCCAGACTTTGCAAGGAAGCGTTATCTTTTATTGAGTTTTTAATATCCGATAGAGCTGAAAGAGCAAAATATTTTTTTTGCAGGTCTTGTTTCTTTTTATTCTCGTAGACTTTACCCAATAGATATGCGACAAAGGCATAATCTGGATCATCTTCCGCTATCTCATCCATGAGTTTTAGAAGCCGGTTTTCGGCAATTTCTATTTGTCCCTGATAGAATATCTTCTCGGCATAGGTTATCCGATACCTTACAGAATTGGGGTCTAAAGCTGTAAGCAGTGAGTCTCTGTAAGCTTCATTTATCTGAAAATAAGCGTGCCTGTCATTGCTTTGGGCATAGTGTCCATAAAACTGACTATTGGATTCAAAGTAAAGAGGAACTAATTTTTCGGATAATGATTGTCTGTCAATATGATTTAATATATCCTTTGCTTCGAGGTACATGCCTGTTGCAGAGTATAATAGCGACAAGTTTAGATTGGTTTCGTTGATAACGTCCATGCTATTTAACTTCTTCGCTATATCGTGATTCTTTTCCATATAGTAAACCGCCGAATCCATTCTGTATTTCCTGTATTCTTTCGACAGTTTGAAATTTATATCATATTCTTGAGCAAGAGAGAGATCTGATATGTGTAAGAGCTGTTTAAGGCTATTTATCTTTTGCTCTTTCTTTTCATCATAGTATTTTTTGTTATTTATTGCTTTATTCAGTTCATTAATATAACTGTTCCCTATATCGTTTGCAGACACGATAGTAGCAAGAGAATATAAAAATAGGATGATTGGGAGTTTTCTCATATCATAAAGAGCTTATGAAACAGGATCAGACTTTTTTACTTAATAGTGCGAAGTTAATCAAAAAAATGTATCAATATATTTTATTTAATTTTTTCATTTATTCAAAAAAGATAAAAATTATGAGCTATAAGTACAAATAAGAATTTGTTTGCATCTTTTTTATCCCGAATAAGTAAGCATGACAGGATATTATAGTATTATATCGACTATAGATTGACTTTGTTTGCGAATTATTATGTAATATTATAGGGGCATTTAGTTTAAGATTTGTCTATTGATAAAACGATATTCTGACTATGAAAACAAATAAATATCTGAACACTATGAAAAAGTATCTCTTGTTAATCACTTTTATATGGATAGGCATCTATTGTTTAGCCCAACAGGTAAATCCTGGTAGTCCTACAATACAAGTGAAGGATCTGCAAGCAACCGAATTGCCGATTCGTATATCGAACGTAAACATAGATATAAAAGTAGTAGGTCCACTTGCTGTTACTACAGTTGAAATGACTCTCTATAATCCCAATAAACGTGTATTGGAAGGCGAATTACAATTTCCCTTGGCAGAAGGACAAAATATTTCGCGGTTTGCTCTCGATATAAATGGAAAGCTCAGAGAAGGAGTCGTTGTAGAGAAAGCTAAAGGGCAGGAAGTGTTTGAATCGATAGTCAGACGAGGGGTAGACCCCGGATTGTTGGAAAAAACACAGGGAAATAATTTTAAAACAAGGGTATATCCTTTGTTTGCCCGAGGGACAAGAAAGGTTGTGATTGCTTATGAACAAGAATTGCCGAAAACAGGTGATAATTATCGTTTCTTTCTTCCCGTAGAATACGGAAATAACGAGCTTGATAAATTTAATCTTCATATTACGGTATTTGGAAAAGAAACCCAACCAAAAATAGATAAAACACCTTGGGGAGGCTTTACTTTTAGTAATGAGGGAGATGTTTATCAGGCATCTTATTCTGCTCAAAAGTATAAAGGAAAAGGACAACTCGTGTTTTCTGTTGCTGTAAAAAACGATGCTCTTACTTTTCTTGAAAAAGGTATTATTAGCGGTGAAACTATTTTTTATTCTCAGGTTTTCCCCCCGCTGAAAGAACAATCTCGAGAGGTGCCAAAGCGTATTGCCTTGTATTGGGATGCGTCATCGTCGATGGATAGACGGAACTTTGATTTGGAGGCTAATATGCTGTCCGGCTATTTTAAAGAAATAGGAAATGTTACTGTAGATCTTCATACTTTTAACTGTTTTCTGGGTAAGGCTCAGACTTTCAATATTCGGAATGGAAATTGGAACGCCCTTAGAGAAACATTAGAGAAGGTTTCTTATGATGGAGCTACTCGGTTAGGAGCTTTGGATTTTGCAGATGTGAATGCGGATGAGATATTTTTATTCTCTGACGGGTTAAGCAACTTTGGAGAACAGATACAACAGATAGGTGGTACACCAATCTCTGTCGTTTGTTCTTCTTTAAGTGCAGACCATAGTCTGTTGACGTACTTGGCAACTGCCAGTGGAGGAAAATATATAAATCTTTTACAACAGGCTCCGTCTGATGCCGTAAAGTTACTGTTGAATCAAAACTTCAGACTGATATCCGCTCTCTATAATAAAAAAGAAATTAGTGACTTTACAGCGTCAACTCTTATTCTAAATTCCGAATCGGGGTTTTCGGTAACAGGAAAATTGAAAGCCGCAAAAGCTTCTATTAATCTTAATTTTGGAATAGGTGATAAAATTACATATACAAAAACTCTAACTATAGATTCCCGAGATGTGGCTAATTATGGAAATATAGTAGAGCGAGTGTGGGCTGAAAAGAAAATAACTCAGCTGGATATGTTATTTGATAGAAATAAGGAAGAAATCGAAGAACTTGGAAAGAGATATAATATTGTTACTCGTAATACATCATTGATTGTTCTCGAAAATCTTTCTGATTATATACAATACAGGATTGTGCCTCCAGCCGAATTGCTTGAAGAGTATAATAAGAGTGTAATGCAGATAGAAAACGATGAAAAAGCAGCCAGAGAAAGACAAATAAACGGAGTAATCTCCCTTTTTAACGGTAGGAAAACATGGTTCGAAAAAGATTTTACTCAACAACCTGAAAAAGTAGTATCTAAGCCGCGCTCAATAGCCTCCCCTTTTCTAAATGTTCAAAGTGGCTCGGTGAGAGGTGTTGTTGTAGATTCTTCCGGTGTGCCTATTATAGGTGCTACGGTAATAGTACAAGGAACAGATACCGGATCAATAACCGATCTAGATGGAAAATATTCTATTAATGCACGGAATGGGGATATATTGGTATTTAAATTTATTGGGTATGAGCCGAAGGCCGTAAAAATAGAGAACAATGTTGCAAATGCTATTCTTGAAGATAGCCAGATGATGCTCGAAGAGGTAGTAGTAGGTTATGGTATAGAAAGAAGAGTAGATGAGACAGGCTCTGTAAGTACTGTCTCTGCAGATGAGCTACAGTCACTCTCTAACGCTTTGCAAGGCAGGATGCAAGGTGTTCAAATAACAGAGGACACAGGAGCAGGCAATGAAATAGGGATAGAGAATACTGAAAACGGAATTTCCAACCAAGGATATCAAAGTGAAGATGTGAAAGCTGCAATAGAACTAAAAACGTGGAAATCGAATGCTCCATATATAGCCAAATTAAAATCGAAATCGGATGAAGATTTATATCCGGCCTATCTGGCTATTAAGGAGGAATATAAAACAACGCCTTCTTTCTTCTTAGAAGTAGCTTCGTTGTTTGAAGAAAGAGGGTTGAAAGAAAAAGCCTTAATAATTCTATCAAATCTGGCAGAGTTGGAAGCAGAAAATTATAGACTATTACGAGTCTTGGGTTATCGCCTGAAACAGCTTGGCTATAATGAGTATGCCATAGAACAATTTAAGACAGTATTAAGGCTACGCCCTGAGGAACCTCAATCTTATCGAGATTTAGGTTTGGCTTATGCTCAGAATAATCAATATCAAGAGGCTGTAGATATGTTGTACAAAATAGTAGAAGGAAGTTGGGATGATAGATTTCCTGAAATAGAGGTGATTGCCGTTGAAGAAATGAATCAGGTGATTGCTGAAGCAAATCGTAAAAAAGTGACGTTGAATTTATTGAATGTAGATGAAAGATTGATATATAGCATGCCTATGGATATACGCGTAGTTCTCAATTGGGATACAGATGATAGCGATATGGATTTGTGGGTAACAGACCCTTATGGTGAAAAGTGCTATTATAAATATAGGTTTACTAAAACAGGTGGTCTTATGTCATGTGATTTTACCGGAGGATATGGGCCAGAAGAGTTTATGATAAGAAAAGCCGTCAAAGGAAAATACATGATTCAGGCAAATTATTATGGTTCACAAGAGCAAACCGTTATAGGACCAACTACAGTTTATTTGGATATCTACACATATTATGCAACGGGTGAGGAAAAGAAGAAGACAATTACTTTACGTTTGTCTCAGAATAAAGAGGTGATAAATGTAGGAGAAGTTGAGTTTTGAAGATACATGTTATAGTTTATAACATATATATTGTTTTGAAGGGGGTGGAGATTATGATTCTAAGATGAGTCTTCCTCCCTTCATTAATGAAATAAATAATTACATATATTTTCTATATTATTTTCTGTTTCATCATCTTTCAAAATAGCTATATTCGCATAAATTAAAACCCTTTATTTATTATGAAAAAATGCCCATTATTAATTCTTAGCCTGTTTTTTATTTTGTCCGGCTATTCTCAAGTAAAATCATTACCCGATCTCCAACAAGAGTTTATAAACCTGCGTTTTGGAATGTTTATCCATTTCAATATCCCTACCTTTATGAGCGATGATTGGGCCGATCCTGATGCTTCACCCTCAATTTTTAATCCTCGAAAGTTAGACTGTAATCAATGGGCTAAAACCGCAAAAGAAGCCAACATGACTTATGGATGCCTTACCACCAAACATCATAGCGGCTTTTGTATTTGGGATACCAAGACTACAGACTATAACGTGATGAATAGCCCATTGAAGCGCGATGTTGTAAAGGAATACGTAGATGCTTTCAGAAAAGAAGGCCTTGAAGTAATGTTGTATTACTCGATTCTTGACACACACCATAAATTACGTCCGGGCTTTATTAGTACTAAGCATATAGACATGGTAAAAGCTCAGTTGACAGAACTTCTTACCAATTATGGAGAAATAAAAGCCCTGATAATCGACGGGTGGGATGCTCCGTGGTCACGCATTTCTTACGACGAAATACCTTTCGAAGATATATACTATCTCATCAAGTCTTTGCAACCCAATTGTCTTGTGATGGATCTGAATGCAGCAAAGTATCCTACTCAAGCACTATTTTATACAGATATAAAATCGTATGAACAAGGTGCTGGTCAGCATATTTCTAAAGACAGCAATTCTCTGCCGGCTCTGTCTTGTCTTCCAATAAATTCGGCTTGGTTTTGGAAAGAAGATTTTCCTAAAACGCCAGTAAAAGATCCGGTGAAATTGGTTAATGACAATATAATCCCATTCAATAAGGTCTATTGCAACTTTATTCTTAACGCAGCTCCGAACAGGGATGGATTGATCGACGATAATGCTGTTGCCGCTTTTCGCCGGATAGGTAAATTGTGGAAAAATGAAGGAGCATTAAATAACTTGCCTAAGAATGAAGCTCCGATTATCTCTTCGAATATAGCAAAGTTTAAGCCGGCAACTTCGAGTTGGAGCTGGGATATGCAGCTCATGGATTTTGCGAATGATGATAATTTCAAAACAGGATGGGAGTCAAATCCATTGGTAAGCAAACCATGGTTGGAGATAGAACTGGGAAACAATGAGCAACCATTCAATATGATTACAATAACTGAGAAAAATAACAAGAACGATATACAATCCTATAAATTGGAATACCTCCATAATGGAAAATGGCAGACTATTTTTTCAGGAGTAAAATCGGATGTGATTAAAGTTCATAGGTTTGATAAGGTATGGGGAAATAAAGTCCGCATATCAATAGCGGAATCTAAGGGCTCTCCAACTATAGCAGAATTTGGAGTTTATAACGAACGAAGATAAATTGAAAAAGAGGAAATTTTTAAAAAATCTCCTCTTTCGTTTATATCTATATTTTCGATAAAGTAGATGTGTCTATTCTATCATTCCTGAAATTTGTTTTGCTCAGCTGGCTCTGTTTTGTGTCAAAAAAAGCCTCTCTTTCTTTATATATCAGAATTTCAGTTGTTATCATTGTTATACAATAAACGACAAACGGGATAATTATAAAGTACGGAATATATTCTACATTTCCGTTAAAGCTGAAATTACTTAAAGCCAGAATTAGCAAATAAAGGAAAAACACGATGTATGAAGCTTTCTGTATTGTTCTATATTTCTTATACCTTTCCATAATCAGTGGCATTTAATATGTTACAAACTATAAGAAATTGTATTTTCTTAATGATCAAACGAGAAGTATATTCATACGCAATCCTTTCTTTAGAATCGTTTTTAATTTAGGTTAAGAGTAAATATAAGATTTAAAATGCAGATTTACAAATATTTTATAGAGTATTCACAGTATGTCATACCCCCAAACAAAAAGGCTTGTAATGAATTTTCACTACAAGCCTTTGCTATTCTGTTAATGTTTGCTTATTCTACTCCTTGTATTCTGAACGAATAACCTAGGTTCTGATTAGCCGGAATCATGTATTGCGGCAGTGGCAGAGGTCCGCAACTTGCGTTACCTAGACCCTGTTGTATACAATCCAGACTTAAATAAACTTCGGGTTTGCGGATCTCATCCAATTTGAAATCATGCACGGCTTCCCACAACGCCTGATCGGTGAAGTGCAGTGCACTAAATCCTAACCTGTCTTTCGATTGTATTTTAATCCCTTTCTTATTTTGGTCTGTGATGGTAACCCATCTTACATCTTCCCTATTACCCATGCTTTGTGATCTCACATAGTGCTCTTGCTCCATTCCTTTTGCGGTGGTCTGATATTGCCCTATGTATGCAGAAAGTTTTCTGTCCCAATAGTTTTCGTGAGGGCCACGTCCATAATAACGAACATTTTCCATTCCCTCTGGCAATACGACTTGCAAGCCCAAGCGGTGAACAAATGAACCTGCAGAAGGAGACGTGAAATTCGCATCTACATCAATTGTTCCATCTCCGTAGATCGTATACTTTACAGTATATGGAATTCGCACTTCTTTCGGGCTTTTTATTGTAGCCGTAGTGGCAGACAGAATAGTTACAGATTTTTTGTCCGGCGACAGTTGATAACTGAACATCGGTTTGTCATTCTCTGTGGTATAATAGTTCTGATCGGTGTATTTGTCGTTATTCACACTACGATACCAGTTCAGGTTAAATCCGCTTTGGTTGTGTATCATTTCCTTTCCTCCATATTGAAGAGAAGTCATTATACCTGTTTGTGAGTTGAATGCAGTCTTGAAATTACGTCCGCCTATTACAAGGTTATCGCCTTGTGTGCTCACTTGCACGTCACTCATAGATGATGTGTCAACCGAAGAGATCGGCTGTCTGCCGTTCAGGGCAAACTGTGCTGATGCCATTTCATAGCCTGCTTTTTCCCAATTCGTATCGTTCTTTAGCGTGAAATATATATTCAATAGATACTCGCTTCCTGCATCCATATTTTTATTATATGGCACAGTGATTATTGTTTTTTGATTCGGTGCTAAGTCTATCGAAGGTATTGTTCCCGATTCGGATTTAACACCATCTTTAAGAACTTCCCATTTTATATTAAACTCATTCAGATTGGTAAAGTCATACTTATTTTCAATCTCAATTTTGCCTGTATTCAACGATAGTTCACGGAATTTGATGTATTGATATATTTTCTTTATCTCCAGTAGTTTTGCTGTAACTCTACGATCGGGAGTTGTTAATCCATTACATACAAAATCAAAGTCATTTGGCTTGTCTCCAAAATCACCTCCTAGGTAATATTGATTGTCAGGTTTTCCGTACATGTTCAATCCCTGATCTACCCAGTCCCAAACGCATCCACCTATCATACGTTGCGATTTGTTTTCTATATAATCCCAATATTCGGCGATATTGCCCGGTGCATTCCCCATCGAGTGAACATATTCGCACAAGAAGTAAGGTTTGTCAGTATCTCTTTGGTCAAAGGCAGCCATACGTGCCAAATCGGGATACATGTGAGAGTCTATATCGGCTGCTTCATTCTTGCCTTCGTAGTGAACGGGGCGTGATGGATCGAGCAGCTTAGCTACTTTATACATCTCATCGAAGTTGTCTCCATTCCCCCCTTCATTGCCCAAAGACCAGAAGATCACCGAAGGATGGTTCTTGTCTCGTTGTATCACTCTTTCTATTCGGTCTTTATATGCCGGAATCCAACTAGGCATACCACTTATCGAATGATTGCCATGATTCTCGAGGTCAGCCTCATCCATTACATACAGTCCATAGTAGTCGTACAAGGCATACATCCTTGGGTCGTTAGGGTAGTGGCTCGTGCGTATTGTATTCAGATTATGTTGCTTCATCATTACGATGTCCTGTATCATCGATTCTACAGGCACAGCTTTTCCGAATTTAGGGTGAATGTCGTGCCTGTTTGTTCCTTTAAAGAAAACCTGTTCATTGTTGATATAAACACGTTTGTTCTTCATTTCTATTTTCCTGAATCCAAACTTCGAGGACATTGCTTCCAATACATTCCCGTTATTGTCTTTCAGGATAATGATTGCAGTATAAAGGTTCGGCTTTTCGGCAGACCATAGCGACGGGTTCGTAACACTTGCCTGTATATCATACTCCTGTTCTTGGTTTGCCTTCAATGATCCAACAGGTTGTGTGATGTTTGCTACCTCTTTGCCTTTGGTATCTAAAAGTGATACACCTAGAGTCGTCGCTTGAGATGCTTTTTTATCATAATTTTTTATCGAAGCTTTCACTTTGAAAAGTGCAGAGCTGTAATCATCACCTTTAAAATCTGACTGTAAGAAGTAGTCACGTACATGTACTTTAGGTGTTGCATATAAGTACACCGGACGATGAATTCCACTCAGGCGGAACATATCCTGATCTTCTATATAGCTTCCATCCGTCCAGCGATAAACTTCGGCTGCAATGGTGTTTGTGCCTGCTTTAACGTAACTTGTAATGTTAAATTCGGCAACATTGTTTGCGCCTTGGCTATAACCTACTTTTTTACCGTTGATCCATACATATATTCCACTATATACACCATCGAAGTGTAAGATGATTTCTTTGCCATCCCAATCTGCCGGAATAGAAAAATCACGGCGATACGATCCTACGGGGTTTACCTCTATCTCGTTGGTGTACCCTTTTTGCGGTTGTATAAATGGAGGATTATTCTTGAATGGATAAGTTATATTCGTATAGATGGGTGTTCCGTATCCGTGCATTTCCCAGTTGGAAGGCACAGGTATTTCTTTCCAAGACGAAACATCATAGTTTGTCTTGTAGAAATCTTTAGGGCGTTCCGAAGGTTTTTTTACCCAATTAAATTTCCAATCACCATTCAGCGATAAATATAAGGAGGATGACGGTTCTTCCCACGGTTTATCAAAGCTTTTATCTTTTTTAAGGCTTTCTACAGAAGGGAAGGGAATATAGGTTACATGTCCGGGTTCTTTGTTTATTGCAAAGATTGTTTCATTCTCCCAGTCGTTTTTACTTGGTTTTAACTTTTCCTCTTTAGGCGGTTTTATATTCGTAGGAACCAGCCTCCATGTTTGGGAAGAGTTTGGAAGTTGCGACAACTGTGTGCCGACAGCATCCTCTCCGGTGAAAGCCAGTGCCATTTGGCTTGCTTTATGAATGATGGCAAAAGCTCCTGTACCTGTTACATTCAATAGCCATTGCTGATTTACGTTCGATTTGTTGCTGTCCCACTGAATGATTGGATTCCCATTCCCTGTTGTCGTATTGTTGTTGTCAATACTTTTGTAAATAAAGGGGTTGGAGATCATGTAAGAACCGTTTGTCAACTTTTCTATTTTCCACACTTGCCCTTGGCTGCTCTTTTCATTTTTGGACAAATAAAGAGATGCTGCATTGTCGTGCACGTCTCTGTTATCTACTACAAAACCTGAAGGGCTAACAATCTTGTATAAGATGTTTGGGTTTATTTCCTGAGAGTAGAGTCTGGGGCATATTAACATACTCAGGAAAAAACAAAAATAAATAATTCGCATTCGCTTTAATTTTTTAATAAATTTCTGTTTTCTGATACTTTAAGGGTGTTTTTTCGAATGTTAAAGATAATATTTATATTCATAATAATACTAACTGTTGCCTTACATTCCCTGTATATTGTATATTCTATCGTCAGCTAATTATTTTTTTTGGGCAACTGTAGGAGCGATCCCTTGTGGTCGCCGGCAGACTAACGGGCAGGGACAAGCCACTGCTCCTACCTCTTTCGTGCTTATTCNNCTAAATAATTATCTATTATAAACAACTAATTATAACAGATATGGCAAAGTATACAGAAAGACTGGCAGAAAAGATTGTCTCGCTGATAGAAGAAGATACCTATTCGATCACAGAGATTTGCAAACGCTTGAAAATAACCCGCAAATCATTCTATGAATGGAGAGACAAGAAACCCGCGTTTAGAAAGGCAATTGAAGCAGCAATGGAAAGCAGGGATGAGGCGTTGGCAATTACTGCCCGCCGATCGTTAAGGAAAAAGCTGGAAGGCTATACCCTCACCGAAGTGCGAACGACCTATGTGCCTGACAAAGAGAATCCCGACAAACTAGTACTGAAAACCCGGGTAGTTAGGCAAAAAGAATATGCCCCCGACACACACGCTATCAGGCTGGTATTGTCGCACAACGAAACAAAGGAAGAAGAGAACAAAGAGCACAGCCAACCCTTAACGATAATAGTGCAAGACCCGAAGACTAAGGATAGTTTGAATGAGCTGCGGGAAAAACTGATGAGTGGTGCATCGTGCGAAAAGAAAATAGAAAGGGAAGAGCTTATTTCTGAACCAACCGAAACGGTGTCTGATTCTGATAATTTGCAGGATGCACTGATTGAAGATGAGGACGAAACAGTAACCCAAGAGAAAGAAGAATCGGAATATGTATTTATCAGGGATTATTGCCTCCCTCCGCCCCATCTGTACCGAAAAGTGAAAAGGAGCGAAGTAAAAGAAGGTGACATAATACGACCGGACTGAAAAGTGTCACTTTTGTCACCTTTTTCTCAGACCACAGCGTAAAAAGAGCAATATAGCGTTTCTTCTAATGCAACAAATACGTGATTCTTTTTTTTTAATTAGTTAATAGAAAGATTGTAGCATGCTGGGGTAATCCCAAAAAGACGAATATAAATCCTTTTTAGTACTTATTAAAAGTTTACATTCGCTTATACTGAAAATTTCTCCTAATAAATGAATATCTTTGCATAAAATCGGGAAATAAAAACGACAACCTGTATGTCTAAAACAGCAGAAAGACCTAAATTTATATTGCTGAATGTCGGTTATTCGGAGCTAAATGCAAACTGGAACTGGAAGTCAGTGTATAGTCCTTTTGCCCGTATATATTATGTAACCGGCGGCAAAGCGATCACATACATCAACGGAGAGCCATTTTCTCTGAAACCGGATCATCTATATCTTGTTCCTCCGTTTACAATGCACGACAATGAGTGCGATAGCTTCTTTTCGCTTTACTATATTCACTTTTATGAAGAAACAGTGAGAAAGGAATCGATATTCGATCAATACGATTTTCCGATAGAAGTTAAATCCGACTCATTAGGCTTAATGTTGAACAAACGATTGCTTGAAATCAATCCGGGAAGGCATTTAAGGCATTATGATCCCAAACTGTATGATAACCCTCGTACATTTGATCAGTATGTGGCAGATAACAGCAAGATGTCGATACACTCGAGATACGAAACGCAAGGAATTTTGTATCAGCTTATATCCAGATTTTTCACATTAGCTAAAACAAAATCGGATAATAAGGACATACGCATTAGTAATACACTCCGATATATACACGAAAATACAGGCAAGGATATTACATTGGCCGAGCTTGCAAATGTAGCTTGTGTTTCCGAAGATCATTTGATTCGGGTATTTAAGAAAGAAATGAACTGCACACCCCTCAGATATGTGAACATGAAAAAGATAGAAAAGGCTCAACTACTTCTGCTTACTACCGATATGCCAATAAGGGATGTGGCGATGGAACTGTCTTTGGATAATATCTCTTATTTCAACAGGGTTTTTAAGCATCATATAGGAAAGACTCCGAGCGAATACAGAGAGACATATAACAATTTATAATCAAACGCTTGCCGATCGCTTTTATACTATATTGAGAAATATAGGTAATAGATAATATCGAATTTGTACTATTGGTTTATCGGAAAAGTAGAAGTGGGTGACACGCTAATTGTTTATTTTTGTATCTACCTCAGGTATATAAAAAGCTCATATTAATTAAATTGAGAATTGACCTTAATGTCTAAAATAAAAACAAAATGAAAAAGTATTTTTTATCCCTTGCTTTAATATTCGTTATGGCAAATTTGTCGGCACAATCGAAAGCCGTAAAACCCGATGTTAAGTGGTTTGAAGATGCCCGTTTTGGGATGTTCGTCCATTTTGGACCTTATAGCGTGCTAGGTGATGGCGAATGGGTGATGAACAACCGCCCGATAAAAACAAATGAATATAAGCGACTCCAAGATTTCTTTAATCCGCAGGAATTTAATGCAGCAGAGTGGGTTCAGATAGCTAAAGGCGCAGGGATGAAATATATTGCGTTTACCTCGCGTCATCATGATAGTTTCAGCAACTGGGATACCAAGCAGTCGGATTGGAACATAATGAATACCCCTTATGGCAAGGATATTGTTAGGCAGCTAGCTGATGAGTGCCATAAGCAAGGTATGAAGCTTGTATTATATTATTCGATTCTGGATTGGATGCGTTCCGACTATCAGTATGAGACAGGACGTACAGGAAAAGGATCGGGACGTACAGAAAAAAGTGATTGGAACAGCTATATTAATTTTATGAAAGCGCAGTTGACCGAGTTGTTAACGAACTATGGTCCAATAGCCGGTATCTGGTTTGATGGTCATTGGGATCAGACAGAACATGAGAATAGAACAGATCAGTCTACTTATGTTGATTGGCATTACCCTGAAATATATGAACTGATCCATCGCCTACAGCCAGAATGTTTGATCGCAAACAATCATCACTTACCTCCTTTTGAGGGTGAGAGCTATCAGATATTTGAGCGTGATGTGCCGGGCGAAAATAAAGGAGGGCTGAGTGGACAAGAGGTGTCTAAACTTCCGTTGGAAACATGTCAGACCATAAATGGATCTTGGGGATTTGATATTACTGATGATAAATATAAATCGACAAAGGAACTTTTGCATTTGCTTATCCGTACAGCCGGGACAGGTGCAAACCTGTTGTTGAATGTAGGTCCAATGCCGAATGGAAAGATTCAGACGGAATGTGTAGAAAGGCTTCAGCAAATGGGAGAATGGATGGATAAGTATGGATATACTATATATGGAACGAAGCAAGGTTTTACCCTCCCTCAATCGTGGGGAGCAATAACCAATAAGGGCAAGACCTATTATATTCACATTCTGGAGAAAGATACTCCGTCCATTACATTAAACATTCCTAACATAAAGTCGGCAAAATGGCTGAATGTAGACTCCAAGCTTGTTTGGAATAGAGATAAAAAGACCGGAGATGTAACATTTACAATCGATGGTAAGCTGGATGATATAAGTTCGATTATAGAAGTAGAGGTAAAATAACACGCTATAGCAAATACAAAAACGAGACTTGGATTTGTCGTTGCATCCAAGTCTCGTTATTATATAAGTCTATTGTTTCGTTTAGTGCAGTAATATTGCTTTCAGCTTTTTCCTCTTCTCGGGAGTCAGCTTCAATTCATGGAGCATGTAGTCTTCTACCGATCCCCGTTTCTCTCTGATGCAGGAGATACCATATTTCAAGTATGCTAAATCTGTTCTTGAAAGCATTGTGAAAGCTTCTTGCCGCGACTCTGAAAGGCTATCAGCATTTCTTACCAGCTTTGTGCGGTCGATCACCATATCTGAAGCCATATAGTCGTCTTCTATTATATCCATAGGTACATCGAGCGCTCTGAGCAGGAAGAATGTAGCCAGCCCCGACTGGTCTTTGCCTAAGTAGCAATGAAAAGCGATCGGGTAATTGTTTTCATCGCACAGGTAGTCGAAGAATTCTGCATACTGACTGGCGAAGTTATTGATCATATCCTTGTATGTATCCTGTGTATATATAATAGCGTCACCACGAAGAAACCGGCCTTCCATCACCTTTTGTGATATAGAGTTGTATCCATTATAAGCGATAGGGATACGGATGTTCTTGAAGGCTGTATATCTTTCTATATTCTTCTTCATTATATCCTCCGACCTGAGGTCGATGACGGTTTTTATTCCTAGACTGCTCATCTCTAAACTGTCGTGAGTAGTCATGCGGAAGAAGTTTCCCGAACGGAATATCTTACCCCATCGCACACGTTTGTTATCGTTTGTGATGTATCCGCCAATGTCTCTGAAGTTTTGAATGCTATCCATTTCAAAGAATCGGTTTGTAACAACCTCAGAGAGTACCCCTGCAACCTTTATGCGGAAATATTTTCGTTTTTCAACAGTGTCCGATTCATTCTTTATAACGGCAATGTAGTCATTCGAGTTGGTTATCAGTTTTGCATTTGAAGGAAAAGAGCTATCATTATCCGAAACGAATATTTCAACAGGTGTGTTGTCTACTTCGGGATACAACTCCCATTTCAGGATGTAATTTCCTTTACGATCCTGTTCACACATTACTGTCACCGTCGTTGGGTTAGGGGAGCAGTTGTATAAAAATAGTATGCTTATTAACGAACTTATTAGCTTAATCTTCATGAAAATAACTATTTATCACACTGTTGTATTTCAACAAAGATACATTAGTTGTAAATCCTTATCAACACTTTGTGTCTTTTTTGTAAACATTTATCTTTTTTTACATATTCTCTGTTTTAATCGGGCAGTTAGCAATATTTCAACTAATTCTGTATATTTGTCATGGTTTTATAAAAATCCTCTTTAGCATTTGCTATCATTATCAAGAAATGAAACTTTAAGGAATCAATGGATACGGCTATATTAAAGGCGCAAATAATACGTGATAAGTATACTAAAGCCGCAAGTTTCAGACTCGAAACTGAAGGTAATTGGTCCTTATACGCCGGCGATTCATTCGATAGTATAAACCATAAAGAGCCAATACTTATCGGTAATGGTAGTGGGATATATCCTTTGAATGTGAGCACATCCATTCGTATCTATTTTGAGCTGCATAACAATGGCGAAATTCTAAATATGTCTGAACGCCATCTTCCGATGGAAGGGTGTTATAATTTTCGGGACTTAGGCGGCTTCAAGACCAAAGACGGTAGATATACTAAATGGGGTAAATTGTTTCGTGCAGATGAATTGTCCAGCCTGACTGAGGGCGATGTCGCTTATTTGGCAAGTATTCCTATCATATCCGTTGTAGACTTTAGGGCACAAGCTGAAACCAAACGTTATCGAGATAATTTACCATCGACAGTACAATTTACGTATCCCATTGCCATTACTCCCGGTAACCTAAGTAGTGAGGGAATACAAGCGAATCTTCTGAAAACAAATATAGATAGCCACATGAAGCACATGAATCGTCTGCTAGTAAGTGACCCTGCATGTGTGCGAGCTTATCGGATCTTCTTTGCTATTATACAGAATAATCTGAGTGCTCCATTAGTTTTTCACTGCTCTGCAGGTAAGGATAGGGCGGGTATGGCAGCAGCTCTTGTTCTATACGCATTGGGAGTTGATGAAGAAACCATTATGCAAGATTACCTTTCTTCTAAAATATACCTGAGTGATAAATACGATGCATTCATTGCCAAGTATCCACGAGCGGAACCTATTTTTACAGCGAAGCGTATGTTTTTGCAAGCCGGTATTAACCAGATAAAACGAGATTATGGGACTATCATGAATTTCCTTACTAAGGAATTGAAGGTAGATCTTATAAAGATGAGACGACTTTACCTAGACTAACGTTCTTCCCGCATTTGATATAAAGTCATATCCACTCTAGGGGTAATATATCAATATCTTCCTGAATTATGTTTTTTTAAACATTCAGCACCATAATAGGCTTAAAAGAATAAACAAAGAGTTGCATTATATCGTTTTATAATATGCAATGCATTACTTGTATCGAGAGAACGATCATAGGTGACGTCTATGTCAGTATCTAGATATTCAATTATATATATTTGGAATTCTCTCTTTTTGTTATTATATTTGTCTATATAAAAACAATATTAATAAATAAATTTTATCATCATGAGTACTTCAACATTAAAAGAAAAAAAGAATGTATCAGTAAATGCTGATATTGCAAAATTTGTTGGAAAGATGTTTTCTTTCAACAATAGTTTAAAACTTTATCATTGGCACGTTACAGGCAAGGGCAGCTATGCGCAACACATTGCATTAGACCAAGCCTTGGAAGACCTTCTTGACGTTACAGATCGTCTTGTAGAAACATCTTATGCAGTAAAGGGCGATTTAGATATTGTAATTCCTGAAACAGCTAATCCTGCAGACATAGTAAAACATGCCGAGGAGTTTTTCAAATATACTGAATCTCAGAGAGAGTTGTTTGCAGAAGCTTTTACACAGGCAATTATAGATGATTATCAAGAAGCTATACAGCAATTGCTTTATCGCCTAAAACGTCTCCAATAATTGATCAATAGTTTCCGCAATGATAATAATATTGAAAACGGGAGTCTAGAATAATAGACTTCCGTTTTTTCATTTAAAAGAGAAAACGAACATCTTTAATTTCATATATTTGCAAATAGGTAAAAACTATACCTAAGTATTAAATGGTAGGCTATGAAATTCTATAGATTTTTTGCTTTGTCTCTTTTAATCATACTTTCTTTTCAAATGAAGGGAGAAAATGGTGTAATATATCAGAAAGAAGACTCTTTAATCTTTGTTCGCTACATTGAACAGTTTAAACCGCAGAAAGATCTTCTCTTTAATGAGCTATTGGTAAAAACTGCTAAGTTCCTCCTTGGCAAGCCTTATGTTGCATCTACTCTGGAGGCTTCAGACAACGAAACTCTCATTATAAATCTTAGAGAGCTGGACTGTACTACTTTTGTCGAAAATTGTATTGCTCTCACACGTGTCATAAAATCAGGAGATAGTTCTTTCGAGAATTACTGTTCTTGTTTAATCAATATGCGTTATCGTGGTGGAGAAATTAAAGGCTATACTTCTCGTCTTCATTATACAAGTGATTGGATATATGAAAATGAAAGAAACAACTTATTAAGAAATATCAGTACAGATATAGGAGGTAAAATTATAAATCATCCGCTGAGTTTTATGTCGGGACATCCTCAATCGTATAAGCACCTGAAAGATAATGAGGCAAATGTCTCAAAAATGAAAGAAATAGAAAGAACAGTGAATAACAGGGATAATTATAGAATCATTCCTGTTGAATCTATATCTAAAAATAAAGAAAAAATAGAGAGTGGTGATATTGTTGTATTTGCGACCTCACTTCAAGGTCTCGACTATTCTCATATAGGTATTGCATATTGGCAAAACGGAGAACTTCACTTTATACATGCGTCGAGTAAGCAGAAGCAGGTTGTGATAGAGAAGAAGACTTTGGTTGAGTATTGTGCCGACTCAAAAAGCTGTTCAGGAATAAGTATACTCAGGATCAATAATTAATAAAATGGAGCAAAATAACAAAGGCTTATTATACGGAATGGGTGGTTGGGCCCAACTTTTCTTTTTTATTTTCTTAGCTTTCTCAGGGCTAATATTAACAACTTTAATAATTTCTCTTAGTGGACACTTGGACGAATTGAACCAATCTGTAAAGATCACAAGGATGGCATTGACAGTCCAGACTGCATTTTTCTTTATCATACCTTCGCTGGTATTTGCTTTTTTATCACAGAGCAATACTAAAGAATATCTGAAAATAGATGAATCTTACAATCTTACTTTTCTACTATTAGGAGTTTGTTTAATAGTCGTAATACAGCCTCTTATCAATTTTATTGGATACTATAATCAGCAGATCGTATTACCCGAATCGATGTCTGCTATTCAGGCTTGGATGAAAGAGAATGAGCTGGCGGCAGAAAAAACGACAGGTCTTTTATTCCTCGATAAATCAATGGCCGGGCTTATCCTAAATTTATTAATTATTGCAGTGGTTGCCGGGCTCGGTGAAGAGCTCTTTTTTAGAGGGTGTTTGCAGCAGATTATACAAAAAATAGTAAAGAATCAACATTTTGCCGTTTGGATAGCTGCGATCGTTTTTAGTGCAATGCATTTTCAGTTTTATGGATTTATACCACGTGTGTTACTCGGAGCTGTTCTAGGCTATATGTTTGTTTGGTCAGGGACAATCTGGATTCCGGTTGTGGTACATACTGTAAATAATGTAATAGGAGTTGTACTCGCATTTGTATATTATGGAACACCTCAATACGAAGATTTGAGTGTTTACTCTTTGGAGAAAAATATGTGGATTACGATACTTAGCCTTATTTTTACTGTTATCCTTATAATATTTATGTACAAGAAGCGATATAAGACTCCTGAAAATGCGGAATTACGTTAAGTTTTAGTGACAAATAGTTATATTTGCATCTTTATATTTGTATACTGCTATGAATGTAACAGAAGGAAAAGACGGATATGGATTTATGATTGATTGGATAATTCGCATTGGCGATTTACTTCTTATCAACATATTTTTTTTAACAGCATTCTATATCTACCATGAGCCGATACATATGACAACTGTGTATTCCGAAGAGTTCATGATCGCATTTTTGCTTATAAACTTATGCTATTTTTTTGTAGCTTCTTTTGTGAATGTTCAGATTGCAACCAATGTTATATATCTAGATAATATCGCGCAGAAATCTACTATATTCATTGCGCTATATGCATTCTTGGTTACTACCGGATTTTCTGTATTCAATGTGGTTTCTATCCCTGTTATGCCATGGATTATCGGCTTCTTTATCCTCGCTACATCGTTTATCATTTGGCATATTATTTTCAGAATAGCCCTAAAGTATTATCGTAGAAAAGGCTATAATTATAGGCAGGTTGTTATAATTGGAGGCGGTACGAATGGGATAAAAATACATGAGTCTCTTTTATTTAGTGACTTTGGATATAAAGTAATGGGTTTCTTTGATGATAATCCTGATAAGAAAGATGTACTGCCAAATTATTTAGGCAAAGTGTCTGAAGTGAGGGCATATGTTCAGCAGGTGAAGATTGATGAAATCTTCTGTACCTTACCTAATAACAAGGAAGAGACGATAGTGGATCTAATTACTTATTCTGAAAAGAATATGATTCGTTTCCATTTAGTTCCTGAGTTTCATAAATATATAAAGCGGCGTTTTGCTCTAACGTTCTTAGAGTCTACTCCAATTCTTAGTCTTAGAAACGAGCCTTTGCAGCATTTTTCTAATAGATTGGTAAAACGGTCTTTTGATCTTATTCTTTCTGTATTTGTCCTCCTTACAATATTTCCTATTGTCTATATCATATTTGGAACAATAATCAAGGCAACATCCAAGGGGCCGGTCTTCTTTAAGCAGAAAAGAACAGGAAAAGGAGGCAGAGTTTTCAACTGTTATAAATTCAGGTCTATGCGACCGAATAAGGAAGCAGACAAACTACAGGCTACTTCAGGAGATCCGCGCGTGACAAAAATAGGCGCTTTCATGCGGAAAACAAGTATAGATGAATTTCCTCAATTTATCAATGTCCTAAAAAATGATATGTCAGTTGTAGGTCCACGCCCACACATGCTTAAGCATACCGAGCTTTACTCTTCCATTATCGATAAATTTATGGTACGCCATTTGGTGAAACCCGGCATTACGGGGTGGGCGCAAGTTACAGGATATAGAGGCGAGACCAGAACGGTTGAGGAAATGGAAGGTCGTGTGATTAGAGATGTTTGGTATCTCGAAAACTGGACATTTTTCCTCGATCTGAAAATTATTTATCTGACCATTGCAAATGTCTTTAAAGGGGATCAGAATGCTTTCTAATCATTCATTATTTAATTCCTCTAGCATCCAAAGCCTTGATATATAAAGACCTGTTTCTTAAATGCTCCTGATAATTTGCCGCAAAATTATGATATCCTGAAAAGTCTTCTTTTGCACACATGTACAGATAATCATGTTTTGTATAGTTTAGTACAGCATCTATCCCTTTGATGGATGGAATACGAATAGGGCCCGGAGGCAATCCTTTTACTCTATAGGTATTATATGGAGAATCAATTTCGGTATGCACATTTAAAATACGACGTAGACTAAAATCGCCAACAGCAAACTTCACAGTAGGGTCTGCTTGCAATACTTGCCCGATGTGTAACCGATTCATATATAGACCTGCAACTTTAGGGTATTCATCCGAATATGTACATTCTTCTTCCACAATAGAAGCAAGCGTAGAAACCTCAACAGGAGTCAGCCCTATTTCTTTTGCCTTTTCTAAACGATCTTTGGTCCAAAATTTTTCATATTCTTTCTTCATTCGCTGTAGAAAATTATCGATGGTTACATCCCAGTAATATTCGTACGTGTTGGGTATAAACATGGCCACTACAGTTTGAGGTTTAAATCCGAGTTCTTTGCATTTAGTAGAATCTTCCAGTGTATTGAGTAAAGTCTCTTTATTTATCATTAGCTGCTCTGAGATGCGTTGAGCTAGATCTTCCTTTGTCCGTATATTGTTAAATTTAAGTTTTACCGGAGCCTGATGCCCACTCCGTAAGTCCTTTATTAAATCATATACACTCATGTCCGGCGTTACAGCATAGCGTCCGCTTCTTATATTCGATTTATAATCTAATAAAAGAGCGAGTATGTCAAAGTTTGAGATGCTTTTTATTTTTGCACTATCCTTTATCTCTTGGTGCAATGTATTATAATCTTTGTCATCATCGATATATAGATATACAGTTTTATCTATATTGAATCCGGTGCTAAAAATCCGGTATCCATAAAAGAATAAACCTATAACAAGAATGGCCAGAATAATATATGTACTTTTCTTTTTCATAAATTTTATTCTTTAGTTTATGTTAATCTTTTAATAATAAAGAACTATCCCCATAACTTAGAAAACGATAATCAGAGGAGAGAGCATGTTCATATATATTTTTCCAATTATTGTTGCCTAAAAATGCTGATACTAACAACAAGAGTGTACTTTGAGGTTGATGGAAGTTCGTTACTATGCCATCTACTATTTTGAACTCATAGCCGGGTGCAATAATAATTTGAGTATCTGCAATCAACGTGCTTAGCGAATTCGCCTCTAAATATGCTAAGATATTTTTTAAAGCATCCTTTTTTGATAGCCTGTTGTTCGAATCATTGTAAGGCATCCATTGTGATACGTGCAGATGTGACTGCTTCTGGTTTTCGAGTGATACTCCGATATAGTAGAGGCTTTCCAGTGTGCGAACGGATGTTGTGCCTACTGCAATTACTTTTCCTTCGAATCTTATTAGCTCTTCAATGAAACTCTTTTGTACGGATATAAATTCAGAGTGCATTACATGATCTCCTATTTCATCCGATTTTACCGGGCGAAAAGTTCCGGCTCCTACATGGAGAGTAACCTCTGCCAGTTTCATGCCCTGCTCCTTCAATGACTTCATGACTTCGGGCGTAAAATGAAGTCCTGCTGTAGGTGCGGCAACAGATCCGTCTATTTTGGAATATACGGTCTGATATGTTTGTTTGTCTTGTTCTTCCGTTGCCCTGTTTAAGTATGGTGGAATTGGTAATTCTCCCACAGCATCAAGCAGCTCCGAAAATGTCACTCCTTGATTATCCCACTCGAAGTCTATAACGTGAGCGTCACCATGAGATTTTGTACGGGTAGCCGTGAAATTTACAATTTGCTCGTTTACCTTTATTTGCCGGGTAAGGCTTCCTTCTTTCCACTTCTTTAGGTTACCGATCAAGCATACCCATGAACATTTTACTGTTTGTTGAAAATTGAGCTGATAGTCGTTCGGCATATACGGTTCGAGACAGAATATCTCTATCTGAGCTCCGGTTGTTTTCTGAAAATGAAGCCTTGCTTGTATTACTTTGGTATTGTTGAATACCATAAGGCTATTTTCGGGCAGAAAATTATTTAAGTTACTGAAAACAGTATCGGTTATTTTCTCGTTCTTATATACAAGAAGTTTTGAATTATCCCGTTTAGTCAGGGGATATTTGGCAATACGCTCATCCGGAAGATTATAATTATAATCTTGAATATGTATTTTTTGAGGGTTGGATATTTCCACTTATTACTTTTTTTATCCGACAAAAATAAGGAACTTTGTGTGAATAAAAAAGCTGAATAATAGCTTAAAAAAGAATAATTAAGATTTATGAAGATCGGAGATAAAGTTCGTTTCCTCAATACTACAGGTGGTGGTGTTGTACGGGGATTTCAGGGAAAAGATATTGTGTTGGTAGAAGATGAGGAAGGGTTTGATATTCCCGTTCTTATTCGCGAGACGGTCTTGATAGAGCCTGCAAACGATATGCAGGTAAGACAATCAACCAAGCCTTCTCAGCAGACGTTTGTGCAGCAAACTTCAACGATAAAGCAAGAAGAGGAGTATAAGCCCGAGGAGACAAAAGAAGGAGAGCTGTTGACTGTCAATCTTGCTTATCTGCCTGTGAATATAAAGAGCCTTAGTAGTACAAACTTTGAGTGTTATCTTATCAATGATAGCAATTATTATTTGTCGTACAACTATATGGGTCGGGCTGAAGCAGGATGGGTTAGTAGAGCTACAGGGATTATTGAGCCTAACACGAAACTCTTTCTCGAAGAATTTGAGAAGACAGAGTTGAATGATATAGAGAAGGTTTGTTTACAGTTTTTTGCCTATAAAAAAGGGAAGCCTTATTCTTTAAAAAATACATATTCGGTTGAACTTCGGATTGATACAGTTAAGTTTTACAGGCTTCATAGCTTCAAAGAAAATGACTATTTCGAAGATGATGCTATGCTGTATTCTATTGTTCGTCGCGATTTGGCAGAAAAAGAGTTCATTATTTCTCCCGAAGAAATAGCTTCTGCTATGCATGAGAAAGAAGTCTCGCAACGACCTCGCATACAACCAATCGTAAAAAAAGAAAAAAGTCCGATCATTGAGGTTGATTTACATGCGGATGAATTAATCGATAATACTCAGGGTTTGTCTTCTTCTGATATTCTTGAGTATCAAATCAATAAATTCAAAGAGGTGATGGATGAGAATAAGCGTAACAAAGGGCAGAAGATTGTATTCATACACGGTAAAGGTGATGGTATACTAAAGAACGCTATATTGAAAGAATTAAGCTCAAAATATAAATCAGCATATTATCAAGATGCTTCTTTCCGTGAATACGGTTATGGAGCAACAATGGTCACTATAAAGTAATTTCGAAAAAATGTAATAATTACAGACTAAAATATGAAGAAGAAAATCTTATCACTACTTGTCATCATGGCTATATTTATTAGTTGTGATAGTGTTCAAAAGAGTTTGTCGGGTACATATAACATGATAAACTGCGAGTATAACTATAAATCAATCTCGGGTTTGACTGTTTCGGGTGTTAATTTATCGAATGGATTGTCCGTAACCTCTATACCAAAAGTAACCTCTATCTTGAGTGGGAATGCTTCGTCTATTCCTTTGAATTTTACATTAAATCTGGATGTGAAAAATCCGAATTCATCTGCTGCTATGATGAATGGCTTGCAGTACATAATAAGTGTTGACGATATTCAGCTTACTACCGGCTCTCTGAATCAAGCATTGAGTGTTGAAGCAGGACAAACCAAAACCCTGCCTATTGCAATAGGTGTAGACCTGGCAACTTTGATGAAGAACAACTCTAAAGATGCGGTTGTGAATATTGCTAAAAATTTTATCGGTATAGGAAATAAAGAATCGAAAGTCTTTGTACAGTTGAAACCAACATTCCTTATTGGTAGCGTTCCTATCACTTCTCCGTCCTATATACCTTTGGTGTTCAATTTTGGAGGGAACTAAACAGAAGGTTAGATTGTTTATACTTTGTAACCAAACAAGTGGAAATATGGAATATAATATTAAGCATAATGAACTCAAGAATCGTTTTGAGACAGTAGTAGAAGGTCAGATCGCTCTTGTGGACTATCGTGTAAATGACGGAGTTTATGTGGTGACTCACACCGAAGTTCCAAAAGAGCTCGAAGGTAGGGGTATTGCAGCAGCACTGACTAAATATCTGTTAGACTATGTTCGCGAAAACGGACTGAAAGTTCATCCTGTATGTCCTTATACAAAAGTATATATACAAAAACATCAAGAATATAGCGATCTTTTAGCGTAAAGGAAATGTTTATCAAAAAGGATATTAATAGAAAAGCAGCTGATTAGTCAGCTGCTTTTTGTATTGTATATTGAAGCGATTACATAATTCCTTTTTCTCTTAGCTTCAGTTGCCAATTCCATGCTGACTTCATCGTGTCTTCTATGTTTTCTTTGGCAGTCCATCCCAGTACGGTATTTGCACGTTTTGGGTCGGCCCATATCTTTTCTATATCACCTTCACGGCGACCTACTATTTTATAGTTTAATTTCACGCCCGACACCTGTTCAAATACTTTGATAAGCTCTAGGACAGAAACCCCGACACCTGTACCGAGATTAAATATTTCAACCTTTTCCAGTGATTTCTTTCCTGTCATACGATCTATTGCTATCACGTGCGCTTTTGCCAGATCTACAACATTGATAAAGTCGCGAATGCATGAACCGTCAGGAGTGTCGTAGTCGTCGCCAAATACACTTAACTGTTGACGTACTCCTATTGCAGTTTGAGTGATATAAGGCACTAGGTTTTGAGGGACTCCGTTTGGAAGCTCCCCTATTTCTGTCGATGGATGCGCACCTATCGGGTTAAAGTAGCGTAGTATCGTACTTTTTATATCAGCACCCGAGCGTACTACATCCTTTATTATTTCTTCATTTATTTGTTTGGTATTCCCATAAGGCGATTCCGCAGGTTTCACCGGGGCTGTTTCGTCTATCGGATTCTTGTCCGGCTCGCCGTATACGGTACACGAAGATGAGAATACAATGTTTTTGATACCAAATTCAGGCATCAGATCGAGTAGATTGATCAACGAATTCAGGTTGTTTCTATAGTATAGTAGTGGCTTTTGAACTGATTCGCCTACAGCCTTACTGGCGGCAAAGTGTATAATACCATTTATATCCGAATGAGCAGTAAACAATTTTCTCAAACCCTCAATATCGTTGCAGTCTAGTTTTTCAAAAATAGGACGTATGCCTGTTATGCGTTCAATGCCATCAATGGAATCTGCTGTCGAATTAGATAAGTCATCAATAATAACGACAGAGTAACCTGCGTTTTGTAACTCTACTACAGTATGAGAGCCAATATATCCGGCACCACCCGTAACAAGAATTTTTCCTTTCATTTTCAGTGTTTTTTAATTGAGCGTTAAAGATACAAAAAACATGTCGTTTGCAACTATATAGTCCTCTGATCTCAACGAAACTTTTATAAAAATAGATGAACGAGTTTCTTAAATAACAGATCTTTCGAGTAGTTTTACTGTCATATTCGTTGCATCCAGTTCTGCTTTTATTCCGATCGGGAAAGTAAAGTTATTATCGATGTGTCCAAATGATAATCCATGCACTGCCGGAATATTTAATGGCTTAATCCGATCCTCGATTACTTCCCTGAGCGTAAATGAATTTGGAGCGGTTGACTTTTCTGATTTGTCACAATCTTTATTAACTCCGATTGCAATTCCGGCAGCTTTAGTTAATTCTCCTGTAGCTATCAGTTGGGTCAGCATTCTGTCAATTCTGTATGGTTCTTCTCCAACGTCTTCAATCATCACGATTTTGTTTTTTAAGCCTATTTGATAAGGAGTTCCTATCATAGAACAGATGAGAGTCAGATTGCCCCCTGTTAGTTCCCCTTTCGCCTTGCCGTGATTTATTGTGTATCGTTCGTATATCTTCTCTTCTTCCGCTTTCAGGAGATCTTCCGGTGCACTTACTATTGTATATCTGTCGGTCGGATTAACTGCAATATCTTTGAATTGTTTTCTCGAATAATGGTTATCCAGTAGCTTAGCTACAGGGCCATGAAATGTTATCAGTCCTGTCTTTTTATATATCGAATTGATGAGGGCCGTATCGTCGCTAAATCCCATAATAAGCTTCGGGTTCTTCTTAATTAGGTTGTAGTCTACCATATCAAGAATTCGGGCACAACCATATCCTCCGGCAGCAAAGATTATTCCTTTTATTTCAGGATTTTTAATCATATTGTTAAATTCCTCGGCTCTTTCTTTGTCCGTTCCACTAAAATAGCCATACTGGTCGAGGATCTTTTCTGAATATACCGGCTCAAAGCCAAGTTGCCTTATATTCTCTATGGATGATTGCAACCCGCTTTCGCTTAACAGCCAAGCCGGAGCCATCAGCCCGACTTTATCGCCGAGGTTTAATCTGGCGGGTTTTATAACTTTATTCGTTGCTTTGTATGATTCGTTTCTTGCTGCCAATTTGTAGGGAAGCAGCGAAACCAAAGACAAACCAATCCCTACATTTAAAAAGCTTCTTCTATTCATATCTCTTGTTTATGATTTTGCGGGAACATTTATCTTCCGTAAGATCATACGCGTTAATGTTTTGACGAATAACTAACTTAAGACAAAGATATAATATTGTCACTGTTTTCGCTTCAAGATTTTAATATTCTTCATTGACTAAAATTTGAACAGACCCCAATTAAGCTCTTAATCCTCAAAAAAGAATCTATCTGAAAGTGCAAAATGCATAACCTTCAACTTATAACTCACAACTTACAACTCATAATCCAAAAAAACATATCTTTGTATCTTAATTTTTTTATGAAATGAAACATTTTGTGTCTTTTATTTTTATTTTATTTATGTTCGCCTCCTGTTCGTCATTGGATAGTGACGCAAAAAAAGCGGCCGAACTGAATAAAGAATCCTTGAAATATGTAAAAGAACTTGATTTGGAAAAGGCGGAAAAATTATATATGGAAGCTCAAGAAATCATATCTGAATACAAGGGCACGGATAAAAATGAGGAATTTCTGCAAGCATATTACAAGTACCTTACAGAAGAAACAAAAGCAAACTAATCTGGGAATAAATAAAATCCTATACTTATATGTCTGAAAATACGTTGAATACGGAAGAACCTAAGAAGAGTCTTAATTTTATAGAGGCTATTGTTGAGAATGACCTGAAAGAAGGTAAAAATGACAGCCGTGTACAGACTCGTTTTCCGCCCGAACCGAATGGATATTTACATATCGGGCACGCAAAAGCTATCTGCATAGACTTTGGTATAGCACAGCAGTATGGAGGAGTATGTAACCTTCGGTTTGATGATACCAATCCTGTAAAAGAAGAAGTAGAATATGTAGATTCTATCATGGACGATATACACTGGTTGGGATATGACTGGGCAAATGTATATTATGCATCCGATTATTTCCCTCAGTTATGGGATTTTGCAGTACAATTGATAAAAGAAGGAAAAGCTTATATAGACGAACAATCGGCCGAAGAAATAGCGAAGCAAAAAGGAACTCCTACCGAACCCGGAGTTGCCAGCCCATATCGTGACCGTCCTATTGAGGAGAGCCTCGATTTATTTCAAAAGATGAACGAAGGTGTTTTTGAAGAAGGAAGTATGGTACTTCGTGCTAAGATAGATATGGCTGCTTCGAATATGCATTTTAGAGACCCTATCATATATCGTATTATCAATCGTCCGCATCATCGTACCGGAACTACATGGAAGGCTTATCCAATGTATGATTTTGCACACGGACAATGCGATTATTTCGAAGGTGTGACTCATTCGTTGTGTACGCTTGAGTTTGTACCTCATCGTCCACTTTACGATTGGTTTATAGATCAGTTGGCAACAGACAGCTATCGCCCTCATCAATATGAATTCAATAAATTGCAATTTACATATACTTTGCTTAGTAAGCGCAATTTGCGAGCGATGGTAGAAGAAGGTATTCTTAGCGGTTGGGACGATCCTCGTATGCCTACCATTACCGGATTCCGCCGAAGAGGATATACTCCTGAGTCTATTTGTATACTAATGGATAAGATAGGTTATACGAAGTATGATGGTGTTAACGATATTGGCTTGTTTGAGTTTGCTATACGAGAAGACCTCAATAAAAAAACGACTCGTGTATCAGCTATTCTTGACCCTGTTAAGCTTGTGATTACAAACTATCCTGAGGATAAGACAGAAGTGATGGTGGCTCAGAACAATCCTGAAGATGAAAACTCGGGAAGTCATGATATCTTGTTCTCTCGTGAACTGTATATAGAGCGTGACGACTTTATGGAAGATGCTCCTAAGAAATATTTCCGTCTTACGCCGGGTAATGAAGTGCGTTTGAAAAATGCTTATATCGTAAAATGCACAGGCTGTAAGAAGGATGAGGCAGGAAATGTGATAGAGGTATATGCTGAGTATGATGAGCTCACAAAAAGCGGTATGCCCGAAAGCGGACGCAAGGTGAAAGGAACTATACATTGGGTTTCCGTTCAAGATTCTTTCGATGCTGAGGTGCGTTTATACGACCGCTTATTTATGGTTGAAAATCCAGCTGATGATGGAAGAGATTTCAGAGAGCTTTTGAACCCTGATTCATTAAAAGTACTTAAAGGCTGCAAGATGGAGTCTTATCTCAAAAGTGCGGTGGAAGGGGATAAATTCCAGTTTCAACGTACAGGCTATTTCTGCGTAGATAAAGATTCTACTCCCGGGAATATGGTCTTTAATCGTACTGTGTCTCTTAAAGATTCTTGGGCAAAGGCAAAAGATAAGTAATTAATTTTATCTATTATATAGTATTGCGTTCTTTACGTTGTGGAAATATTTCAGGCGTATGGAACGCAATTGTTTTTAGGTGGCAATTTGAAGTATCGTAAAAAGTGTCACTTTTTGGGTGATCAGTAAAATGCTTGTGTATTCCATATTTTTGTTATAATTGGATTGCGTTAGGTCTTGGGGTATATGAACATTAGCCCGATGGCAGAAGCTTTGGTTTTAAATTCATTAACTATAACCAGGTGGATTAAAGATTGATATTGCAAGTTGCACTGAAACAACCTAAAAAAGAGTTACCTTTGTAGCCTTTTATGGATTAATTATAATAATGTCGAAAAAAGATATATCAATACTCGTAACAAAATATGAGCAGTCGGTAGAGTCGGGCAAGCCTATTTATCTTGATGCAGACGAATTTGACGAACTGGCGGAATACTATGATTCTCTAGACAAAACAGATGCAGCAAGGAGGATTGTTGATGCCGGGCTTACCATACATCCGGCTAATAGTTCTTTGCTGGTGAAGAAGGCTAAGTTTGCGGTCTACGACGGTAAATATACGGAAGCTTTAGAGATCATAAATATGTCGTCATCGGAATATGACTTTGATCTGTATCTGCTTAAAATAGAATGCTACCTCCAACTCGAGCTTTATATGGAAGCATATAAGCTGACCGAAGAAATGCTAGACAAAGAAGAGGATGAAGATCCTGAAACGATCTTCGCCGAGCTGGGTTTTCTCCATGTTGAGGCTGACTGTTTTAAGGAGGCTGTTTCTTACTTTGAAGAGAGCCTGAAGCATAATCCCGAAAATACAGATGTATTGTCTGATCTGGCCTATTCATACGAAATGCTCGACAATTTTGATGCAGCAATAGAGACTACAAATAAAATTCTGGATATTGAGCCCTATACGTATGAAGCTTGGGTTAATCTGGGAAAGCTATATTCCCTCAGAGAGGAGTTTGAGAGGGCGATAGACGCATTTGACTTTGCTCTTACCATTAACGACTCGGATGACAATGTACTGAAGTTAAAAGCACACTGTTTATCATTGGCCGGAAGGGCTGAAGAGGCGATTGAGATCTTTAATGAACTGCTGCAAACGAGTTCAGGGGATAGCTCTATACATTTTCTATTGGCAGAATGCTATCAGTCTCTTGATATGTTTGACGAAGCTTTGTCGGCTCTCGAAGAATATGAAAAGCTGAATGGAGAGACTTCCGAATCTATTTCGAGAAAGGCATACGTTTTTCTACAACAGAAAGAATATAATAAGGCTTCACAGATAGTGCAGAAGGCACTGGCCTCAAACCCTGATTTTTTTGACCTGAATATGATAGCAGGGGAGATTGAGTTTAAGCAAGAGCGCTATGACAAGGCAAGAGAGTATTATTTAAATATCTATACTGAGGATAACGAAAACTTTCACCTGACCGACAGGCTAGCTCTGGTTAGCATCAAGGAAGAGGATTATGAGAAGGCTGCTTATTATACAGAAAAGCTGTTAGATCTCGATCCTAATAATCTGGCGGTGAAAGAGCGATTGGCTTTGCTCTATTTTGAGATGGACGATAATGAGCATTTCAATGAAATACTCGATCAGTTTACCGATAAGGAGCTTCTTTCATTGTTTCAGCTTATTTATATTCCACAAAATCCGAACTTATTTGATAGAGATACTTTGATAATTTATCTGAATAAAGCTCGTGAGGCAAGAACTCTATTCAAAAATTTGAAATATTAACATTTTCCCATCATTGTGTATAGTGTATTATTTTTCAGATTATTATCTATCAAGTATAATGATGAAGAATAGCGAATTGAAGGAATGTAGGGAATTTTTTATTCCATTTATTTGGTAAATAAATATTTTCAACTACCTTTGCACTCGCTTTGATAAAGCAACAGGGAGATTCCGTAGCTCAGCAGGTAGAGCACATCACTTTTAATGATGGGGTCCTGGGTTCGAGCCCCAGCGGGATCACTAGCAAATGATGCAAAAAGAAGTAAAACCTTGATTTTCAGTAGAAAGTCAAGGTTTTTTCTTTTGACCAAATAGACAGAAAAGGGCAATTTACGACAGTATATACATGCCTAAATCGTGGACAAGCAAGCGTGCGAAAAATGGTCCACGATTTTGAGCATTAGTCATTATTTGTCAGCAACTTACCTTATGACTACTTGATGGTTTAAACGTAATTTTAACCACAAAAAAGTAGTAAAATGAAACAAAAATCCTTTCATGTTTTATTCTTTCTCAAAAAGAATAAAATCAAAGCAAACGGAGAAGCCCCTATTGCCATGAGAATCACTGTAGATAAGCGATTCTGCGAAATGTTTGTCCGAAGAAGTGCATTAGTAGAGAATTGGGATCAGGCCAAAGGAAAACTAAAAACCAAGGACAAACTATCAACTGAGATCAATATGTATATTGATACGGTCAGAGCTAAAATTCAGAATATCCACAGGCAACTCGAAGCCGACAACCTCGAAATATCCGCAAAAGAAATATGTAATCGCTTTTGTGGTGTTGAAGAGAAACACAAAACCCTTATTGACGTTTTTGAGGAGCATAATAAAGAGATAAAGCAATTACAAGGTAAAGGTTATGCTCAAAAGACTATAATCCGCTTTGAGGGTACAGTAAGATATTTGAAAGAGTTCCTAAAGAAAGAGTACAAGAAGTCAGATATCAATTTAAAGGATATTGATCTACCCTTCATTCAAAAATTCGATACCTTTTTAAAGACGGAGAAGAATTGCGCCCAAAACACCGCTATCACTCGACTGAAGCAGGTAAAAAAGATTATGCGTATAGCGTATTCTAATGACTGGATTCAGAAAGACCCTTTTATGACTTTCCGATTCAAGTTCGAGGAAACAAATATTGAGTTTCTGACACAAGAAGAATTGAATTCTATTATTCAGAAGGATTTCTCTATTGAAAGACTAAGCACAGTCAAAGATATTTTTCTGTTTCAATGTTTTACGGGATTGGCATTCTCGGATATTGAGCAATTAAAGTCTGAGCATTTGGTAAAGGACAACAACGGCTCATTATGGATTCGCAAGAATAGGCAGAAAACGAATAACATGTGTAACATTCCTTTAATAACAGCAGCAAAGATGCTTATAGATAAATATGCGAACCATCCTGATTGTATTGAAAAAAATGTATTGTTTCCTGTACCTACTAATCAACGTATGAATTCTTATTTGAAGGAAATTGCCGATTCGTGCGGAATAACAAAGAAGCTTAGCACCCATGTAGCAAGACATAATAAAGCCCATTGTTATCTATTAATCAATCGATTACGTAGTATTCGCCTTTCGACAGGTAACGATTTAGAAACCAGCTTAGTTCTTAGATATGCTTAATTTCCTCACTATACAAAGAGCGACTTATCTTTTGCAAAGATATAAAATGCTTTATTCTAATGTTTCTTTTTCTGTACTTTTTTCTAATTTTCACTTGAAGAAGTTGATCGCAAACTATAGATAAGAATTCTGTTGTATATGAACAAGCATTTCTATACAATTTCCATTTCTTCAAAAAGTATTCTGCATGTCTTTTGGGGTTTTCTACGAATATATACTTTCATATGCTCCCTTATTATTTCAGAATTTTATTACTTTCAGCGAGATTCAGGTTGAGAGTATTACTAAAATGATCGAATATATCAATGTTTATGCTAAAGTTATAAATAAAAAAATGAAAATATTTTAATAAGATATTACAAAACAACAAATAAGTCGATTTGTTTCCGTATCTTACATGTCTAACAATATAGTTTTTATTGTATCTTTTCTTCACAATGATTTGCTCCGCCTCTGTTTGCGGATCTTCCCATCGTCAAAATCGACAACAAAATCAACTCGCTTGTTTATAGTATTAATCAGTTATGAGAGCCTATAATGCGGTTGATCATGACACATTTTTGTAAATAAGATGAAATCATTTTTTATAGGGAATATGGAAGTAAAACTTCCGGTTGTCCAAGGTGGAATGGGTGTAGGTGTGTCTTTATCCGGTTTAGCATCGGCGATGGCTAATGAAGGAGGTATAGGTGTTATATCATGTGCTGGTTTAGGCCTCATTCATAAAGGTCACGGAAATTTCATAAAGAATAGTATTTGGGGACTGAAAGAAGAATTGCGTTTAGCCAGAGAAAAGACAAAAGGTATAATTGGTGTCAATATAATGGTTGCCTTATCTAATTTTGCAGATATGGCACGTACCGCCATCGCTGAAAAAGCAGATATAATATTTGCAGGTGCAGGCCTTCCGTTGGATTTACCATCCTATCAAACTGCCGATAGCAAAACTAAATTAGTGCCTATTGTTTCCTCATCCCGTGCCGCAAAGATAATTTGTGAGAAATGGTATAATAACTACAGTTATTTGCCGGATGCGATAGTTGTAGAGGGACCAAAAGCCGGAGGGCATTTAGGATTTAAAAGAGACCAACTTGATGATGAGCAGTATTCTCTTGAACAAATAATTCCAGAAGTTATAAAAACGGTAGCTTCATATAAAGAAATAAAAACGATATCAGTTATTGCCGCAGGTGGGATATCTTCAGGAGGGGATATATACCGTTTTATCGAAATGGGAGCATCAGCTGTACAGATGGGAACAATATTTGTTACTACAGAGGAATGCGATGCTTCAGAAGCCTTCAAGCAGGTCTATCTTACAGCTAAAGAAGACGACTTAATGATAATCAACAGTCCCGTAGGGATGCCCGGGCGTGCCATCAAAGGAGAATTTCTCAAACGTGTTGCCGAAGGATTAGAAGTTCCTAAAAACTGTCCGGTACATTGTATAAAAACTTGTGACTATACTAAGAGCCCCTATTGTATAATGAAAGCATTATTCAATGCATCTAAAGGCGATATGAAAAAAGGATATGCTTTTGCCGGAATAAATGCTCATCTGGCCCAGAAAATAAGTAGCGTTAAAGAAGTTGTGTGCAAATTGAAAGAAGAATTTGCTATAGCAGAAAAAGTAGCATTATCAGCAATAGTTCTATCTCATGGATGATAATTTGATAGAAGAAACCGTCAAAAGATACATCAGAGAATATGATCGTTATAAAAAACTGGCCGATATAGTTTTTGATATATGCCAGATCATAGTCGAAAAGAATCTGACTGTCAGAGCTACTGTTCAACACAGAGCTAAAAGTCCGACAAGTCTGACAGAGAAATTAAGGAAAAGCAGCAAATACCAAACTGTAAACAGTGTATTTGATGGAATTAGCGACCTTGCAGGTGTGCGTATTATAACTTATCAGGAAACAGACAGGCCGAAAGTCGTAGAGGAGATTCGGCGAACTTTTATTGGTAAGGGTAATGATAAAATCAGAATTGAAGTTAAAGACAAGAATGGCGATAATGGCAAATACTATAAAGCGACTCACTGTCAGGTAGCTTTACCTTCCGAATATCTTATCGATAATCTTAATTTAAAAAATACGACGTGTGAAATTCAGGTTTGCAGCCTATTGTCACATGTATATAATGAAATTGAACATGACTTGCAATATAAGCCCCGGAAAGGAAATTTATCAAAAGATGAAAAGCTTTTGATCGATCAGTTAGGGCTTATAACAAAATCGGGAGATATAACTATTCAACGGTTATTGGAAGCTACAAATGAAAGATTGAAACTTCAGGAAGGTGAGTTTGTCGATGTACATGATTTTACTGTGAGAATGGGAGAATTACTGAATGTTGGAGAACTATTTGCAAATAATGCGGGGTTATTATACGATGAGTTTTTAAACTTAAAATTGGATTCTCCCGAAACAATTATCTCTGAGCTCCTTACTAAAGGGGAAACTCTGATTGATGTTGCAAAATATGAATATGACAAACTGACCCAATATATAGCAAGAAGAAATATAAATATAACAATAGATAAAACATCTTCAGACCTCTTGTTATTAGTTCTATTAAGAAAAAAAATTATAACTATACTTAAAGATCACCCTGTTATTTCGGAAAATGATCGTTCATCCCGCTTATTGCGAATAGCTCAAATATATAAAGATATGGTTTCTGAAAAACAGATGAAATGATAGCTATTGAACAACTCTTTCGTATTTGTAAAAATAGAAAAGGCAGATTTTAAAAAAACAAAAATGGCAGCAAAACAAAGCTCTTCGATAAACAGGAAAGAGGGAGAGATAACTCGCTCTGAAAGAACTTCGGCCACTCAGCAGGCTGAATCTGTATTGAAAAATGTAAAGGAAAAAAATGGGTCTGTTATTCATGTCATAATTAGCGAAAGGACAACAATTGAACTGCCGGCGCATTTGTCTCAGGAGGAAATAGATGCCCGAGTGGATAAATATATCAGATTGCATAAATCAAAGATATAAATCGCAGAACAGCTATTTCTATATAAACAAAGATATTTTAGCAATAATATGGTAACATCCAATTTGAAAAGTGGTCTAAGAGGCATGATGAATGCTGTAAGGATCGGCCTAACCAATAAGGATGTCTCCAATAATAATTAATAATAAAAAGAATGAACATTTACGTATCGAATCTAAACTTTAGCACAACAAGCGAGAGTTTGCAAGAATTATTTACAGCCTATGGCGAAGTAGAATCTACTAAGATTATTACAGACAGAGAAACTGGAAGATCGCGTGGATTCGGCTTTGTTGAAATGCCTGATGATGCAGAAGGCCAAAAAGCTATCGATGAGCTAAACAATGCTGATTATGAAGGCAAGACGATCACTGTAACTATTGCTCGTCCTAAAACGGATAGAGCTAGCGGAGGTTATAACAACCGTGGTGGAAATCGTTACTAATCAAACGAACTGATGTATAATTTCAAACGGGTAGGTGTAATTACTTACCCGTTTTTTGTACTCATTTAGAATATAAAACAATATATTTTATATCCTCCTTCAAATAAGCCTTAATAAATCAGCATATTACAATCAAATAAACACTCCAATGAAGATATATATCAAATATATGGTTAGTCGCC
The DNA here is from genome assembly GCF_002483985.1 of Dysgonomonas sp. UBA7630. NCBI lineage: Bacteria > Pseudomonadati > Bacteroidota > Bacteroidia > Bacteroidales > Dysgonomonadaceae > Dysgonomonas > Dysgonomonas sp. UBA7630. The sequence continues at coordinate 222,026 of NZ_DLIY01000018.1, forward strand.
GTTGTATAATGATGGTGAAATCCAATCTTGAGGAGATTGGAATCAAATATTCTAGCGTTCAGTTAGGCGAAATAGAGACTTTAGAGAAAATTTCAATTGAACAGCAAGAGCAGCTTCGTACAATACTATTGAAATCGGGACTTGAATTGATGGATGATAAAAAGGCAATCCAGATAGAACAAATAAAAACTATAATTATAGAACTTATACATCACTCTAGAGAAGAATTAAAAGTAAACTTTTCTGATTATCTGAGTAAAAAATTAAATAACAACTACACTTATCTAGCCAATTTATTTTCGGAGGCTGAAGGTATTACGATAGAACATTTTATTATTATACATAAAATAGAAAAAGTTAAAGAATTAATTCTTTATGATGAATTGAACCTTGCCGAAATTTCCTACAAATTACATTATAGTAGTGCTGCTCACTTATCCAATCAATTTAAAAAAGTGACCGGATTAACTCCTACTTTTTACAAAAACCTTAAAAATAAACGTCGCAATAATATTGAGAATTTATAAAAGCCTCCTCCAAAGGCTTTTATTTGACCGTTGAATGAAGCTTTTATGTTTATACCTTCTAGAGGCTCTATAATTCACATATTGTTACTTTCTAATCCACATGTCCACAAAATGTTCTGTACAATCATTCTTCATATGTAGAGTGTTTAAATCATTCTGCTTCTGCCCATCTAAAATAAGATAGGGTTCTATAGAATCTTCGACTTGATTGAACGTAATATGATAAACAGTCTCTTGAAAACGATAATGTACTTTGTAACTATTCCATTCTTTCTTCAAATGGGGAGTTAGAAGTAGTTTATCTCCCACACGATTGATGCCTAACAATATTTCTATCAACAAACGATACATCCATGATGCTGAACCGGTGTACCACGTCCAGCCTCCTCGTCCGAGATGCTGAGGGTTTGTGTACACATCGGCAGCTACCACATAAGGCTCAACTTTATAAATGGCAATATCTTCTGCAGTAGCGCCATGTTGTATAGGATTCAGTAAATCGAAAAGTTCCCATGCTTTATCCGTTTCTCCCATCATAGCAAAAGCCAACGCTGTCCAGATAGCTGCGTGAGTATATTGCCCTCCGTTTTCACGGACTCCCGGAATATATCCTTTTATATAACCCGGACTTAGAGATGATTTGTCAAATGAAGGAGTAAACAATCGGATGAGTTTGGCTTCTCTTTCAACTAACTGCATATCAACTTCATTCATAGCCATTACCGAACGCTCCTTATCTCCTGCACCACTAATTACCGACCAACTTTGAGCAATAGAGTCAATCTGGCATTCTTCATTCAAGACAGAACCGAGAGGACTACCGTCATCAAAAAAGGCTCGACGATACCATTTGCCATCCCAAGCATGTAACCTGATGTTTTTTTGCAATTCTTTTGCTTGATCTACACAGTACTGAGCAAAAGGTTCATCATTGCGAAGCCTTGCCACATCCGAAAACTTGACTAATACATCGTACAAAAAGAAACCAAGCCAAACGCTTTCACCTTTTCCTTCTTTTCCTACCAGATTCATACCATCGTTCCAATCACCGCATCCCATGAGAGGTAAACCATGTACGCCGAATTTAAGACCGTACTTAATACTCCTCACACAATGCTCGTAAAGGGATGCTGATTCGGCTGAATGATTGGGCTGATCGTAATATGATTCTTCGTCTGCCCGTAGCTCCCGACCTTCGATAAACGATACAATCTCACCTAAAATGTCATTATCCCCAACACTCGAAATATATTGACATACAACATAAGGCAACCACAAATAATCGTCCGAAAAATGCGTTCGAACCCCTCTGTTCATTGGTGGATGCCACCAATGTTGCACATCACCTTCCGTAAACTGATGCGCGGCTGCACGAAGTATTTGTCTTCGGGTTATATCGGGTTCAACATGAACCAGAGCCATTACATCCTGTAATTGATCGCGGAAACCATATGCTCCGCCTGATTGGTAGAATCCCGAACGTGCCCAAATACGGCTACTCAATGTTTGATACAACAACCAACCGTTAGCCATTACATTGATCGAAGAATCAGGAGTATCTACTTTGATTCCACCAAGTGTTTGATTCCAATAATTACGAACATTATCCAATGTTTGTTGTGAAGATCCGATTTGTCGATAACGACGGACTAATTGTTTCATCTCCTCTTTATTCTGAGCAAAACCTAATTTGAAACGAGTTTCTTTAGTTTTCCCTTCTGCTAAATCAAAAACAATTTGAACGGCTCCACAAGCATCTATGCCTGCTCCTGTTTTTCCTGATAGACGAGTATGCTTCATCGCTTCAGGATCAGATAAACTTCCATTTTGCCCAATAAATTCTTTTCGATCGCCTGTCACCGTTCGGGTCTCATTGACATCTATAAAAGCAATCTTTCCTGCGAAATCTGAGTTATAGAAATTATGAGCAAAAAGCACCCCTGTTTCTATATCGACCTCCGTCTGAGTATGTAAAAGACTTTTGGATTTTTTCTCTGCCAACGCCCATTCATAATAGCCGGTAACAGATAAGTTCCGCGGACGATTGGAGATATTCTTTATTTTTAAGATTGTGAATTTTATAGATGTGTCCAAAGCCACATACATCCACAGTTCTGATTTTATTCCATTTTCAGTATGCTCAAAGACAGTATAGCCAAAACCATGTCGAATAACATAAGGGGTATTTCCTCTTGCGGGATATGGTGTTGGAGACCAATACTGTCCGGTTTCTTCGTCGCGAATATAAAAGGCTTCACCCGATGAGTCCAGAATTGTATCGTTATGCCAAGGTGTAATACGGAACTCATGTGCATTTTCGCCCCAGGTATAAGCGCTACCGCTTTCAGATACCACCGTTCCAAAATGTTCATTTGCCAATACATTACACCAAGGAGCGGGTGTCGATTCTCCCGGTTTTAATGTAATAACATACTCCTGCCCATCGGGCGTAAATCCTCCAAAACCATTAGAGAAAATTAAATTACGCTGAGCTAATTCAGTTTCTACTGTTGTGTTTACAGTACGTGTTGGTTTTAATATCGAAGTCTGAACATCTGTAGTTAACTTACCTTCCATTTGGTCGAATAATGTCCCTTGCTCATCATCTATTACAATTCGGGCAACGGACTGAAGAAGCAATATATCTTCATGTGGCATATGCTCTATCCGTCGAACATAAATGCCACCTTGCTTTTCTAAAAACGTAGCATCTACGCCACTATGTATCAGGTTTATTATCTCATCATACAATGATTGGCGATACACCGATGTGTCTTCATTCAATATAACAAGATCAACTATTAACCCCTTCATTCGCCAGTAAGCATGTGCCAAAACCAATTGACGTACCAGCTCTATATTTGTTATATCCTTTATTCGCAATAACACTAACGGAATATCACCAGAAATACCATAACTCCACAATCCGTTTTGTCCGCGTCTGTTGTTTTTTAGGATATTCGGATCTGTCCTGAACAAAGGGTTAGCATAAACCAAAGCTCCTGCCATTTTAGCAAAAATCTGAGCTTCGGTCTCGGTAATATTAAGTTGATAAAGAACCACCTGACTGTGAGTCCATGCCAATTCGAAAGCACGATCGGTCATACGGATGTTCTGGTATTTATCCGATAGGGACAATGCCCCCAGATGCGTGTCGGACATGCCAAGTAGCACATATACTTTTACACTCTTTCGGGCTGGAATAATGATCGACCGTCGCAATGCAATACAGGGGTCAAGAACAGAACCCTCGCTGTTTGATAAGGTTCCGGATTGCCTCATTGCCAAAGGCTTTGCCAATGAATGTCCACGACCAATAAAAGAAGCCCTGTCTGTTTCGCATGAAACGTCATTTTCCTGATCTTGCCCGGATAACAACAAATGCAGCAAGTATGGTGGGGTTTCCTCCTGCGAACGAGGACGCCGGGTACATAATATAGAGGAGGCTGCTGCATTAAATTCGGTTTGTACAAACAAGTTATTGAACGCCGGGTGCGCTTCATCAGCATCTTGCGATGATATAACCACTTCGCTGTATGTAGTCAATTCTACTCTCCGAGGCTTATTCGTATGGTTGGTTAAGGTTATTCGCCTCAGTTCCATATCATCCTCGGGTGAAACACATATGGTTGTTCTTACTTCCAATTTAGAATGTTGTTGCTTAAATTCGGCATAAGCCTGAGTGAATTTTACGCTATAATCATCAGAAGAACTTGGTATCGGTTGGTTCCCGATCGGCCAGTATTCTCCTGTATCAACATCGCACAAGTAAACAAACAAGCCATGACAACCTGTCGTTGCATCTTCACGCCAACGGGTGACTGCTAAATTATTCCATCGACTATAGCCTCCGCCACCGTTATTTATCATTATCTGATAACGTCCGTTAGACAATAAGTTAACTTCAGGCGGTATGTTTTTATTGTCAAAAACTCGAGTGTAATATACACTATTGGATAACAGTGGATTAATTCCTTCAATCTCAAACTTAGAATCATCCGATATAACATCGATCTTTATATTATGAGGATTTTTCTCCTGTAACAGAGGTTCAAAAGCCTTAATCATAGGGCAAGACATAAAACGCTCCTGCATCTTATTTCCTTTCATTATGTTGGATATCGAGACAAGTCCCATACCTTGATGATGTGCCATATAGGAATGAACAGCTATGCTTGTTGCATTTAACGGCAGATGAGATGGGGTATAATCTACAGCCTCATAATAACCATACATACCTTCAAAGCCGTTATCGGCAAGCCGTTCCAAGTTTTCGCATGCTTTCCGCGAATTAACCATCAGTGCCAGAAGAGTGGCATAAGGAGCAATCACCAGATCTTTTGACAGACCTCGCTTCAATCCCAAACTTGGTATTCCGAAAGCTTTATATTGATAATTGAATTGAGTATCTGTGCGATTTAATCCTGATTCTGAAATTCCCCAAGGAATATCGAATTTCTTGCCGTATTCTATTTGCTCATAGATGACTCCTTTGTAGGTTTGATCGAGCAATGTTTGCTCATAATTTGGCATAACTAACAGTGGCATCAGATATTCGAACATAGAGCCACTCCATGAAACCAATATAGGTTTGCCCTGCGAAAAAATCAGTAATCTGCTTAGCGAAAACCAATGCTCTAACGGAATTTGTCCTTGAGCTATGGCTACATAACTACACAAGCGTGCTTCGGAAGCTAACATATCGTACGAACCTTGATCCATCCGTTGTTCGATGACATTATATCCGATCGAGAATAACTTCTTTATTGGATCATATAAAAAGGCAAAATCCATTTTGGCAAAACTATCACTTTGCAGTGCCAATACATTGAGAATTTGTATTCTTTGTTTTGCATTCTTTATTGCGTTTTTCAGGTAAGCCTGCCATTGTGTAAAGCATTTTATTTCTCTATCAGCAGATAGATTCTCTTTGCCGGACAATTGGTCTAATACAGATTGAATTTGTGAACAAATACCGGTAGCTTCTAAATTGGCTATTTGTGTTAACGTAGGCACATAATCTAGAGCTTCCAGTGTAGAAATTACATGATTCATCTGTTCATCTGCAATACTTTCTCCCGATCTTTCAACAGGAACAGGAAGTGATATGGCAAGCCAAGGGGCAAGAAAAAGCATTTCGTCAACATACTCTTTACAGTTTTTCTTTAATATCGCACCCCATGAGCTTAGTATGGCATCATCGGATGATAAAGTATTATTGATCTGTTCGATTTGTTGTTCTGCCGATTTTAAAAGGGCAAACGCGGCAGTTAAAGTCTCGGGCAAAGGTTTAAGCAATTCCTTTTCGAATAGAATCAAAGCCTTATTTTTGCAGTCAATGTTTCTCATTGTCTGTACAGTGTCAAGCATCCCTTCGAAAATAACAGGCTTGTAAATATTGTCTTCTTCCAATTCCCTTAGCCCTTGAGCAAGTGTAAGCAAATGTCCTGTCAGATTACCACTATCTACACTCGATACATACAACGGAAGCATTGGCTCAAGTGTTTCGGTATTGTACCAATTATACAGATGCCCCCTGTGTTTTTGCAGTTTTGTCATTGTATCGAAAGTCAACGTAGTTCGTTCTACAAGCTTTCCGGCTGTCAGGTATCCTAAATCAAAGGCGGATAAATTGGCTAATAACGACAGACCAATATTGGTAGGAGAAGTACGGGAAGCAATAGCAGGATTGGGTGTCTCCTGATAATTGTCGGGTGCTAACCAATTCTCTTTTTCATTAACAAATATCTCGAAAAAATGCCAGGTTTTACGGGCTATACGGTGTAGTAAAAGATCTTGCTCATTTGTTATGTGAGATATTTGGGGGATTGTGGGACAACTTGCGCGCCAAGCGATATATGGAGCAATTATCCATATAAATAAAAACGGAGAAATGTATAGCATGATAGGGTTGTACATACCTAACGATATTCCGCAGAAGATAGCCATTACGGGCGAAAACCACATTCTATTATAGAATCCCGACAGCGTATTAACTGCTTTTTTCTCTACATCGGCAGAGGTTTGCCATTGCATCAGATGTTTATGAGATATAGTGAGTCGCCAAAGAGTGACAATAATTGCTTTTACACATAGATAGGCTTCGTATGGGAGAACAACTAATGCAAATAAAACCTGTTTAAATTGATGCATGCTTTTTTCTAAGACCTCCCATAAATGGAGTTTCCACGATTGGTCCTTTGCTTTGCGTAAAGAATTGGTTATATTCTCCAATACAAAAGGAAGAGCGATAATGAGAAGAATCAACAATAGACCTGACCAAAGTTTTTGAGGAAACAATGTTGCAAATCCGATCAAGAATAACAATGTTGCAGGCGAGACTATACTTCGACGTAAATTATCAAGTATTTTCCATTTGCTTAAACTCGAAATAGGATTTCGGGAAAAACCTTTACCCGAATTAGGAACGCAAGGCAATATCCATTGTAAGATTTGCCAGTCGCCCCGTATCCAGCGAAAACGACGGTTTGCATCCATATTATAACCCGAAGGAAATGATTCGGAAACTTCTATATCACTGACAAGTCCGGAACGTATATAGGATGATTCCAACAAATCGTGGCTAAGTATTTTGTTCTCAGGAAAACGGTTATTTAAGCTGGTTTCAAAAGCATCTACATCATAAATACCTTTACCCATATAAGAACCTTCGTGAAACACATCTTGATAGACATCGGATACAGTTCGTGTGTAAATATCAATACCCGAGTCGCCTGTAAACAAGCGTGAGAAAGGGGAACATTGACTGCTGACAAGATTGGACGAAACGCGAGGTTGAAGAATACCATAACCCCGAATTACAACATTACGTTTCACATCAAGTTCTGCCTGATTCAGCGGGTGAGCCATTGTTCCTATCAGCTTATGAGCAGTGTCGGGCGACAATTGTGTGTCTGCATCTAAGGTTATCACATACTTAAAGCTTAGCAATATAGACAGTTCTCCTTCAATGCGTGAGAAGCAATTGTTTTCCGTTCCTCTTAGTAATGAATTAAATTCCATTAGCTTACCTCTTTTTCGCTCATGTCCCATCCATGTTTTTTCTTTCGGATTCCGTTGACGAGGACGGTGAAATAGATAGAACAAAGTGCCGTTATCAATCCTGTACTTTTTATTGAGATTTTCAATTCCCAAACGTGCCCGGTTGAGCAAGAGATCATCGGAGGCCTCTTTTTCGTTAGGAGCATCCGGAAAGTCTGTCAATAATCCAAAATGAAGGTTGGTATTTCTATTCGACAGATAATGAAGTTCCAATTGGGAGATAAGACTATCAATATTTTCTTCATTCGAAATGATGGTTGGGATAACAACCATTGTACGGTATTCGATCGGTATCGATTTGGAAAAATCGAGCCGAGGTAGAATATCCGGTTTTGCAAAAAGTGTAATTATCCAATTGACGAAGAATACTGTAAACTGGCTAATGAAAATAAGAAAGAGAAATGATAAAATTATGAAATACCAATGTGTTATTGATATTTCTTTAGATTGAAAGACAGAAACAAATAGGATAAATCCTAGTAGAGATAATATAGCTATAGATCCGGCATAAACAGCTAAGGGAGCACCTCTTAATACATTTTTTATTCTTGTCGAGACAGTCTTTTTTACATCAATTTCTTTTTCGAGTAAATATTTTCCATCACCTATTAAAAAATAGCCTACATGAGCTTGTCGTGTGCCTGTATCTTTATACAATTGGGTTAATGTAATTGCAGATTGAGCGATTTCAATCTCTGATCTAAGGCTGTTTTGTGCTAATGATTCTATAATATGTCTATAATGGTCACGAGTATTAAAATCCATAGATCCATAAGTTCCGGAGGGATCTTTAAGTAAGATTTGCTCTACAATACTTTGTTTTTCAACAAATATTTTCCAGTCGGTTGTATTTATAAACCGGAGACTATTTATGATATGACTAACAGATAATTGATTTGCTGCCTGATTTTGATTTTCCTGATAGATCAGTTCGTCTATAAAAAGCCCGTCCTCCGCCAGTTTTTGTTCAAGCCAATTCCGGGCTATCTGTAATGCCGAATTTTGAGACGATAACCGTTGACTGAATTCCGATACGAAAGAACCGGATGTCGGGATATCGGAATGGGACATATCAGCTACTATCTCAATCAATTTGGAGGGCTTTTTGAGAGCGGTATCTTCCAACTTGTCGACCCACAGTTTTGCTATATCTCGATGTTTCGTATTTAACTGTAATCGAGTTGCAATACGTTGCAAATTTTCGATTAACGCCAACCGTAACATGATAGGAATTGCCCATAACTCTCCTATCTTGAGGGCAGATTTTATTTGGTATGTCTTATAAAAAGCAGAAAGCGATTCTATATCAATCTGAGAATCCGTATGGGAGATGAGTTCTATGACTGAAGAATATATACGGGGTATCCCTTTATATTCACCTTTTAAGAGACAAGGAAGTTCTTGGTTATACTCCTTGGGGTAGTGATGTCGGGCTAATAAAATATGCTCTTCAATTAAATAAAAATTGTCGATCATCCATTCGATAGCGGGAGTTACATAACTTCGATTGCTACTTGTTAACATTTCATTATTGAAATCGTGCAGAACACCATCATTATAATCTAATTGCTCTCGCAGATAATTACTCTGTGTACTCCCTGTTGCCTGATGATCCTCTCCAAGTGCTTTCGAATACTCTGCCAACTGTTCTGTATTAAACAATTCACCGTAAAAAGGTTTATTATTGACTTTGTTTTGGAATTTCTTATAACTTCTAAAATCTAACATATTTGTTTCTTCTGTTTATTTTAAAAGGTATGCTGATTTATGGGAATTTGTGTTACATAACATTTTCAATAAGTTACATAATTCATAGATAAAGCCATGAAAACGGTTGAAACTATTAATTATGTAACTTATAGTTTTAATTATGTAATATATTTTCGATAAGAAATCCTGATCTTGAAAAATTATTTAAAACAAAAAAACTATGTCAAAAGAAGAAAAAGGAAAAGATAGAGCAGACAGAAAAGCTCCTCAAAAGAATCTAAAAGAGAAACGAGCGGATAAGGCTAATAAGCGAGCAGAAAAGAATCGCAAAGGGTTGGATGACTTGAAAAAATAACGATTAGGGTCTGGGCATTGTTTATAGTTGGGAACAATTATACTTCTTCGTTTTGCGCTATTCTGCTAACTACAATTCTAAGCGAATCGACGTATTTTAACATTTATACATGATGGAATTCTTTAATATGCTCTTATCTGTGTTTAATTGACTTTATTTATTCAAATTCGACTTTCTGTAATAACTTCTTAAATAAGAGTTTATCTTTCACCTGTATTGCCACGAATAATGACAATACTTCGTCCAATGGTATTATTTCACAGCGGGTTGTACCCATTTGAAAATATACGAATCAACTGGAATAATCAATCGTTCTGATATTTTAGACATACGTACAGGAAGCTTCATCAAAAAATCACGGGCACGTTCAGCTTCGTCTGTTAATCCCGTAATTTTATCTATCTGCCATTTGTCTATCAGCTTTTGCATAATATCCACATAATCGGCAGCTGTATATACCCCTATACGCTGTGCAGCATTTGAAAATTGTTCGAAGGCTGTGCTTATTTTCTCCTTAGATTCTCTAAGGAAGTGAGCAGGCATAACTATCTTTTGTTTCATCATATACTGGAACGCGAGCATCATTTCACTCGGGTCTACCTCAAATATACGCCTGACAAATTCGCTGTAAGCATGGTGATGCCGCATTTCGTCACTTGCAATACGTTTACACATCCTTGACAATTTTTCGTTGCTCATTTTTTTAGCTATTTCTGCTACACGATTGTGCGAAATGAAGGTCGCTAACTCCTGAAAGCTGGTATATACAAAGTTTTTGTACGGATCTCTTCCTGTACCAATATCAAAACCGTCATTGATGAGATGTTGTGTAGTTTGCTCAATCTCTCTCATATTCACTCTGCCCGATAAATAAAGATATTTGTTTAATAAATCGCCGTGACGGTTTTCCTCACCTGTCCAATGTCTGATCCATTTTGACCAACCGTTACGCTTTTCGCCATCTACATTGTCTATACCTTCTACGTCCATTAACCACGATTCATAAGTGGGTAAAGCCTCTTCTGTGATGGTGTCCCCGACCAATACGACCCAGAAATCGTAAGGAAGCTCTTTGGCCAGTTCGCGTAATTCTTTTACATCTTCAAAGAAAGTTTCTTTCTCTGAGTCAGGAAGATAATCAGTCGGTTGCCATATTTTTTCAACAGGAACCAGAAACTGGGTAATAAAATTATCTACATTCTTTTCTAAGAAGTGCATGACTTCTAAACGGATATTTGTAATTGACATTGTACTATATTAATTAATGCCTTCTACCACTGATCTTTTTTTTCTCAAAAACTTTCGAGAAGGGTAATCTTTTACAGTAAAAAGCTGGTGTATTGTAAAGGTAGAATTATTTTCAAGTACTAATAGTAAATTGCTTTATTTTGTCATTTTCTACAAGTTATTAATAGTTAAATGCTTATTATATAAGTGGATGAGATGAATTTCCATAAATTTTATTTTACTCGTTTCTTTATGAAAGATTTATAGTGAATTACTCTGTTGAATAAGGTTATAAACTATTTGTACTTCAATCTAGAACTGATAAACAATATTCGTTAATTTGTTGTGAAATAACCAACTAATAATTCTTTCAAATGTTTATTATAATAGGAATATATTATTCAAAACAAAAACAAATGAAAAAAAATATCATTTTTACAATTATGCTGATAGGCATATCGCTACCTGTTTTTCTTCACGGGCAAAATGTGGTAATCAGTGAAAAGACATCATCTGAAATAACTAAAATTAAGGAGAAAGAAGCAAAAGAAATTAAGAATGCAGAGGAACAACAAGAAAAAAATATTGAAAAGGCGAAGAAACAACAAGAAAAGAACAATAAAAAATCATCTGAAAAAGCGAGAAAAGATGCAAGTAATGATGTAGAGAAAAGAGCCAATAAAGATCAACAAAAATTAGAAAAATCTACTCTCAAGGCTATCGAAAAAGCAGAAAAGTCAAAAATGAAAGCCCGACAAAAAGCTGATCGTAAAATAAAAGAAATTCAAATCAAGGAAGGTGTCGTTCTTTAAGAAGTTTAAATTATTAGTAGGTTAATTAACAGTAATTTATTAAACGAAATATATGTAATTACTGTTTTAATATAGCGAGTGTAAGATGTTTGCATAATATTACATTTCGTAGAGAGAGGCCCGCCGGAAGACGATCACCTCTCTCATCTATTAAAAGCGGGCACTGCCCATAAAAGTG
>NZ_DLIY01000027.1:0-5192 GCF_002483985.1 Dysgonomonas sp. UBA7630
AACCTCTTTTTAGTTTTGTTGCAAATCTTTATTGAGATTTGTATATATTTTCAAAATCCTCGTTAAGTTCATTCAGAAAATACAATGTGCTTTTGCTTGTATTCACTTTCAGCTCTTGGAAGCCATCACTTGCTTTTATTGCATCGTTCGTAATAAAGTCTTCTGCTCTGATGATGCGTGTAAGGAGATTGCCTTTTCCTGAATTTTCATACAGATAAGATATATCTGTAATTTCCAGTACACATTTATCCTGAAATAAGAATCCGTTTACACGGTAACGCATAATCATTTTTTCACGCACTCCTTTCGAGTCGGCTGGTAGTAATAACTCTATCCTCGACTTTGCTATAAATTCGTGGTTCTGATAACCATATCGTATACTGGATATAAAAGGGTCTTTCCCGTACTTTGTTCCGGCCCAATCTTTTAGTATCTTATAATTATCTTCTATGGATAAGTTCGGTTTTGCCGGAATTTCCTTTATAAACGTCACTTTCCCTTCAAATACAGGGATAGACGTAAATTTCTGACCTTGTTTTATTACTTGAGCAAAACATGTGGCAGAAATTAGACTACATACGATATAAATCAAAAACTTTTTCATCATTCTATCTTTTTTGATTTATACAAATATATGAATATATTTTTAACTTAAACCCTTGATCGGAATTATCCTGCAATCAAGACTCTATTGTAGTCAGATAGTTCTTTAATGTATTCGAATACATTTCCAGCATTTTATCCCATACAAAGTCGTAGTCGATATAGTCGAGGTCTATTTTCTTTATTTGCNNGTATTTGCTTATCCAGATAGATTTTAAACTCTTCCAGTTGATCGGATGTGTATTTGTCCTCAAACCTTGTTTCTTTATAGAAGAGATCATAGGCTATATAGTTGCACGGAAATATTTCATAATTGCGGTGTATTTCCTTATCTATGATCTGGGCTGCAATTTCGGGTTGCAATCGTTTGTCGGGTTCTGTGATTTTATCCAACTCATCATTTATGCAGTTGCCAAAGCGAAATACTACATTGCCCTTCTTGCCTAAAATGCCGATTTCCATATTTAGAAGGTCGTCACGCTGAGTTTTTTTGAAATCAGGATTGTCTCTCTTCTGTTGAAACTCTTTTGCTTTCAGATAATCGCAAGGGTCGTATTCGTATGATATGGATAGCGGAATAAGATTCAGCTCCTTAAGACTTTCGATAAAAGATTTGTCTTCGGGATATAGAGCTAGCATTTTTAATAAACTGTCTTGAGTGCGGTCGTCCGAGTTTTTAGCTCGTCCTTCACGTTGAGCAATCCATACCGATTCTTTTTTCTCAGAAATGGCATAGTGTATATATTCAGACATGTGTTTTGACGCTATCAGTCTTTCTTTTATAGATAGTCCACGTCTTACAATAAAGCTCTTGTTGAGGCGCACAAGCTTGTCTATCCAAGGATGTATAAGCAGATTGTCTCCTATTGCTATTTCTGTCGTCTCAAAGCCTTTCTCGTGCCGCAGAATGTTTAGCAATCCGGCATCGAGCACAATATCTCTGTGNNCCCAGTTGTCGAGTTTCATGCTCGATGATACTCTCATACCCAATGCTTTTATCACAGGGTATATCATACGGCTTTGAAATTCTTTTTTTGTTGCGTATTTAGACATTTCGGCAGAAAACTCAGCCCAATCTATCTCGGGCATAATATATTTTACTGCGTGTTGAAAACCGGGGTCAACCAGTATATCTTGAATGGCTTGCTTCACCTCGTGGTCGTAGAGAGGCGCTATATCGTCAAATTTGCTACTCATGGTATCAATTTACATTAAATTCGTTTTCTATAATCTCTGTTAAGACTTCAGTAATATTTAAGCCCGCAGCAGCTATCTGTTGAGGGATAAAGCTGGTCTGAGTCATGCCCGGAACGGTATTTACTTCTAATAAGTACGGCTTATTATCTGAAATGATAAAGTCAACTCTGATAATGCCTTTCGCTCCTACCAAATCATATATTTTACGAGTTAATCGTTGTATCTCTTCTGTTATTTCCTGTGATATCCTTGCCGGAGTTATTTCTTCAACCTGTCCTTCGTATTTAGCATCATAGTCGAAAAAATCATTTGATGTAACTACTTCTGTCAAAGGAAAAACAACCTCTTTATTTTTTGTTTTGTAACAGCCGCATGTAACTTCTGTTCCCTTGATAAAGCTTTCGATAATCACATCCGGTGTTTCGCCGAATGCCACGTCAATCGCTTTTTGTAGTTGATCTGCGGACTTTACTTTAGTTGTTGCAAAACTTGAACCACCAGTATTCGGCTTTACAAACATGGGTAAGCCCAATTTTTCGGTGATATTNNTTATTTATATCGTACTTAGAATCCTTATTCAAATATAATGAATCGGCAACTCTTATCCCAAAGTTTCGAAGAAAATTGTTGCACACAAACTTATTCATAGTTAGCGACGATGCCATCATGCCGCATGTGGAGTAGGGGATGTCAAGCATATCGAAGTATGCTTGCAAGTGACCGTCTTCTCCTGGCGTTCCGTGTATGATGATAAACGCAAAGTCTATTTTAATCTTTTCTTTTCCCGGTGTATGAAAGGTAAAGTCGTTTTTGTCAACAGGAAGAGTTTCTTCATCGATCTCAACAGTCCACCCTTCTTTAACGATCTTTACTTTATACAGATTGTATTTTCCCTTGTCCAAAAAAGAATAAACACCAGCCATGCTTTTTGCTGAGACGATAACTTCGGAGGAATAGCCTCCCCATACAATGGCTATATTACGTTTCATTTTATACGAATGATTATATATTTATTAAATGTCTCTATATGCTATATATCCACGCCATTTTTCTACTAGCTGAGCCATGTCGTCGGGTAGTGGAGCTTCGAACATCAATTCTTGACCTGTTCGCGGATGTACAAACCCTAATGTCTGAGCATGAAGCGCCTGTCTTGGGCAGATATTAAAGCAATTTTGTACAAACTGTTTATATTTAGCAAAGTTAGTTCCCTTCAATATTTCATTTCCGCCATACCGTTCGTCGTTAAATAAGGTATACCCTATGTGCTTCATGTGTACGCGTATCTGGTGGGTACGTCCTGTTTCGAGCTGACACTGAATGAGTGTGACGTAGCCCAGTCGTTCCAATACTTTATAGTGCGTAACGGCATGTTTGCCGTAGTCTGCTTCGGGGAATACAGTCATCAACATACGATTTTTCAGGCTGCGACCAATATTGGCCTCTATGCGTCCTTCGTTATCAGTGATATTACCCCATACTAAGGCTATATATTGTCTTTTTGTTGTCTTATTGAAAAATTGGGCTGACAGATGCGTTTTTGCATAAGCATTTTTAGCCACAAGTATAAGTCCCGATGTGTCTTTGTCGATCCGATGCACAATACCCAATCGAGGATCTTTCGAATCATATTCCGGCGTATCTTTCAATCGGTATGCGATAGCATTTACCATTGTGCCCTGATAATTACCAAATCCCGGATGCACAACAAGACCCGGCGGTTTGTTTATCACCATTAGGTCTTCATCTTCATATACTACATCTAATGGGATGTCCTCAGGTATAATTTCCAACTCCCGTGGAGGGCGATTCATAACCACCGATATGACGTCGAGCGGCTTGATTCTGTAGTTGGATTTTACCGGAGTATTATTTACTAATATGCAGTCTGCTTCGGCTGCTTGTTGTATGCGGTTGCGCGAAACTCCAACTATATGCATAGCCAGATATTTATCAACGCGTATCATACCCTGACCTTTATCAGCTACAAAGCGATAGTGTTCAAATAACTCGGAATTCTGATCTTCTACAAGTTCGTCTTCCGAAAGGTCATCTATTTCATCAAATGAATCGTCGATCATTATTCAAAAAAAGATTTTTCGATGTCTTGTGAGTCAGATTGTTCAGATATACTGTCTCCCTCACTTATATCACCTCCGGCTCCTACGGTCATTACCAGCGGAGATCCTTTTGGTATTTTCTGATTCGGTGTTAGCTGTTTTCCTCTATACGAAATAGATATAACTAACCCTTTATAAGCGGCAGGTACTTCCTGTATGGTTACTTTGTTAAAGCCTAACGAAGCTAACTGAGCTTCGGCTTGCCTTCTCGAATAGTCTTTCAGTTCGGGCACAGATACCAGCTGCACACTTTTAGCTTTTATAACTAAAAATACGGTACGCCCTTTTTTAACTTTCGATTGCTCTTTCGGTATCTGTTCGATAATAGATCCGGGAGCACCTTCCGCTTGGAAGATGGAATCACTGATCTCGTATCTCAAATCCGACGATTCCAGTATCCCCGCTGCTTCTTGTACTTGCAGTCCTTTTACGGTAGGAACAGTGATGGACTCATTATGCTTGGTATAAAAATTGAGAAGAAACAATACGATTATAACCAGTCCCACAAAGGCCCCAATCATCATCAGTATGTTCTTTACATAAATATTCTTTAATAACCTCAATATGATATTCTCTTTCTTCATNNGTATGGCTATCCTTATCAAACGACGGTACAAAAATATTAAAAAAATACTTCTTTCATTTGTTTTACCTTACTTATTTAAGTTATAATAAGATAAATGAGAAGGATAATTGATTTCGCTTCAATTATCCTTCTCATCTATAATAGTATATAATAAGTTTCGATTATTCGGATTTAGATATCGGAATCTGGCGTTTTACTCCCTGACTCAAAGAAATCATAGTTTCTGTAGCTACAACTCCCGGAATGTCTTGGATTTTGTTGTTCAGCAAGTCCATCAAGTGCTCGTTATCCTTTGCATACAACTTGATCAGAATGGTGTATGGGCCCGTTGTAAAATGAGATTCTACAATTTCAGGAATCTTATCCAATTCAGGAATTACTGTTTTATACATTGAGCCTCTTTCGAGTTTTACTCCTATATATGTACAAGTGTTGTAACCAAGAACTTTAGGATTAACAAAATATCCGGAACCTACGATTACATCCATCTCGATCATGCGTTGTACACGCTGATGGATTGCGGCACGTGAAACACCACATTCGAGAGCTACATCCTTAAATGGAATTCTTGCATTCTGGGATATAATCTCTAGAATCTTTTTATCAAGTTTGTCAATTTTTTGCATAATATGAGCGTTTTATCGTTATTATATCTCAAATATATGATATTTTTTACAATCTGTATG
>NZ_DLIY01000027.1:5266-12757 GCF_002483985.1 Dysgonomonas sp. UBA7630
GCAAGATCGTAAGGGATATAAAGAATCCATTTTGATCCTACAGGCATCAACTGTAAAGCTTCAGTCCATCCTTTGATAACGCGGTTAGCGTTGAATGTGATTGGCTCTTTACCTTCGTTGCTGTCAAATACAGTACCGTCTAGAAGTGTACCTTTGTAGTTCACTTTTACCATATCTGCTGCAGCTGGTTTAGCTCCTGTTCCTTCTTTTACAACTTTGTATTGCAATCCGCTAGGTAGAGCAACAACACCTTCTTTTGTTTTGTTTTCGGCAAGGAATTTTTCTCCTTCAGCAATTACTCCTGCATTTGCTTTCTTCAATTCTTCTTCTTCTCTTGCTTGAGCTTTAGCCTGAGCTTCTTGCATTTTTGTATTGAATACTGTAGATGGATCAGCAACTGCAAATTTGCCTTGTTTCATAGCTGTAGCCATTGCAGCAAGGAATGCATCGCTGTTTAGTTTTTCTTTCGAATTAGGACCATATATTTGTTGTATGATACCAGGCATCATTTGTTTTGATATCTGACCTCCAACTGATACTCCGGCCATATAAGCAGCTTTTGATTCAGGTGCATTTAACGATTCTTTTAGTCCGTTTAAGAACTCAGAGATGTTTCTTGCGTTTGATTTTACTACAGAATCCATTTTAGCTTTCATCTCTTTTTCCAATGCTGTTTTTTTCTGAGCATCAGTTTCTGCACTTATTTTGCTAAGATATCCGGCTTTGATGCTTGTAGTATCGCCTATTATACCTAGTTGTTGTAGATGCATAGACAATCCTTGCTCGTAAAGGCTAGCACCAAAAGCGTAAGAAATAGTATCGAGATCGGTCTTTAATGGAACGTTTGTAGAAACATTTCCACCACAAGATGTAAATAATGCTCCGAAAGCTACAATAGCCGAAAGAGCCACAACTTGAATTTTTTTCATTTTTTAAACTGAATTATTATTTGACAATATCTAAAATTTCCACTTCGAAAATTAAAGTTGAATTCGGTTCGATCGATTGCCCTGCTCCTGCTTTGCCATAAGCAAGATCAGAAGGGATAAATAATTTCCATTTCGAACCTACAGGCATTAATTGAAGGGCTTCTACCCATCCCGGTATTACCTGATTAACACCAAATGTGGCAGGCTGTCCGCGTTTTACAGAACTATCGAATACTGTGCCATCGATAAGCGTACCGTGATAGTGGCACTTAACCTGATCTGTAAGAGCCGGTTTAGGGCCATCACCTTTTTTAAGTATTTCGTATTGTAGTCCACTAGGAAGTGTTACTACACCTGCTTTGTTTTTGTTGATAGATAGAAATTCTTCACCTGCTTTGAGGTTGATATTCAATTTCTCGTCTTGTAATTTGGTGAAATAGTCGTTAATCACTTGTTTAGCTTCTTCATAATCCATGTCAGAGTCTCCTCCGTTGATTACATCCTTCATTCCTTTAAGGAAAGAGTCGAAATCAACTTTATTGATACCTGAGCTAAGAAAATTATTTCCGATGCTTAAACCTAGAGCGTAACTAATTTTATCCATATTCTTTTCGTTTTATATCAGTCTCGTATGTCAAAGAAGTATTATTTCATGATATGACTGAATGTTTATTTAAATTTGCCAACAAAAGTAATTCTTTTCATGGGACTTTAATAAAAATTACCCCTGAAAAAACTATATTTGTATATGCTACTTACATTTTTTTAATAGTTTATGAGACATATTGTTGTATTAACCGGTGCAGGGATGAGTGCAGAGAGTGGTATTGCCACTTTTAGAGACTCCGGCGGACTGTGGGAGCAATACTCTATCGAAGATGTTGCCACTCCTGAAGGATTCAGCCGAAACCCTCAACTGGTGCTTGATTTTTATAATGCCCGCCGCAAGGCTGCTTTTGAGGCTAAGCCCAATAAAGGACATGTAGGATTAGTGGAGATGGAAAAAGAATATAAAGTTTCCATTATAACACAAAATGTGGATGAACTGCATGAGAGAGCAGGCAGCACAAATGTTTTACATCTTCATGGGGAGTTGAGTAAAGTGCGTTCGACGGTTGATCCATCGTTGATTTATACCTTGACTCCTGATAATTGTGAGATTCACCTTGGAGACAAGTGTGAAAAAGGTTCGCAGCTTCGTCCTCACATTGTTTGGTTTGGAGAGGCTGTGCCCATGATAGAAAAAGCAATGAAAATTGTGCAAACGGCCGATATTTTTGTCGTGATAGGTACATCGATGAACGTATATCCTGCCGCTGGCTTGCTTAATTATGTGCATGCGGGTGTGCCTGTCTATCTGATCGACCCGAAAGAAGTGAATGTACATCAGCCCGGAATACACTTTATAAAGAAGGGTGCTTCTGAGGGGGTGGCTGAACTTCGTGATATCCTTAAATTTCAAAATCAGTAAAATGAATTATATAAAATTATTTTGTTCTATTTCTTTTCTTCTTGTTTTTAATTTTTGTTATGCCCAGAACCACTTTAAGGGATATGAAAACCTATTTACTATTCCGGCAAACTACGTAGTACCTTATGCATCTAAAGCACCGACAATTGATGGCGATATTAATGATCAAGTGTGGCTGAATGCCGTTTGGTCTGATCATTTTCAAGATATAGAGGGCGATGCCAAGCCTAAACCATATTATGATACCCGTGTAAAAATGCTTTGGGACGAATCATATCTTTATATAGCGGCTGAGTTAAAAGATCCGCATGTATGGGCTACCTTGACCAAGCGCGATGAGATTGTGTTTTTTGATAATGATTTCGAAGTGTTTATAGATCCATTAAACACTGCCCACAACTACTTTGAAATAGAGATAAATGCATATAATAATATTTTCGACTTGTTTATGCCCAAACCTTATCGGAGTGGCGGTTCAGCGCTCTTTAGTTGGGATACTCAGGGGATGCAGCATGCCGTAAAAGTACAGGGTACTATCAATAAGGCAGACGATACAGATACCGGTTGGGCGGTAGAGATGGCGATTCCTTTCAGGGCTCTTACCTTGGGGAATGCAATAAATGTTCCTAAAGATAAAGACGTATGGCGTATTAACTTCTCGAGAGTGCAATGGGAAACAGATATTGTAAATGATAAGTATGTGAAAAGAAAAGATAGTGCAGGGAAGGTATTACCTGAAAATAACTGGGTATGGTCTCCTCAAGGTGTTGTCGATATGCATAGACCTGAAAGATGGGGCTATTTATTCTTTTCGAAAAACAAAGCAGGGGAAAAACAACCTCAGTTTGTATTGCCATATACTGAAAAGCAAAAACAATATTTATGGCTTGTGTACTATAAGCAGCAAGACTATAGGCGTGCGCATCAGCGTTACGCAACTAACTTTACAGAGCTAAAAATGGATAAGTCGGAATTCGATATTGATAATAAAAGAAACAAACTCGAACTGTCTTCTACCGGCAGGAGATTCGAAGTTTCTATCAAAGATGCCTCGGGTAAGAAGATTTATCTTAATGAAGAAGGATTGATAACTAAATGAAAAATAAAAAAACTATGCGAAACCATTTTAAAATTTACTGGTTGACCTTATTACTATTGCCTTTTTTGTTCTCGAATTGTACAAGCAATATTGGTAATAAGCAGGCAGAAAATACTTACAAACATTGGGTGTGGATTAACCCTCAGGATTCTGATACGGAAGAGGAACTGGCTGTGAGGTATAAAAAATATCATGATGCGGGTATTGCAGGCATTTTCTTCGAAGCCGATAGTGAGAAGCATTATAGGGCGGCAAAAGCTCAGGGATTGGAAGCTCACCGTTGGATGTGGATAATGAATAGGGGAGATGCATTGAAGACTCACCCTGAATGGGCAGCTGTAAACAGAAAGGGCGAATCGTGTGCCGATCATCCGCCGTATGTAGATTATTACAGATGGATGTGTCCTTCTCGTCCCGAGGTTGCGGAGTTTCTGACCAAAGAAGTAGAGAATGCATTGTCTAAAGATTATGTTGATGGCATCCACATGGATTATGTTCGCTTCAGTGATGTGATATTGGCGGTTAATCTGTGGGACGTTTATGGTATTGTTCAAACACAAGAATTGCCCGAATACGATTTTTGCTATTGCGATGTATGTAAGGCTAAGTTTAAAGAAAAATATCATAAAGACATAGACAGTATTCAGTATCCTCAGGAAAACCTCTCGTGGAAATCTTTCAGATACGATGCTGTAACGGCAATTGTGAATAAGATTGGAGATGTGGCAAAAGCCCATCATAAGCCGCTTACTGCTGCCGTGTTTCCGACTCCCGACGTAGCCAAGCGTTTGGTAAGACAGGATTGGACAAACTGGCCTTTGGATGCTGTTTATCCGATGATCTATCATGGTTTCTATAAAGAAGATGTACCATGGATCGGTGATGCCGTTAAGCAGGGATTGAGAGGTATAGACGGTCGTTTCCCTCTCTATGCGGGATTGTATATACCCGACTTTAAGAATAATGAAGAGATCGAAGCCGGGATAAAATATGCTTTGGAAAACGGAGCTTCGGGCATTTCTATTTTCGGAAATGTTTCTGACGAAATATTGGCTATATTGTCTAAGTATAAGCAGAAGCCCGAGAAAAAGTGAAAGGCTTCAAATAACGAAAATATAAAATAAAAGCTATAGAGAGTAAGGCGTATTGTCTTGCTCTCTTTTCTTTTATAAATTGCCTATAATGAATTATATTGTATATCTTTATGCGTCATTATTATTGTAATTAATAATGGCGGATATAAACTTAACAAAACTATTAACGTAATGAAAAAACTACTATTTTTTCTATGCGCAACTATTCTGTTTGCGTCTTGCAGCAATGATTCGGAACAAGTGCCCACAACAAGCAAAACGTATAAGGTTACGTTTGATGTATCTAACTTTAGTGTAGATGTTAAATCATTGAAAGCTGACACCTATAACAATCAACTCTTTTATATCATTTACGAGAAAGAGAGTGGCAAAGGAGTGAAAGGGTGGAAGTTTAAAGAAATGGTTGGGCAGCTAACGGAGGAACTCCCTGAAGGTAACTATTATATTGCTTTTATCTCTTATCCGACCGGAGGTATGAGCTCACTTCCAACAGAAGGAGCAATTGATGTAAAGGATAATAATTTCTATACTGACTATTTTGAGAATCCTCCTACATGGATAATGGGAAATATGGGTAGTAGATATATATACTACGAAAAGGTTAATTTCTCGGTAGCTGCGAATAACCCGGATGTGCCAATACAGGTAACCTTACAGCCGATGTGGTCTGAGGTGACCGTTGAAGTGACCGATGCCAATACATGTTCTTTGCCCGAAGGTACAACTACAATTGGCTGTGTGATTACTCCTTTTTATTCCGGAATATCCATAGCCGAAGGCATTCCTACTCGTAGCTCAGAAGTATCTTGGGGATGGGGTGACCTATGTAATACGAATATTGATAAATTTAGAGAACGCAAAATNNACAGATAGGCATGCAACAGCAGGTAAAGATGTTACTGTGAAGCTGGTATTTGTAAGACAGATTGCTACCGGCGATACTGTTCTAGGCGAAAAGGAGATATACAAAGGAAATATCGAAGGTGGTAAACGTATAACTTTCAGAGGAGCATTAGGCAAGGCTGCAACGTCTGCAACCTTTAAAGTGTCTTTAGCAGACCTGACGGATGGAGGAATAATCCCTTTCGATTGATATATAAACGATAGATTAGAAAAGTAAAACGGCGGGTATTTTAAAATTTCCCGCCGTTTCTTCTTTTATTTTATGTTCTCTAGGGTTTTAACCAGATAATTATAGAATTTGCTTACTGTATCTATTTCTACAAACTCATCAGGAGAGTGTGCGTTTAAGATAGTAGGGCCAAACGATACAATGTCTAAACCCGGTGTGCTACCCAAAATGATACCACATTCTAATCCTGCATGTACCACTACTACATGGGCATCTTCGTTATACATATCTTTGTATAATTTAGCCATCATATTTAGCGTATCCGATTGAGCATTCGGCTGCCATCCCGGATAACCATTTTCGATGGATACCTTTGCACCTGCAAGGGCGAATACACTTTCGAGGCTTGAGCAAATTTCATCTTTGCGTGTTTCGGAAGAGCTACGAGCCAGCATTTTCGCCGAAATACGACCTGCTTCAGATTTAACAGAGGCTAAGTTTGTAGAAGTTTCTACAATGCCTTCAAAGTCGGTTAGCATGCTGATTACTCCATTTTGGCAACCAATAACAGCATTGATGACACTGTCTTGTATTTCCTCTGGGATAAGCGTTTTAGGTAGATCTGTTTTTGCTGCTTTGAATGAAAGGTTTGCCTCTACAGCTTTATATTCTTCTTTAAATATCTTTTCGTACTCTTTTACCAGTTTTAGGAAGTCTTTCTCATCTTCTTCGGGTAGAGTAACGATAGCTACAGCTTCACGAGGGATCGCATTCCTTAATGAACCGCCATCGATGGCAGACAAACGCACCTCGTAATTGCTTACTGCTTCTTTGAGGAAGTAAAACATAAGCTTGTTGGCATTTGCTCTTCCCATGTGTATTTCAGTTCCCGAGTGACCTCCTCTAAGGCCTGTAAGCGATATTTTATAAGCAATATCACCTGCTGGTACTTCTGCATCTTTAAATTCCCAGTCGGCATTAACGTCTGCACCTCCGGCGCAACCTACGCATAGCTCGCCGATCTCTTCGGTATCCAGATTCAGCAATACGTTTCCTNNCCTACCTCTTCGTCTACTGTAAACAAGGCTTCTATTTTTCCATGTTTCAGTGTCGTGTCTTCGAGGACAGCCATCATGGCGGCAGCTCCGATTCCGTTGTCTGCACCCAATGTGGTAGACTTGGCCTTTACTCGGCTGCCATCTATTTGGGTTTCTATAGGGTCTTTTGTGAAGTCATGCTTTACATTCGAGTTCTTCTGAGGAACCATATCCAAGTGCGACTGAAGTATCACTACCGGAGCTTTTTCCATTCCTTTGGTAGCAGGCTTGGTGATAACAATGTTGCCTGTTTTGTCTTGTTTTACTTCTAGTCCCAGTGATTTACCGAAATCGATGACAAATTTTGTCACCTCCTTCATCTGTCCTGTAGGGCGAGGAATCTGGGTCAGGTCGTAGAAGTGTTTCCACAACTGTTGCGGTTTTAGTTTAAGTATTTCTTTAGACATAATATGTTATGTTTTAAAATTACGAATAGTAACAAAGATAAGAATTTTCGATGAAGTCTTTTACATATATAATGAAAAGAGTAGACGGTAAACTCTTTTTTATAACTTTTTGTTATTCTTATTCTTTTCGTGCTTTTTTATTCAAAAGGTGACAAAAGTGACACTTTTCGATATGTATTTTATTGTTACTTTTTTATTCTTTAATAGCTGAGGTTTGCTTCTCTATGGAACGAAAGTACAAAGCTCTTATATTATTAGATAAATCTAAAATATAAAAGTGTAGATGTGGAAATGATGAAAGAATTATTTCTTTTGCTTTTTC